>NZ_CAXSVC010000009.1:0-190550 GCF_964240755.1 Bacteroides sp. HPS0048 | reverse complement strand
ACATATCTTTCGTAGTTAACATTTATTAAAGCAATATTCTGCGGAAACATTTGGTTTTAATAGAGTATACGAGGAACAACCCGAACCTCGTAGAGAAACGACTCGAGACTCTACGAGAAAAAATAAAACCGCCTTAAAAGACGTTTTCGGACGCTAACTGACGACTAAATTTACCCAAATCTTAATTGTCAAAAGTATAATCAAGGAGATTTATAAAGTTGAATTGTGTAACGAATGTCAAAAGAATAAGATGTTTTTGTTATGTAATTTTTTGAAAACTGTACAATGAGAATTGTCAAAACTGGAAATGCCGAAGATTTTTATCACTTGTGAGAAACCTTCCCTGAATTAGAGGATTCCAGAGGATCAGGAATGTCACTTTGTCAAATTGAAAGTAGGTATGTACTGTGTATTTCGATCATAGAACAATCACTTATTAGAACTTACTTTCTTGTTCTTTGCCTTTTCCTTATCAATAATTTAAAAGAAACTTTGTATCTTTGAACACTGTAATGCCTTCATAAATGACGAAAAGGAATGCTATGAATGTCTCCCGAAGTATGATAAAAAACTTCTGTGTATTGGGATTACTACTCGTCTCCCTGTCTACTCTTGCACAACCTCTGGTCTGGAAAGATGCTCCGGATGAAACTTTTGTTTTCAAGCTCAGCGATAAGGAAGCATTGAAACTTCTTAAAGGACGTTTCCGCCCTAAGGACTGGGATAGAGTGCTTGCTACTCCTTTTACTTCTTTCTCGGAGAAATGGGAAGAACAACCGGCTGAGGGACATTTTATTTTTGCCAATATTGAGAGAAATAAAATTAATTACAGCTATCATCCTGTTATTCCTTTCCAGGTATTTCTTTTCAAAGAATATGGCGCACTTACTTTGCAGGTGGTAGATGCCGAAGGTGATATCCGTAATGATGCTAAAGTACGACTGGATTATAAACGTCTCTCGTATGATAACTCCAGCCAAACATATAGTTATGAAGACTGGTCGGAAGAAGAAGATCATATTCTTACTGTTGAGCTGGATAAGTTTCGGGCTGTCTTCGACCTGAAAAAACATCTCGTTCCTTCCTGGTATTCAGATTATTGGGATCGGGAGGAGAGTCGTCCCAGCTTTTATAGCTACATGATAACAGATAAAAATAAATACAAACCGGGTGAAACGGTTCGTTTTAAATCATATGCCTTGTCCGGTAACAGACGCCCATTGAAGCAGGAGCTTTCTTTGTGGATGCGGACAAAGGGATATCAGTTAAAAAAAATATTAACTTTGCCTCCCTATCATCCGGGAGGTTTTGCCGGAGAATTCCAGTTGGACGATTCATTGAAGCTGGAACTCGACCGTCTATACTCTATCCAGTTACGTGATAAACGGGGACGGGTAGCGGCTACTACCAATTTTCGTTATGAAGACTATGAATTGACAGGAAGTAAATTGGAAGCTAAGCTTCATTCGGATGTACAGTACGCTTCGCAGGTAAATAAGCTGGAGGTTGTTGCGACAGATGCCAATGGATTGCCTATGCAAGAAATGGAGGTGGAGATCACCGTTCGGCTTCGCACAATACTGCATTCTTACATAAGTGTACTGTCACTGCCGGATACCTTGATGTTTCGCCGTATCAGTCTGGATGCAGCAGGGAAAACGCATCTTGAGATTCCTGCCGATATATTTGGTCCGTCAGATTGCGCATACGAGGTGAATGTACTTTTACTGACGCCGGACAATGAGCGGAGAGAACAACGATGCCGTGCCACTTTTTATCATTCACACTACGAATTGCAGTATCATACCCGGGGGGATTCTTTACGTTTTGCATTTCTGGACAAGGGGGTGGAGAGAAGTGTAGAAGCTGAGTTAATATGTGGGAATGATAAAAAGATTCGGAAGATTCATCTACCTTATGAGCAGAAATTTAGCCAGGCTGTTACGGGTTATCTTTTAAGAGTACCGGCTTTTAACTACGAATCACGTATTGCAGTAGCAGATATGAATAGTCAGTTGGATTTGAAAGGGGAGATAGATAGCGACTCATTGAAAGCTTGCCTGACGAATCCTTTGAATTTGGATGTGTCGTGGTATGTCTATCAAGGTAATCAGCTTTTGCAAAAGGGGGCGGGAAAGGAGCTGGACTTGCATATTGGTGACATTGATACTCGAGCGGTTTATTACATTGAAGTGTTCTATTTCATGGGAAATGAAGAGAGGTCACTGAAACGTGTGTATCGTGTTTACCCCAACAGCCTGTCTGTGGAAACGAATCTGCCGAAGCGAATTTATCCGGGACAGAGAGTAGATGCTACATTGCACGTACGCGATAGATACGGCGAGCCTGTTCCGAATGTAGATCTTACCGCTTTTTCTGTAAACTCTCAGTTGGGATATGATATACCCGATTTGCCTTATTATGGAGCCGAACCACAGGCACGTGAGCAACGGGCGAGTTACTCGATGAAGCAGAAAAACTATTTGCATTCTGCCTCATTGGATTTTGAACATTGGAATAGATTGGCGCATCTTGATCGCTTGCCTTATTATCGGTTCATATACCCTTCGGGGCAATTGTTCAGACATGTGATGGATACACCCGATGGCAGTACTCAGTTTGCACCTTACGTGATGATGGGAGGGAAGTCCGTAACTATTTATGTGATAGAATTGAATGATAAGCCTTGTTACTTTTCGTGGACTAAACAACCGCAAGGATACTCTTTCCGGATACCGTCCGAATCATCCAAACAAAAAGTGACTTTACGCTTGTGTGACAGGGCTATCGTGTTGGATTCTATCTCATTTGAGAAAGGAAAGAAGACCATCCTGAGCCTGGATATGGAGCAGGTTCCGGAGGAAGCAAAAACAGTCTGGCTGAAAACAATCCGGGACAGGCAGGGGCGAACTGTTTTTTCCCGTAAAGAGGAAGAACGGTACCAGTTTTATCTCTGTCGTCTTCCCGTACCGGATGGAGTAGAATATACTTGTCTGGAGGGAGAATTTGGCAAGATGTGTCCGGTTTATCTCAATTACGCACTTCCGCGTATGAAAAGTGTATTGGTTGGTCCGGTAGAGCCGGGATATTGGAAGTATGCCAATGGGGTAGAGTATCGGCACGAGGGTGGTTTTGCTTATGAGTTTGAAGGCAATGTGGTTTATAAATATTCAGAAGAGCTTTGTCCTAAATATCTTAGTTTTTCATCTACTGATGTAATAACCAACCTGAATGATTTTTATTTCACACCAGAAGTATTTCGGCAGTTTGTAGAGAAATGCAGGCAGAGAAATGCCTGGCATCCGCAAAACATCTGTATTGCTCAATCGGATAAAGCGCTAAATCTTCGGTTACCCGTAGAAAAAGACTCTACCGGAGTGGCTGGTTTATTATTTGAAGATCGGATTACCCGGAAAGTTTCTTATCCGGATATGATTGTTAAAAATGGGGACAGGAATATTGAGATCCCTATAGGTGTATATAATATTATTGTTCTTTATAATAACGGGAAATATCTGAAACGGGATCGTATTGAATTGCGTCCTTGTCATCATGTAGATATCAATATGGAAATGTCGGTATGGCACGAGCGGGATTCTCTCTCTTCACAGTGGCTGGCATTGCAAAGACACCTTGGTACGTTCTCTTTGAAACCGACTTATCGTGAATTAAGGCTGACGAAAACGCGTTGGGCAGGCAGAGATAAAGTGTCTGGTTATGTATATATTGAAGGAGATGACGAGCCGTTGACTGGTGTTTCGGTTGTAGAGAAGGGAACCGGAAATGGTGCTGTTACAGACATTGACGGATATTTTGAGTTGATGTGCGAACGTGGAGGTAATAGTACGCTGGAATTCAGTTTTATCGGAATGCAAACGAAGGAAGTGGAAGTAAGGCCTAATACGGAGTTGATCATTATGATGAAGGAGGATAATTTGGCGCTTGATGAAGTAGTAGTAACGGGGTATGGAACCAGAGTCCGGTCTGCTCTCGCTGGTTCTGTGAGTGGTCTTTTAACTACAACTACGAGAAGTGGTGCTGATGCTATCCCTCCCGAAGAAGAACTTCCGGATGAAGAGGCGAAAACTTCTGAAGAGGCTGAACATAAGCTGTATGATGAATTGATGCAACTGAACGGGCTTCGTCGTAATTTCTCTGATGTAGGCTTTTGGGAGCCGAAGTTGTATACGGATAAAGAAGGCAAAGCGCAGTTTAATGTGACTTTTCCTGATAATATAACAAAATGGGATGCAGTGGTTTATGCTATGAATCGTAAACTGAATTCCGGTACTTACCGTCAGTCGATACAATCCTACAAACCGCTGATGGCGGAATTGAAAACACCGCGTTTCCTGACTGTGGGCGATACAACTAATTTCACCGGGACAATACGTAATTATACAAAAGAGGAAGAGGTAAAAGGGAGTACCGTTTTTTGTGTTGAGGCTGACACGTTGATGAGACAGGAGGTAAGATTAAAAGGAACTTATAGCATAGGATTGCCTGTGCAGGTTACCACGTCGGATAGTATGAAGGTCGGTTATATTTTTACTCGTGACGATGGTTACAGAGATGGAGAAGAGCATATGATTCCTGTAGTTGCACAGGGGACTGAGTTGTCAAAAGGATCTCTTTGTGTTTTGCAAAAGGATGAAACGGTGAAGGTGAAAGCCGGACCGGGGGAGGAAGTCAGGGTGGAACTTAGCGGAAGTCAGTTAGATAGTTATCAGGACGCTGTTAATTATTTAGGGAGATATCGCTATTGGTGTAATGAACAATTGGCTTCTAAACTGATAGGACTGTTGGGACAGAAAAAGATAGCTTATTATAACGGTGAAAGGTTTACGGGTGAGAAGGAGATAATAAAGATTATTCGCCGTCTGGTCAATAATCAGAATGACGAACAGCTTTGGGGATGGTGGGGACGTACGACAGAATCTTCTTCATGGATGTCGGGACATATTCTGAGAGCCTTGAAGATGGCTATGGAAGACGGTTATGAGGTTCGGATTAATTTGGATAAATTGAGAGTACGTTATGAATTGGCACAGCCTTTCAGAGGGAAACGATTAGAGGATGTATACCTGTTTCATGCTTTGTGGTATTGGGGGATAGAACAGGATTGTGCGGCAATATTCCGTTTGCTGAATCCATTGGTAGAGCAATGTGAGGCAAAAGAAAAGACCTTAAAAGAAGCTGATAAATCATATTTACCTCAATCCTATCTCAAAGAAAAACTGTTGCTTTGGGAGATGTTACAATCGCGGGTTAGTGTGGCCGACAGTATTCGCAGGTACCTGAAAGAAGATGCGCTGGGTGGAGTATATTGTACGGACGACCGAAGATTATCCTACTGTGATTACACCGGATTGGAAAATACGCTGATCGCTTATCGGATAATCAAGAGTGAACCTTCTTTGAGTCACTTAAAAGAAGCAATGCAATGGCATATTCTTCGTACGCGAAATATGGGTTGGAATACTTACCAGGCTTCTTTGGCGGTGGCAACTGTGTTGGATGATTTGCTGGATGGGCAATCTCAACAAGGTGTTCCGGCAATTGTAGAACTCACAGGAAAGGAAAATCGGCAAATAACAGAGTTTCCTTATACCACCCGTTTAGCTGCCGGTGAGTCTCTGGTGCTGACCCGTAAAGAGGGGATACCTCTAATACTTAGTTCATCTATCGTAAAGCGGGTGACAGAAGCTAATGGCAGTGATGCATTTGAAGTACAGTCTGTTTTTGAGGGGGGTGACCGGTTGAAAGCAGGAGAACCTGCTACACTGGTGGTTACTCTCAATGTAAAGCAAGCTGGAGCAGAATATGTGATGCTGGAAGTACCGATTCCTGCATCCTGTAGCTATAATTCTAAAATAAATAGTAATATTTCGGAGGTACATCGCGAATATTTTAAAGAAAAAACCGTTATCTTTTGTGAGAAGTTACCAGTAGGAAAACATCTTTTCCGCATTTCGTTGCTCCCGCGTTATACAGGGACCTATTCACTTAATCCGGCGAAAGTGGAGTTGATGTATTTTCCGGTAGTGAATGCAAATAACGAGATACGTAATATACAAGTCACAGAGAGAAGAACAGAATAAATTATGAGATATATTGTTTCAGTCGTACTTTTTATACTTGCCTTGACCTCCTGCAAGAGGGATACTCCGCGCTATGTAATCGGTATGTCTCAGTGTAGTGATGACAGCTGGCGGCATAAGATGAATGATGAAATATTGCGCGAAGCCATGTTTTATGAAGGGGTGTCTGTAGAGATACGTTCGGCGCATGACGATAACCGGAGGCAACAGGAAGATATTCAGTATTTTATTGATAAGAAGGTAGATCTGCTGATTGTTACCCCCAATGAGGCAGCACCGATTACACCAATAGTAGAAGAGGCCTTTGATAAAGGTATTCCCGTAATTGTGGTGGACAGAAAGATTCTTTCTGACAAATATACTGCTTTTATGGGAGCAGATAACTATGAGATAGGACGCGAAGTAGGAAAGTATCTTGCTGCCAAACTGGGTGGTAAAGGAAACATAGTAGAGCTTACCGGCCTGAGCGGTTCAACTCCGGCTATGGAGAGGCACCAGGGATTTATGAGTGCCATTAGCCGTTATCCGGATATTCATCTGCTGGCCAGGGCCGATGCTGCATGGGAACGTGAGCCGGGACGGATCATTATGGATTCTTTATTGCGGATTTATCCGAAGATCGATGCCGTATACTCTCATAATGACCGCATCGCACCGGGAGCTTTTGAAGCGGCTGAAAAGCTGGGGCGGGCCAAAGATATTATTTTTGTGGGTATTGATGCCTTGCCGGGCAAAGGGAATGGAGTAGAGTTGGTGTTGGACAGTGTGTTGGATGCAACTTTTATTTATCCTACCAATGGAGATAAGGTACTGGAAATGGCAATGAACATTCTCGAAAAGAAGCCTTTTGCACGTGAAACCACGATGGAGACTGCCATTGTAGATCCGATTAACGCTCCGGTAATGAAGCTCCAGACTGCCCATATCGCTGAGTTGGATAAGAAGATTGAAACGCTGAACGGACGTATCAGTGGCTACCTCTCTCGTTATGCCAATCAGCAAGTGGTGCTTTATGGTAGTTTGCTTGTATTACTGCTGGTAGCCGGATTGTTGCTGGTGGCTTATAAAGCGCTTCGTGTCAAAAATAGGCTGAATATTGAGTTATCCAAACAAAAGAAGCAGCTTGAAGAGCAGCGGGATACTCTTTCCGAACAACGTGATCAGTTGATACAGCTTTCGCATCAGCTGGAAGAAGCTACTCATGCCAAACTGGTGTTTTTCACAAATATCTCTCATGATTTCCGCACTCCGTTGACATTGGTTGCCGACCCGGTAGAGCAATTACTTGCAGACAAAGATCTTTCCGGTGATCAGCATCGGTTGTTGCTGCTTGTTCAGCGCAATGTGAATATTTTGTTGCGTCTGGTCAATCAGATTCTGGACTTCCGTAAGTACGAGAATGGCAAAATGGAGTATACTCCTGTCTCGATAGATATGTTGCAGTGTTTTGAAAACTGGAACGAATCTTTCCTTGCAGCGGCACGTAAGAAACATATTCGCTTCTCTTTTGATAGTATGCCTGATACAGATTATCATACACTTGCTGATGTAGAGAAATTAGAGCGGATTTACTTTAATCTTCTTTCCAATGCGTTTAAGTTTACGCCGGAGAATGGAAAGGTTACGGTTCGTCTTTCCGCACAGGAAAAAGAAGGGCAGAACTTCTTCCGTTTTACAGTAGCCAATACCGGCAGTCTTATCTCGGCAGAACATATCTGTAGCATTTTCGACCGTTTCTATAAGATAGATATGCATCATGCGGGGTCGGGTATCGGGCTTGCATTGGTCAAAGCTTTTGTAGAGATGCATGGTGGTACGATACAGGTAGAAAGTGACGAACGGCAGGGGACGATGTTTACGGTAGAACTACCGGTATGTAACTGTACGTCTGTTGCAGATACATTATCTTTGGAAGTATCTGAGCAGGATTTGCCTGTTGAGTTTTCAGAAGATGAAGAGGAACAGGAGTTGGGCTATGACTCTTCAAGGATGTCTGTACTGATAATTGATGATAATGCGGATATACGTTCGTATGTCCATGGGTTGCTCAATGCAGAATATTCTGTGATTGAGGCCGCTAATGGCTCCGAAGGTATCCGGAAAGCAATGAAGTATGTGCCTGATCTGATTATCTCGGATGTTATGATGCCGGGTATGGATGGTATTGAGTGCTGCCGCCGGTTGAAGAGTGAACTGCAGACGTGTCATATTCCTGTGATATTGCTGACTGCCTGTTCTCTGGACGAACAACGCATACAGGGCTATGATGGTGGGGCAGATTCATACATTTCCAAACCTTTTAGTTCGCAGCTTCTGTTGGCACGTATCCGTAATCTGATAGATTCACACCAACGGTTAAAGCAATTCTTTGGTGATCGGCAGACATTGGCGAAGGAGGATATCTGCGATCTCGATAAAGACTTTGTCGAGAAATTCAAGAAGATTATTGAAGAGAAGATGAGTGACTCCGGATTGAATGTAGAAGATTTAGGAAAAGATATGGGACTGAGCCGTGTGCAGCTCTATCGCAAAATAAAATCGCTGACCAATTATGCGCCTAATGAATTGCTACGTATGGCGCGTCTGAAGCGGGCGGCTTCTCTGTTGGCTTCTTCGGAACTGACGGTGGCGGAGATTGCTTATGAAGTAGGCTTTACTTCTCCTTCTTATTTTACAAAGTGTTATAAGGAACAGTTTGGAGAAAGTCCGACGGAGTTTTTGAAACGTAAAGGATAAAGAAACGGAATGAAAGATTATAAGGTTGGTAAAGAAACCATGTCCGATGCCTTCTGCCGGGAGGTGTATGCAGTGGTACGGGATATTCCTGCCGGGAAAGTAATCTCTTATGGAGAGATAGCCGCTTTGCTGGGAAAACCACAATGTTCACGCATGGTGGGACGTAGTTTGAAGCAGGTACCTCTTGACCTGAATCTTCCTTGTCACCGGGTAGTCAATGCGCAGGGCAGGCTTGTTCCGGGGTGGGAAGAACAACGGACCTTATTACAGCACGAAGGCGTCTGCTTCAAAAAGAGTGGTAATGTAGATATGGCCCGGTGTCAATGGAAATACGATGAAATACGTTAATACATACAAATAAAATATCAGATATATCATGAAGAAATTATTATCTCTTCCTCCGAATCTGGTGCACTGCTTTCATGAACTGGAAGAAGTAGATGCCTCAGAATGGTTTTGTACTTCCGATCCTGTTGGAGCAAAGTTAGGTTCGGGTGGTGGAACAACTTGGTTGTTACAGGCATGTCATGAGAATTATGCTTCTAAAGAGTCTTTTTCAAACTGGTTGGGAGCTGAAAAACGAATTTTACTACATGCCGGAGGGCAGAGCCGGAGACTTCCGGGATATGCCCCTTCCGGGAAAATTCTTACGCCGATCCCTGTTTTCAGTTGGGAGCGTGGACAGAAGTTAGGGCAGAATCTACTCTCTTTGCAATTGCCGCTTTATGAGAGAATTATGAACATGGCTCCGGAGAATATGCATACATTGATAGCCAGCGGAGATGTATATATCCGTTCGGAGAAGCCCTTGCAGGAGATTCCTCAGGCCGATGTGGTATGTTATGGGCTTTGGGTCAATCCGTCATTAGCTACGCATCATGGAGTGTTTGTCTCTGATCGTAAGACACCGGATATTCTCGACTTTATGCTGCAAAAGCCCTCTCTTGCAGAATTGGAAGGACTGGCAAAAACACATCTGTTTTTAATGGATATTGGGATATGGTTGCTTAGCGACCGTGCTGTGGAATTGCTGATGAAACGTTCTCTTGATACTAATTCCGGAGAGATTACCTATTATGATCTTTATTCAGATTATGGGCTTGCACTGGGGAGTCATCCCAAAATAGAAGATGTCGAACTGAATAGTCTTTCCGTCGCTATACTGCCTTTACCCGGGGGAGAGTTTTACCACTATGGCACGAGCCGTGAGTTAATCTCTTCTACATCGGCTGTACAGGATAAAGTGCGTGATCAGCGATTAATCATGCATCGTAAGGTAAAACCCAATCCCGCCATCTTTGTACAAAATGCTTCTACCAGTATCTCTTTCTCTTCCGAAAATGCCAACTTATGGATTGAGAACAGTTATGTGGGGAAAGGTTGGAAACTGGGATCTCGTCAGATTATTACCGGGGTACCGGAGAATGATTGGGAGATAACGGTACCCGATGGTATTTGTTTGGACGTAGTTCCTATGGGAGAAGCCGGATTTGTGGTACGCCCATATGGACTGGATGACGTGTTTAAGGGCGCATTGGATTCACCCGGTACTCTGTTTACTGGTATTCCTTTTGTTGAATGGATGGAACAGCGTGGCATTAACTGGAATGACATTCAGGAGGGTACGGATGATTTACAGGCAGCTTCCATCTTTCCAATGACGGAGTCGGTTGATGAACTTGGTTTATTGTTGCGTTGGATGACAACGGAACCTAATCTGGCAGAAGGACGTGTGTTGTGGTTGAACTGTATGAAGTTCTCTGCTGATGAAATTTCTGCCCGTGCCAATCTGCAACGGCTTTATGCTCAACGTATGGCTTTTCGTCGAGAAAACTGGAAGGGTTTGTCAGACAATTATGAGAAGAGTGTTTTCTATCAGCTCGATTTGGAAGATGCTGCCCATGAATTTGTAAATCTCGGACTTGAAGTGCCCCAGGCACTGCCGGGTGATACTGCACAGTTATTGCAAATGCATAACCGGATGTTGCGGGCGCGCGTGATGGAATTGAAAAATGATCCGGGCAGCAAGGAAGAAGAGAAAGAGGCATTCAATCTTTTGCGAAATGGCTTACTAGGGCAGGTTTGCAAGCAGAAATGTAATCCGAAGCTGAATGTTTATTCCGATCAGATTGTATGGGGACGTAGTCCTGTACGTATCGATGTGGCCGGTGGCTGGACAGACACTCCTCCTTATTCGCTTTATTCGGGGGGAAATGTGGTGAATCTGGCTATCGAACTGAACGGGCAACCTCCTTTGCAAGTATACGTCAAAACTTGTAAAGAACCTCATGTTGTACTTCGTTCCATAGATATGGGAGCGATGGAAGTGGTGAATACGTATGAAGAGTTGCAGGATTACCGAAAAATAGGTTCTCCTTTCTCTATACCTAAAGCCGCATTGGCGCTAGCTGGCTTTGTTCCTCAGTTCTCGGAGGTGCAATATGATTCTTTGAGGGAACAGTTAGAAGCTTTTGGTGCCGGTATTGAAGTTACATTGCTTGCAGCTATACCGGCAGGTTCCGGACTGGGAACAAGTTCTATTCTTGCTTCTACTGTGTTGGGAGCAATCAATGATTTCTGTGGTTTGGCATGGGATAAGAATGAGATTTGTCGTTGTACATTGGTATTGGAGCAGTTGCTTACCACGGGAGGAGGCTGGCAGGATCAATATGGTGGCGTTTTCTCCGGAGTTAAGTTGTTGCAAACGGAATCCGGATTTGACCAGACTCCGTTAGTGCGTTGGTTACCCGATCAGTTATTTACGAATCCTGAATATCGGGATTGTCATTTGCTTTATTATACTGGTATAACCCGTACGGCAAAAGGTATTTTAGGAGAGATTGTCCGTTCTATGTTTCTTAATTCCGGGAATCATCTTGCTTTGTTGTCAGAGATGAAAATACATGCTTTGGATATGAATGAGGCTATTTTACGTGGTAACTTCATAAATTACGGTAAGTTGGTAGGAAAGAGTTGGATACAGAATAAAGCACTTGATGCCGGTACAAATCCACCGGAAGTGGAAAAGATAATCCGTTTGATTGAAGATTATACTTTAGGGCATAAGTTGCCGGGAGCTGGTGGTGGCGGATATCTGTATATGGTTGCCAAAGATCCACAGGCGGCTGTTCAGATTCGTCGGATACTCACAGAATATGCGCCTAACCCTTGTGCACGATTTGTAGAAATGACTTTATCTGACAAAGGGTTACAGGTATCAAGAAGTTAGTTCATGATTGTACGAATATGAATAAATTTACGATTGGACGATTGACGATGTACGATTGAAGTTGCTCTTTTAAAAGCCTGTTTCAACGCTATTAGAGATAGAGTAATCCCAATTGTAGATCGTCAATCGTCTAATCGTAAATTTATTCATTCCTGTATGGCTATGTAAGTGAAAATAATCTTCTCGTGATGATTTTATTTTCGTATGTGATGCGGCATCTCTTCCGGAAGTTCCATTGATATTTCCACCAGACCACTTACTACTCCTTCGTTAAACCAGGGTGTTTGATAGATCATTTTCTTGATGCCATTTTTTTCTATCGTGTAGGCATTACTGCCACCTGTTGCCAGCATCTCACGTATCTTCTCCTGTGATTGTAGATTGTGGCAATCGAAAAGATTCTTACCGATCAGATCGCCGTGTTTGGCAAATGTTTTACATGCTTTATCATTCATAAAAAGGATAACTCCTTTGGTGTCACATACTGTGACAGCACAATTCATTTCTTTAGCCCATTCGTACATTGCTCATTCTCCTTTCTTGGTTTTAATCAGCAAAGATAGTTCTATGATTCAAAAAAGAAAAGGAAGAAACCCTTTTAAAATGTCTCTCCCTTCTTAAATAGATTATTTAATAATGACTTTCTGCAAAAGCTTATCCACTTTTATCAAATAAATACCCGAATGATCTATCTGTATCATTTCCATATCTTTTGCTTTATGAATAACTGTTTGGCATACGCCCTGTAAGTTATATACGGAGATCATTTTTTCTTGTGCATTTTCTATCCAAAGAGAAGAGCCTTCTACTCTTATGCAAATATTGGTGGAAGTTGATATGTCTTCAATACCTGTAGGCGTTGTAGAAAATGTCCCTATTTGTTCGGATAGGGTTTTATTAGATTTATCATTTGCAATTAAGCTATAATAATAGGTAACTTCCGGTTTTAAATCCGTCACACGGAAAGAAAGCTTGGAGGCTGTACGAGTGACTAATTCGCCTTTTGCATCAAATTGATAAGAAGCGATTTCTTTCTTCATATCTATGTCCGAATATATTTTTAATATGTATTCATTCGTATCATCTATTGTTTTCCATGTAAAATTAACTGCATTACTTTCTGTGTTGATGATCAGTGAATTTTCATTTTGTACAGGTATAAATACGGCTAATAAATTTTTGTTTTCATTGATAGTAAAGGAGTAATTATCTTCTTCGCTAACTATTTCTCCGTTATCCATCCAACATTTGAAACGATAGCCTGAGTTCGCTCGTGCTGACAAGTTTACCATGGCTCCTTGCTGGTATTCAGTGATTCCTAAAATAATACCTGCATTCAATATATTTTTAGTCACATTGACAGTCAGGGGGGCTTCTTCCTGCATATAGAAAAATTTCTTCCAGCCATCACTTGCCTTATAGAGGTCTGTAGTGTTATAGGGGATGTGTAGTTTGCAAGTGGTGACTCTGATTCCGGTAAAACTATTGTCGTAGGCAGCAGCGGGAGCAGCTCCCTTGCAATAGATATCAGTTAAACCAGCACAACCATAAAGTGCTTTTTCACCAACCATGTATAAGGTATAAGGAAGTGTGATTTCTTTAATGGTAGAACAACCATAAAAAGCGCCATATTGAAGCTCTTCACATTCCTCTGTAACTGTTACTTTCCTTAAATTGGCAGGTAAATAATACGTTTTAGCTTTATTATCCTGATAATATTGAGTAACAGCTTTCATTCCGGAATTAGAGTCGGTACTAAAAAGATCGCCAAATAATCCTTGTACCCCTGTAGCGGTTTCTTTTACTCCTGTACCAACAAAAGGGATAGTGAGTTCTTCCAGTTTACTTAAATTAGAAAGCATCTCCCGGTTTAAATTTTCAAGATTACCAATATTTAAAGAAGCAAGAGAACTTGGGAATGTTAATTCCTGCGTATAATTGATACTCTTTGCTATAGGTAAAGAAAGTGATTTTAGGTTGGAGCAGGTGCGGAATGCATATTTTCCAATTGTGGTTGTTAATGGTAGGTTTATCGTTTCAAGATTTGTACAACCTCCAAAAACACCTGGAAATATTCTGTGATCATCACTACCGTCAGAAAGCTGCATTTGATTTGTGACATTTATTTCTTTCAATGAAATTGGAATATAATAAGCATGCTTATTTGAGAATTGACCTGTAGAACCATATAATATAGCAATATAACCTTCTATTTTATCTTCTTGTGCCGGATATTTGAAAGTTTTTGACATAAAAAGGTATCCTAATGATCTACTTGAGTCCAATGGTTTATCTAAAGAAGATCCAATAAATGGTAACGATAACTTATGTAAAGTTATACAACCTGATAAAAGAGCCTTTCCTATACTTGACACACTATTAGGAATAACAATAGAAGTCAAACTACTGCAATCGGAAAAGGCTGAATCGGAAATCTTTTTCAGACCATCAGCGATCTTTTGTGGATAATAACACTTTGATTTATTTCCATAAAAACGCTATGGTAGATGAATAAAGCATGAAAATCCATATTATCAGAAGATAGAGTAAATAAATTCCATGTGGAATTATGGGATAACACAAAAAAATATTAATTTTGTGGCAAAATTGTAATTATGGGTGCAAACAGTTCTTACAAGGCGATGTACGATATTGTGGAACATGCAAAGGAGGGGACAATATTTATCCCTGATGACTTCACAACGTGTGGTACTCCCGATGCTGTACGGTCGGGATTAAGCCGTTTGTGTCGCAATGGGAATTTGTGTCGCTTTGCAAAAGGCATTTACTATATACCTACATATGACAAGTGGGATGATACGCTACGAGAACCATCCTTAGATGCCATTGCCTTAAAAATAGCGCAACGGGACAATGCGCGTGTCATTCCGACAGGAGCTTATGCGCTTAACAAATTAGGATTATCCACACAGGTTCCGGCTAATATCATTTACATAACAGATGGTTCTGCCCGGCAGATGAGGTTTGGAGAGGGAAAGAGTATCACATTCCGGCATAGTAACGACTTGGGGAATTTCGCTTATCAATCCCAACTGATGCAACTGGCAGTTCTCGCCATGCGTGAGATTGGCGAGAAAAACATAACAAAAGACCAGAAGGAAATAATAAAAAAAATGATAACAGAACATGTTTCGGAACAGGATTTCAATCACGATATAGTGCTTGCTCCGACATGGATAAAAACGATATTGCAGCGATGAAATTCATTGATTTGTCAACGGAAGACCGTGTGGATATACTTGACCGTGTTTCCACGGAGTTGAATATAAGACAACGTGAGGTCATAGAAAAGGATTGGTGGGTGACGGCAGTCCTCCGCGCAATGTTCAGTTTGCCGTATGCCGATCATCTGTCTTTCAAAGGCGGTACATCGCTGAGTAAGTGCTGGCATTTGATTGACCGCTTTTCAGAAGATATAGACATTGCCATTGACCGGGAATATCTTGGTTTCAGCGGGACATTATCTAAAACGCAAATCAGTGACAAGTTGCGTCGCGCAGCTTGTTTCTTTGTTCGTGAAACCATGCAACACGATTTGGTAGAGCTGTTGTACCAAAACGGCATGTCAAAAGAAAAGTTCAAGGTGAATGTGGACATTACCCCTGTCACCACGACCGACCCGGAAGTCATAAATATCAACTATGATTCTGTGTTATCCGTTTCCATAGATGGTATGGACGGCAATCAATATATCCTGCCAAAAGTAAAAGTGGAAGTCAGCGGAAGGTCAATGAGCGAGCCTGTAAGTGGGATTGCTCTTGATTCAATGATAGACCAAGTATATCCGAAAGCTCCTTTTACAGAACCAAAGTTCATGGTACGTGCAGTGCTTCCCGAACGCACTTTTCTTGAAAAGGTATTCCTGCTTCATGAGGAATTTGCCAAACCAAGGGATTTAATCAGAATAGAGCGTATGTCACGGCACATGTATGACATCGGACAGATGTTGAAAACTCCAATAGCCGAGTGTGCTATCAATGATACAGTGCTTTACCGTCAGGTGGTAGAACATCGTCGCACATTCATAGGTTTGCGTGGTTTTGATTATGACACACTTTATCCTTCAACGCTCAATATAGTTCCACCTGCTTCTGTTATTGAACAGTGGAAATCCGACTATGAGAATATGCGGTTGCACATGATTTATGGTGAGTCTGTATCATTTGAAGAGTTGATAAACAGTCTCAAAGATTTGAATGATAAAGTTAGAGAAAATAGAATACTATGGAAATAGCGAAAGAAAGCAAAAAGCCATATCTGCGTGGTATAAATGAAACGCTGGCAGAACAGTTCAAAGAATCATCTTTGTGTGCTCTTGTTAAAGAAGACAAGGACTTGCTGGCATGTATTCGCAACAATGCCATCGGTATTTATCACCTTGCAGACAAAGTTGCAATGGTACACTGTAACAGAAAGGGGGAATTGGTGTGCGATGTTAATGATTTCTATGTGTCAGGAAAGCATACCGATAAAGAACATCAGTATAAGGCTGGGGTGTTATGTATGAAAATCAAAGACATATAAGAGTAAAGAACGAGCAGATATCTATGATTGCGTTAGACATTATTGGCGTTTGAATGTCGGACGAGCAGAGAAGGCGAACCTTGTGTTTGCTATTGTAATCATACATTAACCTTTAATTGATAGACACCATGAATTTGAGTTTTCTTAAAGATATACAAAGGGAACATTTCAATGAGATTGCAACAGAACTAATGAACCACTATTGCATTCTTAAGCATGATTCGAGAGATAACTGTGATGTTATTTATCGTTTTGCCGAAATAGAGTTCTATCTATATGATGCTAATGAACAGGACATAGACATAAGCACATACTGCCGTGATTGCAAATGCGAGGAATGGTTCTTTCATGCCAGCGGTGTAGATATTGCTTTTGAAACAATTCAAGATGACAATGAATTGATGCGATTTGGAGGCATTCTTATTCGCGGTATAGAAATATACAAACAGGACGAACAGAAGCAATGGGAACAGATTGGAGTCGTCGGTGGTCCGAAGCTATCAATGTACGAGATATTCAATCATTGTTCTGGGATGCCTGATATAATTGCTATTCCTGACACATTCAATAAAGACAGAAAAATTGGTAATGTCACAAAACGCATAGGCATAAAAGACAGCTTGTACCAGCGATTTGTTTTTGATGACGTAAATTGGGATAAGCCTACCAAGAGAATAGTCGAGACTAAAGATAAAACAGGAAAATATCACGTTATACTGGAAAGTACAACAAAAAATTACAATCCAAAGCCACAATTATGATAACAGACTTCCAGTGTAATAGGGTTTATTTCTCTTCTTTGCTGCAAAGAGTTTCTCCCAAGACATATGCATCGCTGGTCTCTGCACTCGAAAAACACAGTGTTGAATATCGATTACTCGTCAATACGAACGATGTTTGGTGCAGGGACTATATGCCTATTCAAATTGCAGCAGATACATTTTGTGGCTTTGATTATGATCCTGATTATTTGCATGAAACGAAAGAACTGCTTGCAACACGGACAGATGGAAACCAAGTTTGCAATGATTTAGGGTTTGAAGTAAAACAACCTACAAAGCCTTTAATAGTAGATGGCGGTAATGTGATTCGCTGCGATAATAAAATCATTATGATAGAAAAGGTATTCAAAGAAAACAGGATATCATGGAAAGAACTGGCCAAAGCCATAGAAGAACATTTTATGGCCGAATTGGTTATTCTCCCTTGGGATGAGTCTGAACTTTATGGTCATTCAGATGGCTTAGTCAGGTATATAGGCAATGACCGCGTTTTGATAACCAATTACGACCGATTTGACAAAAATTTCACCTCTAAAGTTATTGAGATTCTGCGACAACACTTCAATGAGGTTTTCAAGCTGGAGTATAACACCCAACGTCAACATAAACATAATTGGGCATACATCAATTGGCTTCAAACAGACAAAGTGTTACTCATTCCTTCATTCGGTTATCCGGAAGACAAACAAGCCTTTGAGCAAATAACGTCGCTTATGCCAATCTATCAAGGATACGCTGAAATGATAAATGCAAAAGACTTGATTTGTCATGAAGGCTGTTTGAATTGTGCAAGTTGGATTATATATCAAAAATGAGTACAAACGTTTAATTTTATCGTTTTATTCCACTACTCTTTTTCTTCTCACCCCACGGCATATCTGATTGTGAGCCACCGCCACCTGTACCGACATGAGCCTGTGCTGGACCGCCACTTGCCAGCATGAAAGCCGCACCGAGTAGTTGGACTTGTGCTTCGTTAACTTGTTCCTGTGGTTCAAAAACGGCATTGACAAATTCCTCGTCCGTCAGTTCTTCACGAAAATGCCTTTGAGCGGTATCGTATGGAATGTCATATTTCGTGTCATCAAAAAGGGCATCCCCAACTTTCGTCCAGATATGCAGGGATGGATTGCGATAGTTCAGCACGAAGATTCGGATAAGTTCTGCTCTCGAAGAAAGGCGATAACGCTGCGGATAAGCCAGCCTGTCAAGTTTTGCAATCTGTTTGTTCTTCTCTTCAATCATCTTATGCAGATGGGTAATTTCAGATTGCTGTCTTTTGATGATGGATTCAAGGTTTGCCTGCCTTTCGGATGTTTGTTCCAACTGTGAGCGATGTTCCTGTTCCATCGCTTTCATCTTGTATGTCATACCTACCAAACGTTCTTTCAAGGCAGTGTTTTTTTTCCATATCAGCATATTTACCCTTGCCGAGTAATTTTGCCGCGTTGGAAAGAATGGTATTGCCATTCTCCCGGTTTACCTTGTTCTGCTTACGGGCAATTTCTTCATCCAGTTCCGCACCGATTTTTTCACGGATTTGGTTCTCGTGTTCAAGGTGTTTCTTTTTGTTGGCGGCTTCTTCCATTTCCTGCTTCTGCTTGGCGATGATAAAGTCCGTGCGTTCCAGATGTTCCTTGCCTGTTTTCTCTTTTCTAGTGCCACACTCCATTTCAAGGCATTCCGCTACCATGTCCTGCATCAGGCTCATGTCCACTTTACCGAGCTTGCAGGATTTGCCTGTTTCATGGTTCATCCAGTCCCATACGATATGGGCATGGCAGTTCGGTTTCCGTGTGGAGTTGTCGCCCGGTATGCTGTAATGACCTTCATCCTGATGGATGAAGATTTGCAGGGCTGTGATTCCCCATCGCACATGGCAGCGGTCGCAATATTTCTTAAGCTGGTCTATGGTCGTGTCTTGTTTGCACACCACCACGCTCTCACGAAGCGGAGAACTGCCATTGACGATTTTTGTCTTGCCGGTCTTTTTGTTGATGACTGTCCGCTCCTTTGTCTGCATGGCACGTCCCGTTTTCTCTTTTACCATCCGGGCGATTTCATTATAATAAGCGGTCAAGTCCTTTCCCTCCATCAGCGAGGACTCCCATGACGAGTTTTGCGGTGTAAGGTCGCTTCTGATATAGAGCCGATCCTTGTTGATGCGTTTGAGATATTCTTGGGTGCGTCTGTTGTGTGCCTTGCTACTGCCTATGTTGCAAGGCTTGATATGGTCTGATGTCTGTGCCATTTTCCTGTTCTTAATTTTGAGTGAAACGTATTGATAAAGTTCTTAGGACAGTTTCCTAAGCGGAGTTTGCAAAGAGAGGGTCACTCTTTGCTCGGGTTGCATAAGGCTGAAAGTCCTTGCCGGGTTCTTAAGGTAACACCCTGAGTGGGTCATTAGGGCAATGCCCTAATCCTCTCAGGAGAGCCCACAACTACGGAAGCAGAGCGTGTAGTTATAGTGGATTACTAACCAATGTAAAATTATAGTATGCTGTAAATGAGTTATTTATGCTTATAGATACAACCGTAAGTAACAATATAGCAACGGCAACGGATTTTATTTGTATGCTACCGTAAATGACCTTTTGAGTATAGTAAATGTACGATAAAAAAGTGATTCTTGTGCAGCGAAAAGAAAAAATGTGAGGTCTTGTTATCTTTTAGTTGGTGTTCGTTGGTAGATGTAAATATTAGCTACGTAACATTTGGGTAATCGTTGGGTTTCTTGTGATATATAACTTTAATCAGTCTTTTTCATCTGTCGTACCAGCTTCTGGTGCTGTTCGTGCAGTTCGGGGAACTGTCTTCTGATGAACTGTCCAAATGAACAGTCGTTGAACCCGAATCGTCTTGCCAGTGATTTCACACTCTCGGTTGTCGTAGCATACAGGTGCAAAGCCTCCCGATATTTCTCCATGCTGTGCGGTGCCATCACTCCACCGTTGTCCGTTTTTTTTATTCTCAGTCTGGCGTACTTCTAAATAAAAGGGCGTGAGCATTGGATAAATGCTATTTTGATAGAGGGGATTCTCTACAACGAATAAGATTAAGATACTCTTGATGTTTTTCACAACTCTAATATTCTAAACTAAAGAAGTGAATGTAATATAGTGGAAAGAGGAAAATTGTAACTAAAAGAAGTCTCATTATTAAAATAGGTAGATTTTTCTTTTAGTTACAATTTTTTTCCTATGTATTTCTTCTTCTCAAAGTAGGATGATAGGTCTATATTTATTGTACTATCACTTTACCTGTATTGATAGCCTTACCTCCAGATATTATATTATAGATATACATCCCTTTCATACGGCGTGTCGGTACTTTAACTTCACTGTTTGTGATAGCTTGGCGATAAACCATGCGGCCGCTCTGATCACATAATTCAATGAAATTGCCGGAAGCTACATTTTCTTCTCCTACTTCGATAGTAAATGTTTCGTTTTGGCGTACCGGATTAGGATAACTTTTAAAGCTGGCGGTTTTGGTGAAACTTACACCCGATCCTCCTTTGCTTTTGTTGAGTTTCCAATAGGAGGTATTGTAAGCTGGTTCTCCGGGATCAACAGGCCCATTGAGTTCTTCGTCATTCACTATGTAATAGTTGTCGCCAATTTGGGTTAATTCAACCGATATCTCTAACATATCATATCCTGCATAGAACTCGACAGCTTCTACAGGGAGAGTGCCTAATATTTCTCCGTCTTCATTGATAACTTCTGCTTTTTGAAGTATGTATTCATATCGCTCACCTGTCGTCTGCTTTTTGAAAGTACAAAATACATATTCTATTTTGTCATCGTCATTGAATAGATACTGGCTCAATAAAGAACCACTATAGGCATCATATCCGGTTAAATTATCCATGTCTAAATCGACAATGCCATAAGCCATGTTATCTTCACGATTAAAAACCGCATTCTTTACAGTGAATTTTCTGGATTTCTGTAATTCATCATTATAGATGTCAACAATGTAATCTTTGTTACTTTCTGTGATGGTATACAGAAATGGTTTGCTGACAAAGAAATGTGCGATTTCACTTCTTTCTTTCATCACTACCGGTGTATCGGTTAAACTCTGTCCTTGCACATTCAGAGCAAGTACAGTAAACATTCCAAGTAATAGTTTTTTCATAATAATGTTTGTTTTTATAATTAAAATGTGACACGAAGTTAGGCATTTATATGTAAAGTATAAAACGCTATTTTGGAGAATGATGCCTGTTTGGATATATTCAGGGGCTATTGGTGCTTATTTGATGGTTATGTTACAAAAAAATATTATTCTTTTGTATAACTTTTCTTCTTTGATAAGTAAATGTGTCTGAACAAAAGCCAAAGAGGCATTGTTCTGTTTGTAGCGTGAGTTCAACACACATTACGTGATATTTCGTTTAAACTATCATTCATACAGAACTCTCACCAGTATATTTTGCTGCTCAAAATGTGTATTTATTAATCTCTATATCGGGAGGCGAAAGCCTGTTGTTTAATCGGAACTTTATGAGATATAAAGAAGGATTTCTATGGCTATTATTAATTATCTAAATATTATTATATATGAACAAAATAAACATCAAAGATTTATACCTTATTTTTGGAAATGACAAGCAGAAGGCACTTCGCTTATTGAAAGAGGGGAGAAGCAAAAGCGAAATATTGAAAGCAACCGGATGTACGGTTGCTGTGAAAGATGCAAACCTCTCGATTGACGAAGGAGAAATATTTGTTATTATGGGATTGTCAGGGAGTGGTAAATCTACTCTGCTGCGTTGTATCAACCGACTGATAAAACCAACTTCGGGCGAAGTGGTAATCAATGGAACGGATATTGCTAAGGTATCTGATAAAGAATTGTTGCAGATACGACGAAAGGAACTGGCTATGGTTTTCCAGAATTTTGGTTTGTTGCCCCATCGTACAGTACTGCATAATATTGCTTTCGGACTTGAACTGCAGGGGGTAAAAAAAGAAGAAAGAGAACGAAAAGCGATGGAGAGTATGCAACTGGTAGGACTAAAAGGATATGAAAATCAAATGGTTGGTGAATTATCCGGTGGTATGCAGCAACGTGTAGGACTGGCACGTGCATTGGCTAATAACCCGGAAGTACTACTGATGGATGAAGCTTTCTCTGCCCTTGATCCTTTGATTCGCGTACAGATGCAGGATGAACTATTGGCTTTACAAGCTAAAATGAAGAAGACAATTGTATTTATTACCCATGACCTGAGTGAAGCTATTAAACTTGGAGACCGTATTGCTATTATGAAAGATGGAGAAATAGTACAGATCGGCACTTCGGAAGAGATACTGACAGAACCTGCCAATGCTTATGTAGAACGTTTCGTGGAAAATGTAGACCGTAGTAAGATTATTACAGCGGCTTCGGTGATGATTGATAAACCATTGGTAGCGCGTTTGAAAAAAGAGGGTCCGGAGGTATTGATCAGAAAGATGCGCGAACGTAACCTGACGGTGCTTCCGGTAGTGGATACGGGTAACGTATTGGTAGGAGAGGTCCGATTGAACGATTTATTGAGGCTGAGAAAGGAACAGGTGAGGTCGATTGATTCTGTGGTACGTCATGAAGTACATTCTGTATTGGGAGATACGGTTCTTGAAGATATCCTGCCGTTAATGACAAAAACCAATTCACCTATTTGGGTGGTAAATGAGGACAGGGAGTTCGAGGGGGTGGTTCCACTGTCATCTCTTATCATTGAGGTGACCGGAAAAGATAAAAAAGAAATTAATGAAATCATTCAAAATGCAATAGACTTATGATAAATATCGGAAAATATATAGAGATGGCCATAAACTGGCTTACAGAACATTTTGCTTCTTTCTTTGATGCACTAAGCATGGGCATTGGAGGATTCATTGACAGTTTTCAGCATGTATTATTCGGGATACCGTTTTATATTACTATTGTGGCGCTTGCTGTACTTGCCTGGTTTAAGGCAGGTAAAGGAGTGGCTGTATTTACATTGTTGGGATTATTGTTGATTTACGGTATGGGATTCTGGGAAGAAACAATGCAGACACTTGCATTGGTACTTTCTTCCACCTGTCTTGCTCTGTTGTTGGGAGTACCGTTGGGTATTTGGACCGCCAATAGTGATCGATGTAATAAGATAATGCGGCCTGTTCTCGATTTTATGCAGACGATGCCGGCTTTTGTTTATCTGATTCCGGCAGTATTATTCTTTGGGTTAGGGACAGTGCCGGGCGCCTTTGCAACTATCATTTTTGCGATGCCTCCGGTGGTTCGTCTCACAGGATTGGGGATACGTCAGGTTCCTAAAAATGTAGTGGAAGCTACACGCTCGTTTGGGGCTACTCCCTGGCAATTACTTTATAAAGTGCAATTACCATTAGCGCTACCTACCATATTGACCGGAGTAAACCAGACTATTATGATGTCTCTTTCAATGGTTGTTATTGCTGCGATGATTTCTGCCGGTGGACTGGGAGAGATTGTCTTGAAAGGGATTACTCAGATGGAAATAGGCTTGGGATTTGAAGGAGGTATAGCCGTAGTTATACTTGCGATCGTTCTGGACCGTATTACTCAGGGGATAGCGCAAAACAAAAAGAAATAATAGAGATATGAATACTAAGATAAAAATTATAGTAGCAATCTTACTTGCTATATTCTTTTTCAGCTCATGCGGAGGAGGAGATTCTGATAAAAAGATAAGTATTGCTTACGCCAATTGGGCGGAAGGTATTGCAATGACGCATCTGGCAAAAGCCATTCTTCAGGAGCAGGGATATGATGTGAAATTACTAAATGCCGATCTTGCTCCTATATTTACTTCACTTGCCAGAAAGAAAGCAGATGTTTTTATGGATGTTTGGCTACCGGTAACAATGAGTGATTACATAGAGCAATATGGTGATAAACTGGAAATAATAGGTGATATATATGATGAAGCCCGTATCGGACTGGTTGTACCGGAGTATGTAACGATTAATTCTATTGATGAATTGAATTCTCAGAAGCAACGTTTTGGTTCGAAGATTGTTGGTATCGATGCAGGGGCAGGTATTATGCAGGCTACGGAAGACGTTATTGAAGACTATAATCTGGATTATAAGCTGATGACCTCAAGTGGTCCTGCTATGACTGCTTCATTGAAGAAAGCAATTGACAGAAATGAATGGATAGTGGTCACTGGTTGGACACCGCATTGGATGTTTGATCGTTTCAAATTAAAGATATTGCAAGATTCCAAGAATATTTATGGTAGTGCGGAGAAGATTCATATTATTACCTGGAAAGGTTTTCCGGAGAAAGATCCGTTTGCTACTCAACTTTTCAGGAATATTCGTCTGACAGATGAGCAGATCAGTTCTTTGATGCTGGCTATGGAAGAAACAGAGAAAACAGAAAAGGAGGCTGCCCGTAAATGGATAGATGAACACCGGGAATTGGTGGATAGTTGGATTCCAAAAGAACAGTAAACAGACAAAAAGGCGGGAGCCCTTTCGGATTCCCGCCTTTCTTTTATCTGATAAGTTGAATTACTTATTCGGCAACACCCCAAGCCTGGTTAGCCAGACGCTTGTAGTTGTTGTAACGCCATTTAGCATTGTCTTCAGCTGCCTGGAACAGTTCTTCTGCTTCTGCAGGATATTGCTTCATTACAGATGCATAACGAACTTCACCTTTCAAGAAGCCCTTGAACTCATCCCAGTTCGGTTCTTTGCTATCCAGTGAGAACGGATTCTTACCTTCAGCTTCCAAAGCCGGGTTGTAACGCCACAGGTGCCAGTAACCGCACTTAACTGCTTTTTCTTCTTCTTCCTGGCTCTTACCCATACCAGCTTTCAAACCGTGGTTGATACATGGAGCGTAAGCGATGATGAGTGAAGGTCCTGGATATGCTTCAGCTTCGCGGATAGCTTTCAGAGTCTGAGCTTGGTCAGCACCCATAGCGATCTGTGCAACATAAACATAACCGTAAGTAGTAGCCATCAGACCAAGGTCTTTTTTGCGAACACGTTTACCGGAAGCAGCAAACTTAGCGATAGCACCTACTGGAGTAGCCTTAGAAGACTGTCCACCTGTATTTGAGTAAACTTCAGTATCGAGTACCAGGATGTTAACGTCTTTACCGGAAGCGATAACGTGGTCAAGACCGCCGTAACCGATATCATAAGAAGCACCGTCACCACCGATGATCCACTGGCTACGTTTAACGAGGAAATGAGTCAGACCTTTCAGTTCTTTGCAAACCGGGCAACCAGCAGCAATACCTTGTTCGATGATTGCTTCGATTTGTGGAGCAAGTTCCTTAGTCTTGTCTGCATCGTACATGTTTTCGATCCATGCTTTCAATACTTCTTTTGCTTCAGCCGGAGCATTTTCACCTGCAAGAATTTGATTGAATAGTTTCACGATACGGTCACGCATCTTTTCGTTAGCAAGTTCCATACCCAGACCAAATTCACAGAAGTCCTCGAACAGAGAGTTAGCCCATGCCGGACCATGACCCTTTTCGTTTGTAGTATAAGGAGTTGAAGGTACTGAACCTGAGTAGATAGAAGAACATCCGGTAGCGTTAGCAACCATTTCACGGTCACCGAACAACTGAGTGATCAGTTTTACGTACGGAGTTTCACCACAACCTGAGCAAGCGCCGGAGAACTCAAACAGCGGAGTTGCGAACTGAGAGTTCTTAACGTTAGCTTTGATGTCAACCAGGTGTTGTTTGCTCTTCACGTTGTCAATACAATAAGTCCAGTTATCAGCCTGAGCCAATTGGCTTTCGAGGTGTTTCATGGTCAATGCCTTGCCACCCTTCTTCGGATTACCCGGACAGATGTCAGCACAGTTACCACAACCCAGACAGTCGAGAACGTCTACCTGAATACGGAAAGTTGTACCTTCGAATGCTTTACCTACAGTTTTCAGCATTTCGAAGTTTGCACCCTTCTGCTCTTCAGCATCAAGTACGAACGGACGGATAGAAGCGTGAGGACAAACGTAAGCACACTTGTTACACTGGATACAGTTTTCTGCGTTCCACTCCGGTACAAATGCAGCTACACCACGTTTTTCGTATTTAGAAGTTCCCTGATACCAGGTTCCGTCTTCAATACCCTTGAATGCAGATACCGGCAGCAAGTCACCGTCTTGTGCGTTGATAGGACGAACTACTTCATTGATGAATGCAGGATCGTTGTTAGTAGCTTTAGCATCATCTGCCAGGTTGGCCCATGAAGGATCAACTGTCAGTTGTTTGTATTCACCACCACGGTCAACGGCTGCATAGTTCTTGTTAACGATATCTTCACCCTTCTTACCATAAGACTTCACGATGAATTTCTTCATCTGTTCTACCGCCTGTTCTACAGGGATAACGTTTGTGATACGGAAGAATGCAGACTGAAGGATTGTATTGGTACGGTTGCCCAAGCCAATTTCCTGTGCAATCTGAGTAGCGTTGATATAATATACAGAGATGTTATTCTGTGCAAAGTATTTCTTCACTCTGTTAGGCAGGTTCTTAGCCAGTTCTTCACCTTCCCAGATTGTATTCAGCAAGAAAGAACCGTTTTTGCGCAAACCGCGTGTCACATCATACATATGCAGGTAAGCCTGAACGTGGCAAGCCACAAAGTTCGGAGTGTTTACCAGGTAAGTAGAACGGATTGGAGTATCACCGAAACGCAGGTGAGAGCAAGTGAAACCTCCTGACTTCTTAGAGTCGTAAGAGAAGTAGGCCTGGCAGTGTTTATCAGTGTTGTCACCGATAATCTTAACAGAGTTTTTATTAGCACCTACTGTACCGTCAGCACCCAGTCCGTAGAATTTAGCTTCGAACATGCCTTCGCCACCCAAAGCAATTTCTTCTTTCTGAGGAAGTGAAGTAAATGTTACGTCGTCTACGATACCGATAGTAAAGTGGTTCTTCGGCATTGGCATAGCCAGATTTTCGAATACAGAGATGATCTGGGCAGGAGTAGTGTCCTTAGAACCCAAACCGTAGCGGCCGCCTACGATAACCGGAGCATTTTCTGTTCCGTAGAAGCAGTCTTTTACATCCAGATACAGAGGCTCGCCGTTAGCACCCGGTTCTTTTGTACGGTCAAGAACTGCGATAGACTTCGCAGTCTTAGGTACAGCAGCCAGGAAGTGTTTTGCAGAGAACGGACGGTACAGGTGAACTGCAACCATACCTACTTTCTCGCCGTTAGCTACCAGATAGTCGATAGCTTCGCGGGCAGCTTCTGTTACAGAACCCATTGCGATGATTACGCGTTCTGCATCTTCTGCTCCGTAGTAATCGAACAAACCGTATTTGCGACCTGTGATCTTAGAAATTTCGTTCATGTACTCTTCTACGATAGCAGGAACTGCTTCATAGTAGTTGTTGCATGATTCACGATGTTGGAAGAAGTGATCCGGGTTTTCAGCCATACCACGAGCAACCGGAGTCATCGGGTTCAGTGCGCGGGCACGGAATTCAGCCAAAGCTTCTTGGTCAACCAGCGGAGCGAGATCCTCATTTTCCAACATTTCGATCTTCTGGATTTCGTGTGAAGTACGGAAACCATCGAAGAAGTTCATAAAAGGAACGCGAGCCTTGATAGTAGCCAGGTGAGCTACACCAGCCAAGTCCATAACTTCCTGTACAGAACCTTCGGCCAACATAGCAAAGCCAGTCTGACGGGCAGACATAACGTCCTGGTGGTCACCGAAGATACACAAAGCGTGAGAAGCCAGTGTACGAGCCGATACGTGGAATACGCAAGGCAGGAATTCTCCGGCAATCTTGTACATGTTAGGGATCATCAACAAAAGACCTTGAGAAGCAGTGTATGTAGTAGTCAACGCACCTGCCTGAAGAGAACCGTGAACTGCACCGGCAGCACCGCCTTCAGATTGCATTTCCTGTACCAATACTGTTTCGCCGAAGATGTTCTTACGTCCTGCGGCAGCCCATTCGTCTACATATTCAGCCATTGTAGAAGAGGGAGTGATGGGGTAGATGGCAGCTACTTCAGAAAACATATACGAGATATGTGCAGCAGCCTGGTTACCATCACAAGTGATGAATTTCTTCTGTTTAGTCATAACTAAAAATTAATATTTAAGTAAATAAATCATTTCAATATAAGAATCCGAACATCCAGAGAGGTATCTGGTTATTTCTGCCTATTTCTGCTTTTTGCAAAGCATACGTCACACCGGGATTATTCTTTATCTTCACCCCTTCGCAACATATCCTGAACGGCATCACTTCATCCACCAGGAACGAGGCATTCTTGTCTCCCTTATATACCTTATGGTCTTTCCATAATGAATTTACAAAGAAAGTGTCGAGCACGTCTTGTTCTTCTACTTTCACCGGATAAATGGAATACATCAGATTGGAATTATGCATCATAATCTTTGACGGTTTCTTGGGGAATTCTTCTCCCTTTGGATATACCAGATTAATAAGACGGGCATCTGCCAGATACTTGATGTAGTTCATTACCGTAGCACGTGATGTCTGTATATCGGTAGCCAATTGGCTCACGTTGGGGGCCTTGGGACCGTCTACAGCCAACAAATATAGTAATTTTTTTATCTTTGAGAGATATTTCAGTTCAATTTGTTTGATAAGAAGAATATCTACCTCCACCATCATATTCATGGTTTTGAGTAGGTTTTCCGAGAAATTACGCTTTTCAAGGAAGAACGGATAGAAACCATGGTGCAGATAATCCTGAAAAAAGTCCAGCGGACGAACTTTTGAAAGTATTCCTTTAGCTATCTGTTCGTGGTTACTGAGCAGTTCTTCAAGCGAGTAGGCACGGAACTTCATTCCGGTCTGAAGATTCAGGTATTCGCGGAAGGAGAATCCTCGCAGGTTATAACTTTTCACAATGTCGCGAAGTTCGAGGTTCTCTTCTTTCAGTCGCATCACCGATGAACCTGTGAAAACAATCTTCACATTGGGGAAACGATCGTAACACATTCGCAGTTCTTTACTCCAGTCCGGATGTTTAAACACCTGGTCTATCAGTAATACCTTTCCGCCCCGGCGTTGAAACTCATTGACGAAATCGACAAGGCTATGGCCGGAGAAATAGAAGTTGTTCATGTTGATAAAAAGACATGAACGGTCTGTTCCGAATTTCTCTTTAGCGTATTGGAGGAGGAAAGTGGTTTTTCCTACGCCACGGGTCCCTTTGATACCAATCAAGCGGTCGCTCCAGTCTATTTCGTCCATCAAGTCACGACGGACAGGAGCATTGGTGTGCTCAACAAGGTAAGCATGTGTGCGGTAGAATGATTCCATTTCTTTTCTTAGGTTTTACGGGTGGCAAATATAGTTCTTTTTCTGGTAATTGCAAAGTAGAGATAGCAAAATTGTACTTTTATTTAAGTAAGTTTGTACTTCATCTACAAGGAGGTGCGCTTCCCATGCGGGGAGAAGTTCACCAGGTGATGGTGATCGGAACTGGATTTTGCCGTTTTGTCAAAGTGATATTCCTGTTGTTAAGGGAGGGGCTTTTGGTGATCACCGGGACGATTGAAACGAAAAAACTCAGTTATTTCAATTAGAGATTTGTACTTTTGCTACTCCCTTTGTGTGTTGGGTTGCAAATATAGTAAAAGTTTGCTTATTTTGGGCTGTTTGTGAGAATAAATATTGTTTCTTCTTTCTTTTTGTCTGCCGGGTAGATCGATGGAAATTTTGCTAATAAATGGATGCAGGTGAAAAAAAGGGCGGTTAGGAGGCAAAAAGGTTTTTATAGGAAGATAATAAAGTTTTCTTCGGATGAAAAGAGGCTTTTCTCAGTATGATATTGCGATTCTCTTCGGTTGATATTGCGATTCAGCTTGACCAAAAGTGCATTGGAATTTGGAGGAAGTACTGGTTTTACTACTGGAAAGTGCTATTTCTTGTGTATATTTGCGAAATGTGAACTGCCTTATTCGCTGGTTTGTTCTTTAGACAGGGAATGCTTGTTAGTCAGGAGTAGGAAAAGATGGATATGTGTAATTAATATGTGAATAATGAAAGCAAAATGATAAAACGTTCTCTTTATATTTTTAATCCGGACCATGATTTGGCATTGGCAAGTGGGAATGTGAATTATATGCCTCCTGCCTCTGCCCGGCAGATGGCGGCAGATCTGGCATTATTGCCGGTATGGTATGCTTCTCCCGAAAGTGCGGTACTGGCGCCTTCGGCTTATAATCTTGACTTTCTTCGCGAGATGCAGCAGCATTTGTCGTTACCTGTAGAATTGATGACGGAGCCGGAAGTAGCTTTGGAAGAGAACTTGAAACCGATGCCTTGGGGGTGGAACCCGGCTTTGAGAAAAAGGTTGCAGCTTTTGGGAGTACCGGAGTCGGAATTACTATCATTATCTCAGTTGGAAAAATTGCGTGTCCTTTCACACAGAAGTCGTGCGGTGGAGTTATTATCTCATTTACAGTTGGATGAGCTTTTCTGCGGAGAATCTTTTTACTTGACTGCTCTGGAGGAGTGGCAGCAGTTTGTAGAACGACATTCGTCTTGTTTGCTGAAAGCTCCGCTTTCAGGTAGTGGAAAGGGGTTGAACTGGTGTAAAGGTGTATTTACTCCTTTTATCGCCGGCTGGTGTAAACGTGTGGCAGCTTTACAGGGTGGAGTAGTGGCAGAACCTATATACAATAAGGTGGCAGACTTTGCTATGGAATTCTGTTCGGACGGGAGAGGAAAGGTGGTCTTTGCCGGTTATTCTGTATTCTCCACTAATGGAAGTGGAGCATACGAAGGCAATTTACTGCTATCGGATGAAGAGATTGAACACAGGCTTTCTGTTTATGTCTGTAAGGAAGCTTTCCGCAAGTTAAGGTATCGGTTGGAAGAAGAGTTATCAGCTTGTTTCGGTCTTGGTTATTCGGGGTATCTTGGGGTAGATATGATGATCTGCCGGTTTCCTTCAACGGAGGTAGAATATAGAATTCATCCTTGTGTAGAGGTCAATTTGCGAATGAATATGGGGGTGGTAGCTCACCTCATTCATAAAAAGTATATTGCTTCCGGGACCACCGGACGCTTTTCCATTACTTATCATCCGGTCTCCGGTGAAGCTTTGCAGATACACGAAGAGATGAAGGCTGCTTTCCCTTTACAGATAAAAGACGGAAAAGTGGTTGATGGTTACATAGGACTGACTCCGGTTACTAATAAAAGTGTGTACCGGGCCTGGATAATGTGTGAGATGACGCCTTGATTATCTTCCTTGTACGGCTTTCCCTTCATTTCCATATCTGTCTATAGCTGTTACTGCAAAGCATTTTTTTCTGTCCCATGGCAGGAGGGAAGTATATACATATTCTGTACCCCTCACACTTTGGGCGATGATATTTTCTGGTTTTGTAGTATCTACAGGATATGTTTCCGAAGCATAAATGACATAGCGGGGGGCATTCACAGGGTCATTGTCTTTGGCAGCTTTCCAGGTCAACAGGGTGTATCCGTCTGCTGTTTCTGTAATGCGCAGTTCCTCCGGGGCAGTGGGGGGGACATTGTCCAGCCAGGGCATGGCCGGTTGCAGTGCCGGATAGGCATAAAAGTTTTCTGCCAGTTCGTCGTAGACTCCTTGCGTGTTGTCCATTAAGAATTTGGCACGATAATGTCCTTCTCCTGCCAGCTTATGTGCACGAATGAAGTTTATTTGCCGGTCTACGTCCTCCCGTACCCAGTTTCCTTCGCTCGGGTGCAGAAAGTAAATACCTAATCCCGGTATGATCTGCCGTCCGTTAGATTGTTCCTGCCAGTCGAGAGCAAAGGGATAGAAATTATTTTGGCGGAAATACATCATTGGGTAAATCTGGTCTTGTATACCTTCGCCCAACCAGCCTTGTGGGTCCTGATAGACAGCATGGAAGGCATTCCAGCCCCTGGAAGAGTAGCGTGATGTGTCTTTGTACTTTCCTACCGGACAGGTACTTACCTTAACCCACGGTTTAATCTCTTTTACACCTTTATATATATAGCGCACAATATCTGTGATATTATCACGGCGCCATTGGTCCAGCGTTCTGCCTTTTCCATAGCGGCGAAAATCGTAGTTGTCCGGAAAGCGTGGGGCATTCTCCGGATAGCGCAAATAATCAAAGTGTACACCGTCTATATCATAGCGGGTTACGACTTCGCGTACCAGTTTCATTAGGTATTCTTTGGTAGACGGGTGCCCCGGATTGAGAAAATATTCATTCTTATAGGGGATGCAGAGCTCCTTTCTTTGTTTAGTAACGGATTTATTTCCCAGGCTGGCCACGTGCTTTTTGTTCCCCAAAGGAATAGCCACCATCCAAGCATGACATTCCATACCACGTTTGTGGCATTCGCGTACGGCAAAAGCAAGTGGGTCGTATCCCGGATCGCCATCCACTTTTCCGGTCAGAATAGAGTTATAAGGCTCGATGGAAGAGTGGTAAAGTACATCTCCTCGCGTGCGTGTCTGGAAGAGAATGGTGTTGAAATTGGCAGCTTTCAGTTTATCGAGTATATCAGTCAGTTCTTCTTGCTGGCGTCGGATAGCAGTAGGGGTGGTTGCTTTGGTGCGTGGCCAGTCCAGTCCATATACAGCCGTCACCCAGGCTGCACGAACTTCATATTTGGGCTGTGCCTTTGCAGGGGCAAGCAATAACAGAAAGAGTAAAATAGAGAGATAACAGCGCATTGCAGTTTGAATATTGTTATAAATGGCAGCAAAGTTAGCAAAAGCGTCGGTATTCTTGTACGTTTCGTGGGATTATGTTACATTTGCCACAGTTAAACGAATAACACGCCATGATTACATTTACACTGTGCTTATTGGCACTTATTATCGGGTACTTCACTTATGGACGCTTTATGGAACGCGTTTTCGGACCCGATGACCGGAAAACTCCCGCTCTAACCAAAGCAGATGGAGTGGATTATATTCCATTACCCACCTGGAAGATTTTTATGATTCAGTTTCTCAATATCGCCGGGTTAGGGCCCATCTTCGGTGCGATAATGGGAGCAAAGTTTGGTATTTCTTCTTATTTATGGATTGTGTTCGGTAGTATTTTTGCCGGTGCTGTACATGACTATTTTGCCGGAATGCTTTCGTTAAGGAATGGGGGAGAGAGTCTGCCCGAAATCGTTGGCCGTTACCTGGGATTGACGACAAAACAGGTGATGCGTGGTTTTACCGTAATTCTGATGATTTTGGTAGGTTCTGTGTTTGTCGCTGGTCCTGCCGGATTACTTGCCAAACTTACGCCGGAATCACTGGACGCTACTTTCTGGATTATAGTGGTTTTTGCTTACTACATCCTTGCTACTCTGTTGCCGGTCGATAAGATTATTGGCAAGATCTATCCTATCTTTGCTGTTGCACTGTTGTTTATGGCAGTAGGTATTGTGGTGATGCTTTATGTACATCATCCTGCTTTGCCGGAATTGTGGGATGGATTGCAGAATACCAATCCCGATGCTGCCGTACTACCGATCTTTCCTATCATGTTTGTCAGTATTGCTTGCGGGGCTATATCTGGTTTTCATGCTACGCAAAGCCCTTTGATGGCACGTTGTATGACTTCCGAACGTCATGGTCGCCCTGTCTTTTACGGTGCTATGATTACTGAAGGTATTGTGGCTTTGATTTGGGCGGCAGCTGCTACTTACTTTTTCCACGAAAACGGAATGGAAGAGAACAATGCTTCGGTGATTGTAGATTCAATAACGAAAGGCTGGTTAGGTGTTGTGGGTGGTGTATTGGCTATTTTGGGTGTGATTGCTGCACCTATAACTTCGGGGGATACTGCTTTCCGTTCAGCTCGCCTTATCGTAGCTGATTTTCTGGGAATGGAACAAAAAAGTATGAGCCGTCGTTTATACATCTGCATTCCAATGTTTGTGGTGGCTATCGGGCTGTTGCTTTACAGCCTGCGTGATGCGGACGGTTTCAATATGATATGGCGGTATTTTGCTTGGGCCAATCAGACGCTTGCCGTGTTTACCCTGTGGACTATTACGGTCTATCTGGTTCGTTCGAAGAAGCCGTACTGGATAACACTGATACCTGCTTTGTTTATGACAGCCGTTTGTTCTACTTATATCTGTATCGCTCCGGAAGGACTTGCGTTTGCGCATCCGCTATCCTACAGTATTGGGGGAGTATGCACATTAGTGGCTACCATCTGGTTTTTTGTATGGAAAAGGCGTTCGGCTCAAAAAGATTGAATGATTAATTTAGACCTAATGAAGAAAATAAAGAAATCAACCGGGGTTACTCTTGCCCTGCTTATTTATGTTTCTGTGACGGCTGCCTATTTGTTGCCGCGCAATACGGAAGTAAGCGATACAGAGAAGTATGTTACTCTTGCCGTTTCATATGTCATCGTCTTTGCCCTCTGGCTGGTGTTGAGAAAAAAAGAGAAGATGCAGCAACGGCGCCGTGAAGAAGAACATTATAATAACTTAAAGAAATGAATGTATGAAGAAACTTGCATTGGTTATTTGCCTGTTGGTAGCCTCATTAGGTGCTCGGGCGCAGTTTGAACAAGGAAAGTGGATTATTAACCCGTCACTGACCGGATTAAATTTCTCATATAGTAACAGTGAGAAGGCACAGTTTGGTATTGGTGCCAAAGCCGGTACTTTCCTTGCAGAAGGTATTGCTTTAATGGTAGAAGCCAGTGCCGATTGGAGTAAACCGATAGATGTTTATACGATAGGAACAGGTGGTCGTTTTTACTTTAATAAAACAGGTGTTTATTTAGGAGCAGGTATTGATCTGAATCGTTATCGTATGAAAGGCGGGCATAGCGGGACGGAATGGGGACTGGGAATTGAAGCAGGATATGCATACTTCCTTTCAAAAACAGTAACCATTGAACCGGCTGTATACTACAAATGGCGCTTTAATGACAGCGATTTATCCAAGTTCGGTATTAAGATAGGTTTCGGATTCTACTTCTGAGTAAATGGAGAAGGGATATAAAAAGGCAACTAACTCGTAATGAATTAGCTGCCTTATTTGTTTTATTTTCAGAATGTCTCTGTCTTATTTTTTTTATCTGATTTGTTTCCATAATAATTATGATTTCTATTCATTAGCACTCTAAATAGTGCAATTTTTATTCTGTTTTGCACTGTAGATAGTGCAAATTTAACTTCGTTTATTTATTAACCATCACCTCATAATTATTATCAATGAACTTCATTAACAACTTTTTCAGATCTTGGAGATAGTTGTCAATCTCAGCTTCTGATTTCAGTGGTTGGGTCGTTTGAATATTCAGTTTTACATTTCTTGTCTGTTTCACCGAGGACCTTTCCTATCCCATTGTTTTCTATCGCCCCGTTTCAATCCTTTGAGAAGATAGTTTTATTACTATGAGAAAAGTGTTTCATCCTATTGAGAGTCTTTTCTCAACAAGATGAAACACTTGCATCATATAGGTTGAAACAGTTGTTTTATACAGGTTGAGAAAGTTTTCTCAATGTATTGAAACGCTCTGAAACTCTTGTTCCCAATTGGTATGTGTCTTACTATGTTCGTCTACCACTCATAGCGTTCCAGGTATTCATCATATACGGGTTCATCTTCTATTCCCCTTTTACGGAATAATTGCCGGATGTATTTCTGTTCGGAAGGACTTATGAGGCGTTCTTTTCTCAGGAAGCGGTAATAAGAGTTTCGTCCGAAGTATTCGAGCATCTGCTGCTTGATGACGATTGCGTCACTATAAGGAATGCTATCCAGTAGGTGTGTAATACCTGATGTATACTGCATGAGTTTGTCTGCTTTGAAAAACTTACAATTGTCTTTACCTGCCGAAGTGGCATATACTGGATTTACAATGCTAATAATATTGCATTCTGTAGATAGGTGAAGCGCCACTTGGTAGCGTAGGCACTCTACGGCGTGCGGACATTGTTGGTTGAGGCAATGGACGAAGTCATAGGGTACGGCACTGTGATCGAAGTTCTCTTTCATCTCTGTTTTCGGTTCGTGAATTTATAGTTTTATTTTTCTTACAAAGAAAGATAAAAACACAGAAATAGACGAATAAAAATGGAAGAATAAAACTGTTGGATTTTAATATTAGGTAGTTGATAGAATATTGGGAAAGGCAATGGCGCGAAATATTTATAAAAGCATTCTTTGATATATTGGGAATTAAAAGAAATAAAGTATATTTGCAAGTAATCAATAGATGAGGACGTTATGAGACGAGCAGAAGTTATTGAACAAATAAAAGATATTATTCGACGTGTTGCACCTACTGCAAAAACCATATTGTACGGTTCGCAAGCAAGAAATGAAGCACGTGTTGACAGCGACATCGACCTGCTCATACTGCTCGACGGTGAAAAAATGACGTTGGAAGAGGAAGAAGCAATCACATTGCCCCTCTACGAACTTGAGCTGAAGACTGGAGTTTCTATCAGTCCGATAGTTATGCTGAAGAAACTTTGGGAGAACCGCCCGTTTAAAACTCCCTTTTATATTAATGTTACTAATGAAGGAATTGTATTATGAAAGATATTTTAGATGAAGAAAGTCGGAAGGCATTGATTAATTACAGGATACAGCGTGCTTATGAGACAATGAAAGAAGCCAAACTCATGATTCGGGAGACATTTTACAATGCTGCCGTAAATCGAATGTATTTAAAAGGAATACATGTCGTATTATCAATGAAGAAATGGAGGATTAATGTAAATGAGGGTGTCCGCAAAGGGTACCCTCATTTGTATATAATAGTAAACTTCTTACCGGTTCTTATTTATTTTTTTGCAAATAACTTTCCCAATAAATAAAATACTTCTGTTACGCTCTCTTTTCCACCCGGTACAGGGGGATGCAGTGCGTTTGTCCCTTCTCCATTCTCTTTAAGCAAGCTTTGCTTGTAAAAACTCTCCCGTATAGCTTGTTTTGCAGGCTGCTACCTCTTCCGGTGTTCCTGTAGCTACGATATATCCACCTTTATCCCCGCCTTCCGGTCCGAGATCTATTATGTGGTCGGCACATTTTATCATATCCATATTATGCTCAATAATGATAATTGTATGTCCACGGCGGATCAGTGCATCGAATGCTTCCAGTAATTTTCGGATATCGTGGAAGTGTAAACCTGTGGTAGGTTCATCAAAGATGAAGAGCGTCGGGTCAGCTTTCTCCTGGCTCAGGTAGTATGCCAGTTTCACACGCTGGTTTTCACCCCCCGACAGGGTAGAGGAGGACTGTCCTAATTTGATATATCCCAAACCTACATCCTGTAGTGGCATTAGTTTTTTCACTATCTTCTTTTGTCCATGCTCAGTGAAGAATTCTACAGCCTGATTTACGGTCATCTCCAGTACATCATATATATTTTTATCATGGAACTTTACTTCCAGTGTATCTGCTTTGAAGCGTTTTCCATGACAAGATTCACATTCCAGTACAAGGTCTGCCATGAACTGCATCTCTACTGTGATTGTTCCGTCCCCTTTACACTCTTCGCAACGCCCGCCTTCACTATTGAAACTAAAGAATCCGGCGGTATATCCCATTTGTCTTGCTAATGGTTGCTCTGCCCACAGTTTACGGATTTCGTCGTATGCCTTAATGTACGTAACCGGATTGGAACGGGAAGATTTACCAATCGGGTTTTGGTCAACGAATTCGATATTACGTAAGTTCTGGATATCTCCTCCGATAGAAACGAATTCTCCCGGACGATCACTACACTCATCCAGTTCACGTTTCAGTGCCCGGTAAAATATGTCACGTACCAGTGTACTCTTTCCCGAACCGGAAACTCCGGTCACTACTGTCATTACATTTAATGGGAAACGTACATCCACCCCTTTCAGGTTGTTCTCACGTGCTCCTTTTATTTCTATATAGTTGTTCCATGGACGTCGGTGTGCGGGTACAGGTATTTCTTCTTCTCCCAACAAGTAGCGTACCGTGTGGCTGTTACTTCCTTTTTTCAAGTCTTTCATATCACCTTCATAGACAACTTCTCCTCCCAGACGTCCGGCATTCGGACCGATGTCTATGATGTAATCGGCAGCACGGATGATTTCTTCGTCATGCTCCACTACTATGACTGTATTACCCAATGCCTGCAATTCGCGCAGGACTCGGATCAAACGATCTGTATCGCGACTGTGCAAACCTATACTTGGCTCGTCGAGAATATAAAGGCTGCCTACCAGACTACTTCCCAGAGAAGTTGCCAGATTGATACGTTGACTCTCACCACCCGAAAGCGAGTTGCTTAACCGGTTTAGGGTCAGGTATCCTAACCCCACATCAATAAGGAAGCGGATACGGCTATTGATTTCCAACAGGATACGGCGGGCTACTTCTGTGTCATGTTTATCCAGTTGCAGTGTATCAAAAAACTGTTGTAATTCTGTGATAGGGAGATCAACCAGTTCTGATATGCTGCGTCCTGCTAACCGCACATATCCCGCTTCCGGTTTCAATCGTGTACCGTGGCAGGTAGGGCAAAGCGTCTTTCCTCTATAGCGTGCCAGCATTACACGGTATTGTATCTTGTATTGATTTTCTTCAAGCATTCTGAAAAATGCATTGATGCCTTCAAAATACTTTGTACCTTCCCATAGCATGCGGCGTTGTTCGTCCGTCAATTCAAAATAAGGAGTAAATATAGGTAATCCGGCTTTCTCTGCACCACGTATTACCATGTCTTTCCATTCACCCATTTTCTCACCTCGCCAGCATACTACTGCTCCGTCGTAAACCGAGAGTGAACGATTGGGCACTACCAGATGTTCGTCAATTCCAATCACTTTACCGAATCCTTCGCACACAGGGCAGGCTCCAATTGGAGAGTTGAATGAAAACATCTGGTCGTTCGGTTCTTCAAATGTGATACCGTCAGCTTCGAACTTAGTGCTGAATGTATGTAGCTTCGTTGTTCCATTCGGCAGATAAAAGCGAAGCATACACATACCGTCTCCTTCGTACATTGCTGTTTCTGCTGAGTCTGTCAAACGGCTGATGGCATCTTTGGTACTTGCTGCAGACATACGGTCTACCAGTAGATATACAGTGTCATTTTGGGCTGGTTTATATTCGTCAATACGTACCATTTCTCCGTTTACCTCAATACGATTGAAGCCCTGTTTGAGGTCTATCTCCAGCTGTTGTTCTATTGTCCGGCCTTCGCGCAGAAGTATTTGCGTGAGAACAGTATAACGTGTACCTTCCGGATAAGAAAGCATGCAATTCACGATATCTTCCGGCGAGTGCTTTTTTACTTCCTGACCACTTATCGGACTGTATGTTCGTCCTACACGCGCATACAACAGACGCAGGTATTCATAAATTTCGGTAGAAGTTCCTACGGTAGAACGGGGGTTACGGCTGTTTACTTTTTGTTCGATAGCAATCGCAGGGGGGATACCTTTGATGAAGTCGCATTCCGGTTTACTCATTCGGCCCAGAAACTGGCGGGCATAGCTACTCAGGCTTTCAACATAACGCCTTTGCCCTTCGGCATAGAGTGTGTCAAAAGCGAGTGATGATTTGCCCGAACCTGATAATCCGGTTATAACGACAAGTTTGTTGCGGGGGATGTTTACATCAATATTCTTTAGGTTGTTAACCCTGGCTCCTTTGATTGATATATAGTTATTTTCTGACATATTAATGGTCCTTTCTATAGATGGCTGGCAAAGTTAATGATTTTATCGTCAGGACGTAGCAGGAGCCTGCTTGTTCAACTGGTTAAGATATGTTATATTTTGAAACATATTATAACACGCTGTTAATTAAAGTCGTAATTTAGTTACGATTTATTGAATCTTGATAATATAAGGAGTTAACGCATGAAAGGCATCCGGATTATTTCTTGTTTAGTTATTCTTCTTTTGCTATGCAGTCTCCCGTTACGGAGTACAAACAAAACAAAGAATTTGCAGATTTTGGCCGATAGTGCCCGGCAGATGATTGCTAAAGAGGGTTTTCTGGTACTTAATGACAGGTGTATGAAATTGGCACGTGAACTGGATGATAGTACTCAGATAGAGAATGCCTATGGTGACTTGTTTGACCATTATTATCAGTTGGGAGAAGTTGATAGTCTGAAAGTTGTGGGATATGAACTAATGAACTGGCATGCCGGACGCAACAAGAATAATGCCCGTTATCAGATATGGCGTCAGTATATTCAGCGATTGACAGAGAGTGGCAGGCAGGAAGAGGCTATTGCCGAAACTGAATTGTTGAATAAAGATGCAGAGAAAAAACGCAGTCGTTATGGACAGGCCTGTAGTGAAATGTGTATTGGTTATAATCACAGGATATTTAGTAATAACATGAAACTCTGTATTGAATATTATAACAATGCTCTTAAAATATTCGAAGATGCCAAGTATTATGAAGACGCTTATGTGGTCTGTCTGAATATAATGCAAACTTACCTTTCCCGGCAGGAATACTCCAATGTTCTTCAATACTTTGATCGTATCGAAAAGCTGGCGGCTGAGATGAAAGCTGCCGGACAGAAACTGCGCGAATCATTATATATGCGTTTCTTACAGTTTCGGGTGATTGCCACTCTTGCCGAGAAGGGAACGGGGGCAGCTGCGAAGTATATTCGTGAGGCTGACAGTCTTTATTTGAAACATCCGGATAGTATGGCTAAAGATGCCTGGTTTGGATATAAGATTATGTGTAGCCGTACGGCTAATAATATAAATCAGGTACTGACTTATCTGGATTCTCTGGAGGATTATCACAAGTCTATTGGTGCTTGTTATCCTTCTAATTTATTTTATAAGGCGCAATGCCTGGAGAATGTGGGGCGTTTTAAAGAGGCTTGTAAGGTATATGCTTCTTACTCTCAAGTGAATGATTCTGTACGTTCGGCGGAGTTGGACGATAAACTGAGTAAATATACAATTCAGTTTGATGTGGATAAGTTGAAGATGGAAAAGCTTGAATTGAGTGCTGAGGTTAGTAAGAACAGGCTTATTGCAGTACTTACGGGAGGATGTTGTATTCTCGTTCTGTTACTTATCCTTACTTATTATTATGTTCGTACGTTGGCTATGAACAAGAAACTCGATGCAGCCAATAAAGCTGTAATTAAGGCAAGCCGTATAAAGAGCTCTTTTATTCAGCACATCACTCATGAAATTCGTACTCCATTGAACTCTATTGTTGGATTCTCTTCTTTGATTGCTGCCGGAGGGATCAGTGAAGAAGAAGAGAAGGAATATGCCGAACAAATAGAAATGAGTAACACTTATCTGCTTGATTTGGTGAGCAATGTGATCGATATCGCTGATATGGACTCTCAAACGGAAGATGCACCCAAACAGATTATGGATGTGGATACCTGCTGTAAGGAGTGTATTTCCGAAGTACTTCCTTCTTTGAGAAAAGGGGTTGAGTTACAGTATGAACCCTTGTCTGTACCTGTGACCATGCGGGCTGTTTATCCTTGGGTAAAGCGTGTACTCCTTGCTCTTCTAAGCAATGCGGCCAAGTTTACTGAATCCGGAGTGATTCGTCTTCGGTATGATGAAGATAAACAGAGACGAATGGTGTGTTTTGTTGTGGAGGACTCCGGACCGGGTATTGATGTGGAATATAAAAACTCTATTTTTAAACGTTTTGTCAAGATTGATACTTTCTCTCCAGGCACAGGTCTGGGACTTGCTGTTGCGCGGCAGATAATGGATATTGTAGATGGGCAAATCTTCCTGGATACTACCTATACGGATGGGGCACGTTTTGTTGTGGAATGGCCGGTCGGATAGTTGCAGATAATGCAGATTGTATTATCTTTGCTCGAAAAGCGAAGATAAGCTGCACCTTGGCATAAAAAAATGAACGAGTTCCTTTTATTCTGCTCTCGGTTTGCATTATCTTTGCGCCCTATATAATAGATTGAGAATAAACATATGAATCTGAGAACCTTTGCTATTTTGTTTGTCCTTCTCTTGTCTTTGGGAGTAGGAGCACAGACCCCGGATACTGCTTATCCGAAACGTGAATTTCGTGCTGCATGGATACAAACCGTTAATGGGCAATTCAAGGGTATGCCTGCCGAAAAGCTGAAACAAACGCTTATAGAGCAGTTGAACTCTTTGCAGAAAGCTGGTATTAATGCTATAATCTTTCAGGTGCGTCCTGAGGCAGATGCATTGTATGCTTCACAACTGGAACCCTGGAGCCGTTTTCTGACGGGGGTGCAGGGACAAGCTCCCTCTCCTTATTGGGATCCTATGCAATTTATGATTGATGAATGTCATAAACGAGGTATGGAGTTTCATGCCTGGATTAATCCGTACCGTACAAAAACAAATCTGAATAGTGATCTGGCTACTAATCATGTGTACAATATTCATCCGGAATGGTTTGTTACTTATGGAAACCAATTATACTTCGATCCTGCCTTGCCTGAAAGCCGTAAGCATATCTGCATGGTTATTACCGATATTGTATCCCGTTACGACGTAGATGCCATTCATATGGATGATTATTTCTATCCCTATCCTATTGCGGGGAAAGATTTTCCTGATGATGCCAGTTTTGCCCGTTATGGTGGCGGATTTACTAATAAAGCCGACTGGCGTCGTAGTAATGTCAATGTTCTGATAAAAAAGATTCATGAAACTATTCGGGAGCTAAAACCATGGGTGAAGTTTGGTATCAGTCCTTTTGGTATTTACCGGAATGAAAAGACTGATCCGTTGGGTAGTAAGACAAATGGTCTGCAGAATTATGATGATTTGTATGCTGATGTTCTTCTTTGGGCGCGTCAGGGTTGGATAGATTACAATATTCCACAAATATATTGGGAGATCGGACATCCGCGTGCCGATTATGAAACATTGGTGAAGTGGTGGGCTAAGAATACGGAAAATCGCCCGTTATTTATTGGTCAGTCTGTGATGAATACAGTTCAGCATGCCGATCCGAATAATCCTTCTGTCAATCAGCTTCCCCGCAAGATGGCTTTACAGCGTGCTTATCAAACAATTGGTGGAAGTTGTCAATGGCCTGCCAGTGCTGTGGTGGAGAATGCGGGTAAGTATCGGGATGCATTAGTACAAGAATATCATAAATATCCGGCTCTGGTTCCTGTTTTTGACTTTATGGATAATGAAGCGCCTGGTAAAGTTCGTAAAGTGAAGAAAGTATGGACGGCCGATGGCTATATGCTCTTCTGGACGGCTCCTAAAGCTAAAGATGAGATGGATAAAGCTGTGCAATATGTGGTTTATCGTTTTGATAATAAGGAAAAGGTGAACATTGATGACCCTTCACACATCGTAGCTATTACCCGCAATAACTTTTATAAATTGCCCTATGAGAATGGGAAAACCAAATATCGTTATGTTGTGACGGCTCTTGACCGTTTGCATAATGAATCCAAATCGGTAGATAAGAAAGTTAAACTATAAGAATTGACAGTGGACAATTGACAGTGGACTGCGTATCACGCTGCATAGTAACTGTCAATTGTCAATTGTCCACTGTCAATTCAATAAAGTATCAACCCTGCTATTCCGCAAGCTATAATCATTAATATGGGGTTCGCCTTATATTTTTTTGTCCCTATAAAAGCTATCAGAAAGATAATAACACTGATTACAAATGTATAAGTGTCTTTTGTGGGTGATCCGAAATTTTCCGTATTCATCAGTACGAGTGCTGCTGATGCCAGTAATCCTACTACGGCTGGGCGTAGTCCACTGAATACCGATTCAACAGCAGGATGTTTCTGATACTTTAGAAAGAATTTACTGATGGTCAGCATTAAAATGAATGAAGGCAACACTACTGCAAAAGTTGCTATAACCGATCCCCATATACTTCCTGTTGAAGTGAATCCTACATAGGTTGCTGCATTGATTCCAATAGGTCCCGGAGTCATTTGGCTGATAGCTACAATGTCGGTAAACTCTTGTGAACTAACCCAATTGTAACGGGTAACTACTTCTCCTTGTATCATGGATAGCATTGCATATCCACCTCCAAAGCCAAAAAGCCCAATTTTAAAGAAAGTATAGAAAAGTTGTAAGTAAATCATGAAATGAGTGATAAACGATTAGTGATAAGTGATTAGTAATTAGTGATAAGCGATTAGTAATTAGTGATAAGTGGGCTGCGCTGTAATGCCGCACGGCACTAATCACTAATCACTAATCCGCTAATCACTCTTTTTAAGCTTCCCCCACAAGAATCCGCCTACTCCTGCTATGATGATAATCCAGATAGGAGAGAAGCCCAGTAGCCAAATCAGTAATGCGGAGACCACAGGAATCCAGATGTTGTAGCGGCTGATACGTGCTGACTTTGCCATGCTGAATGTAGGCGCAGCAATCAGAGCAACTACTGCGGGGCGGATTCCTTTGAAGATCCGTTCTACGATCACATTGTCCTGAAAGTTGTGGAAAAACAGGGCAATAGCCAGAATGATGATAAACGAGGGTAGAATAGTACCCAGTGCAGTGATGATACTTCCCGGAATTCCTTTTAGTTTGTAACCTATAAATATAGAAATATTCACAGCCAGGATACCGGGTGCTGATTGAGAGATAGCCAACAGATTAATAAAATCATCCTGGGTGATCCATTTTCGTTTAGTTACGATTTCATTTTCTATAAGCGGAACCATTGCGTAACCGCCACCAATAGTAAAAGCACCTATTTTGAAAAAGATGCCGAATGTTTCAAAATAAATATTCATTTTATTTAAGTATAATATTGTGGGCAGAATGTTTATACTTTTCCATTCTGCTGCATTAATATTCTTCCTCTTCTTCTTTGGTATTTTTATTATCTTCTCCCTTCATATATCTGCTGGGACTTACTTTGAAGTGCCTTTTGAACACTTCGCGGAAGTATTTAGCATCATTAAAACCAGTCATTTCAGCTACCTCAGTAATTGTATATTTCTCTGTCTTTAATAGGTGGGCAGCTCGTTTCAATCGAATCAGGCGGATATAATCTGCCGGAGCCTGATCTGTTAGTGCTTTAATTTTATTGTAAAAGCTTGTACGGCTCATGTTCAATAATGTGCAAAGCACATCCACGTTGAAGGCTTGGTTATCCATGTTGTCTTCCACGCTTTTCTTCACGGTAGCAATGAATTTCCAGTCTATATCTTTTGAGCAATTGATGCATTCTTCCTCTTCCTCATTGTCACTCAGTTCGAGGTTGGCATATTTATTACGCAACAAAGCACGGTTAGTCAGTAAGTTTGTGATTGTTGCTTTTAGTATACCTATATTAAAGGGTTTCACTACATACTCATCAGCACCGATCTTTAATCCCTCAAGGATGTTCTTTTCATCGTTCAGTGCAGTGAGTAGAATGATAGGGATATGTGAAGTCTCGATATCATTTTTAATTGCTGTGCACAATTCGTCTCCACGCATCTCGGGCATCATAATGTCTGAGATGATTAATTCCGGTTTATACTCTTTTACAATAGTAAGAGCTTCTTTACCATTGCTACACATCTGTATGGTGTATGCTTCTGAGAGAGTATGTCCCAGGTAATTACGTAACTCATCATTGTCTTCAACAATCAGTAAGCGCTGATGATTTTCATTAGGTTTGCTTTTGGCATTTTCGTAGATTTCCGGTGAGCTGTTACTATAGATAGACTGTTCATCTTCTTTCTTCTCCCTGCTTTTTACCGTCAGATGTGCTTTTTTGAATTGCTTGTTATCTTTAGGGAATGATACTTTAATTATTGAACCCTGGTGCTCGATACTATTCAGATGTATTTTCCCTTTATGCAGGTGTACGAGTTTCCACACAAGCATTAATCCGATACCACTACCTGTCACCTTAGAATTGATGGCATTGCTTCCCCGGAAATGAATCTTAAATAGCTTCTTCTGTTCATTCGCCGGAATACCTATACCTGTATCCTTTACTTCTACACTCCACGTATCCTCATTTTCACAGACGAATATATGTACACTACCACTCTCGGGTGTGTATTTTAAGGCATTGGATATGATGTTTTTCAGTATTGAATCCATCTTTTCCTTATCAAACCATACATTCAGATAGCGGAAATTACTTTCATACGTGAAGTTGATATGCTTCACTGTAGCGTATGGACGGAATGCATTGAATGTTTCCTCCATATAAGTATTAAGCTCGTATTCTGATATATATAGTTCCGAAGAATAGACGTCAGCCCGTTCAAAGTTAATTAGATTGGTGGTCAGTCGTAACAAAGCATTAACGTTACGCAATGCCGTATTTGTATTTGCTATACCGTCTTTACTGAGTTGTTCTTTCTCACGTAGCTCCTCCAAAGGTGCTTTGATCAGAGTGAGCGGGGTACGGATATCATGTGCTGTATTGATAAAGAAGTGAATCTTTTCGTCCGACACTTTTCTTTGTTTTCTAAGAATGATGACACGAATTACAATAGCACTGATTAGTCCTATGAGAATTGTATAAAATAATAGTGCCCACAATGAAAGCCAGATAGGTTGTGCTATGATGACTTTCATTTCACGTTCTTCCAATACAATCCGTTTATCTTCATTGGAAACAGCTCGTACACGCAACGTATACTCTCCCGGACTAAGGTTGGTAAAACGAATGATATTTTCTTTTCCGGGACGGCTCCATTCATCATAGAAGCCTTCCATTTTGTGAGAATAGAGAATGTTAGACGGATAGTCGTAGTTGATAGACGATACCTTGATAGAGAATATGTTTTGATCATATTTTAATCTTAGTGTATGAGTCTCATCTATATCTTTCTCTAACGGGGAGTTTTCGTCTCCCGGATACAGAGTCTGGTAAAAGAGACTAAAATCGCTGAAGACCATCTTTGATGAATATATTCTTGGTATTTTCATTTTTTTATGAAATTCTACAGCTCCGTCCGAACTTCCGAATATGAATTTGTCGTTACTACGTAATATACCTGATTCTGCATTGAAATGAATAGTCATTAAGCCCTGCTCTTTTGTCCAGTTATGGAATGTTTTCATTTGTGGATTGAAGCTGACTAATCCATTTTCTGTACTGATAAAGATTTCTTGTTCATTATCAGAAAGTATGGTATATATATTATTTGATATGAGAGCGCAATTGTCTGTATAATAATGGGTGAATGACTTTGTTTTAGGATCATATATCAGTAATCCCGACCCGCTGGTTCCAATGTACAAACTCCCGTTGGGCGCTTGAAATAATGAATAAATATAAGTTGATTCAACTGGCAATTTGATGCGTTCAAAACTTCCTGATCTCTTATCCAGCAGAAATAGCCCTGTAGCTGTCCCTATCCACATCTGTATACTGTCTTTTTCTAAAATAGCCGTAATGGAGTTTAAACCGTGATAAGGTTGTATTGATTTTGTTTTTAAATCAATCTTTTTGAGGTTATAGTATCCTCCCGACCATATACTTCCTTGTGAGTCTTTTATTATGGTACGTATATACTTATCCGAACGTATATTCAGATTGGCAAATGAAGAAGGAGAAAAGTATTCTACAGACAAGTTTCTTTTGTTTATTTCGTGGATTCCTGAGCTGTATCCTCCGGCCCAGATTGTCCCGGGAATCACCTCGCACAGAGTAATGAATATATGGTTTTTGTTTTGAGGATCTGAATCAAAAGAACTCAGAAAAGAATGCCATTGTCCGGTTTTAGAATAATAAAGACTGATACCGTTATTAGTAGCAAACCACAGGTCGCCGTCAGAATCTTCAATGATACTATTTACTTGGTCATTGACCAACGACTGTTTGTTTCCGATAGAATGTTTTATCCAGTTATAGCTTGAGTAACGGTTATTGCGTACGGTTATACCTATGGGATAATTTGCCAGCCAGATACGCTCTTCGTCATCTACATAGATATCATTGATACTATTGCCATTCATAGCATTATTTTTGTTGTAGTCGGCAACGACGTATGGAGTGGTGTGATATGAATCCATGTTCATTTTGAATACTCCGGCACCGTCCGTGGCAATGAGAAGCTCTTTGTTATTCAGGGGTTTAATGGAGTTTATACTGATGTCGCTGAGGCTTTCTTTGGGCTGACTGGTTTGTTTGGTATTCATATCATATACAAAAATACCACGTTGAAAAGTTCCTATGTATAGTTTTCGCACCTTGGGGGCGAAATACAACTTGTTCATTTGAATGGCGATGTTGTCCAGTTTATCACAGTGAATATGAGTAATTGTTTCTCCTTTTAATTCAGCATAGTGTATCCCTTCTTCAGTAGCGATAAAGAAGTGTGTTTTGTCTATTTGAGCAATATCTGTGATGGTCTCTTCTATGGTGTTTTTCAGTTGAGATACTTCTTGTGATTTTGTGTTATACAAATAGATTGTCTTATCACAGCATAGCCATATATTATGGTTATCGTCAATAAAACTATGACTGACTGGTGCAGGGAGGTCTTTGTTCTCTACAATAGGAAGTTTATATTCCAATATGAAGGTGTCGTGTATTGCGTTGTAACGAAAGATACGTCCTTTTTTACCTATTTCCCAAAGGATTCCATCCGTATCAAGATATAACCAGTTCAGATTGAGTAAAGAACCTGCTTCTTCTTTTCCATCTTGTAATTTGTAATGTTTAAACTCTTTACCATCGTAACGGTCTATCCCATCGTGTGTAAGAAACCACATATATCCTTTTCGGTCTTTCTGGATAGCGTACACTCGTCTGTTACTCAGACCATCTTCTACTCCGATGTATTTATAGGTCTGTGCTATGCAAGTAAACGGAAACAGTAATATGAGAAAAAGCCATTTTTTCATGTTAGTAAGACATTTAGAGTTACAGAACTAAGCTTTCGGGAGGGGGATTCAAACACAAAATTAAGAAGTATTTTTGATATAACAAAATATTTCCATAAGATAGCGATTCGCTTTGCGATGTCTGCTTGTCTAATGTATTCAAACGTTGCATAATGTGAATATGCAGATGTTTCTGTTCTGATATTAGAAAGAAATGGGGCTGTCTTTTTTCGTTATTACGAAAACAAAAAGGCTGTCACTTTGTATAGTGACAGCCTCTGACATGTAAATGTAATATAAAAGTTTATTTCATGTTCTTTTCCACCCACTTGCGTGCGTTGACAAATGCTTCGATCCATGGTGTTACCTGATCGCTGTTTACGCGGTCTGCCGGGTAGTATGCGTTTTGCCAAGGAAAGACAGCACGTTCCAGATGTGGCATCATTGCCAGATGACGTCCGTCTTCGCTTGCCAATCCGGCTATTGAGTAATCTGAACCGTTCGGGTTACCCGGATATTCATCATAAGAATATTTGGCTACTACGTTGTATTTATCCTCTTCGTAAGGAAGTGAGAATTTTCCTTCTCCGTGGGCTACCCAGATACCCAGTTTGCTACCACTTAATGAGCCAAACATGACACTGCGATTAGTAGGGATGGTCAGTCCAATGAAAGTAGATTCAAACTTATGAGATTCGTTGTGAAGCATCTTGCCTTGCTTTTTGTGCTCCGGATTGATAAGTCCCAATTCCATCATCAGCTGACAACCGTTACAGATACCTAATGACAGGGTGTCTTTGCGAGCATAGAATTTATCGAGTGCCTCTTTGGCTTTCGGATTAAACAGAAAGCCTCCTGCCCAGCCTTTGGCAGAGCCTAATACATCCGAGTTTGAGAAGCCGCCACAGTAAACAATCATGTTTACATCTTCCAGTGTCTCGCGTCCGCTGATAAGGTCGGTCATTGTTACATCTTTCACGTCGAAGCCTGCCAGATAGAGTGAGTAAGCCATTTCACGTTCACCGTTTGTACCTTTCTCACGGATGATGGCAGCACGGATACCGCTTGGTGTGCGACGGTCCGGAGTGATGCCGTATTGTGACAACTTTCCTTTAAATTCCGGCATGAATGCGAACTCCAGCGGTTGCATCTTGTAATTTTCAAAACGTTTCTTGGCGCAACCGTTCATAGATTGTTTGCGATCCAACAGATAAGAAGAAGCATACCATACGTCGCGCATATAGTCGATACCGAATTGGTAAGTGGCATCTCCTTTAGATACCAGGATATGGCGTTCGTCAGTTGGTTTTCCTAATTTGATATAGCCTACACCTGCATCTTCGAGAATCTTTTTCACTTCATCCTTGTGCTTATCGGCAATTTGGATAACGATACCCGGATTTTCCGCGAAAAGAATTTTCACTATATCGGTCTCTTTTATCTTGTCGAGGTTAATTTCAAGACCACCTTCTACGTTGGCAAAACACATTTCAAGCAAGGTAGTGATAAGACCACCGGCAGAGATGTCGTGTCCGGCAAGGAGTAATCCTTTGTTTACAAGTTCCTGTACAGCCATAAATGCATCGCGGAAGTATTCGGCATCTTGTACACAAGGCACTTCGTCACCTACTTTGCCAAGCGACTGTGCAAAAGCCGATCCGCCCAGTTTCAGTGTGTCAAAACTGAAGTCGATATGATAAAGTGTTGTTTTTTCATTGTTTACCAGTACCGGAGAAACCACCTTCTTTACGTCAGACACTTCACCGCCGGCAGAAACAATCACTGTTCCCGGAGAAATTACTTTCTCGCCATTGGGGTATTTTTGTGTCATAGACAGAGAGTCTTTTCCGGTAGGAACGTTGATTTGCAGCGCACAGCAAAAATCACTCAATGCTTTTACGGCTGTATACAAACGGGCGTCTTCACCTTCCTGAGAACGACACGGCCACATCCAATTGGCTGACAGAGAGATGCTGTCCATGCCTTCCGCCATGGGTGCCCATACCAGATTGGTTAATGCTTCGCTGACGGATAGGATAGAACCGGCCGCAGGATCGGCGAGTGCAGCCTGAGGTGCATGTCCGATAGAGGTAGCGATGCCTTTTTCGCCACGGTAGTCCAGTGCTACGACACCACAGTCGCTCAATGGCAACTGAATTTCTCCCTGGCATTGCTGGCGGGCTACTTTGCCCGTTACAGAACGGTCTACCTTGTTCGTCAACCAGTCTTTGCAGGCCACAGCTTCCAGTTGCAATACGTTTGTGAGGTATTCGTGTAGTTTGGAGAGTTCATATTGTGGCATTTCGTAGTGGCGTTCTACGGTCCTGTCTATCATGTATGTTTTGGGAGATGAACCGAACATCTGCTCTACAGCCAAGTCAAACGGGCGTACGCCGTCGGCCTGTTGGAAAGCAAAGCGATGGTCACCGGTTGTTTCACCTACCACATACATCGGAGCACGTTCACGTTCGGCAATCTTGCGCACATGTTCTATGGCTTCTTCTTTGATGAGAAGTCCCATACGCTCTTGTGATTCATTGGCTATGATTTCTTTGGCTGACAGGGTTTTGTCACCAATCGGTAATTTACTCATGTCTATCAGTCCGCCACATTCTTCAACAAGTTCCGAAAGGCAGTTGACATGGCCGGCTGAACCGTGGTCATGGATAGAAACTACCGGATTTTCATCTTCTTCACAAAGGGCACGTACCACATTGTTGGCACGTTTCTGCATTTCAGCATTGGCACGTTGTACGGCATTTAGCTCGATACCGCTGCTATAACGACCTGTATCAACGGATGATACGGAACCGCCACCGAGTCCGATACGGTAGTTGTCACCACCGATGACAACTACTTTGTTGCCGGCTTCGGGCTTTCCTTTCAGGCAGTCACGCTGTGTGCCATAACCTACACCACCGGCAAGCATGATAACCTTGTCGTAGCCATATACCTCGTTGTTCTCTTTATGTTCGAAAGTCAATACCGAACCGCAGATCAACGGTTGGCCGAACTTATTACCAAAGTCACTTGCGCCATTAGAGGCTTTGATCAGAATCTGTTCCGGAGTCTGGTACAACCATTGGCGTACAGGTAGGATATCTTCCCAGCTACGTTCTTCGTCTGTACGGGGATAAGAAGTCATGTAAACAGCTGTTCCGGCAATCGGCAATGAACCTTTACCGCCACCCATACGGTCGCGTATTTCACCACCCGTACCGGTAGATGCACCATTGAAGGGTTCTACAGTAGTAGGGAAATTGTGTGTTTCTGCTTTCAGTGAGATCACACTTTTAATGTCTTTTATCTGGAAGAAGTCGGGTTGGGAATGGTCTGCCGGAGCAAACTGTTCTACTACCGGACCTTCTGCGAATGCTACGTTGTCTTTGTAAGCTGAGATAATCTTGTTGGGATTTTCCTGTGTAGTTTTCTTTATCATCTGGAAGAGCGATGATTCCTGCTCTACACCGTCGATGATGAACGTTCCGCCGAAGATTTTATGACGGCAATGCTCCGAGTTGATCTGTGCGAAACCGAAAACTTCTGAGTCGGTGAGTTTACGTCCCAGATCATTTTCTACCTTTTGCAGGTAGTCCATTTCTTCTTTGGAAAGGGCAAGACCTTCTTTCTCGTTGTATACTTCCAGGTCCTCAATGTGGATGATTGGTTCCGGCTGTCGGTTGGTAGTAAACACATCCTGATCCAATCCTTTGTACATGCGTTGTAACATAGGGTCACGATCCGCATTTTCATCTTTCACGGGGAAATACTCTTCGATGCGATTGATGCCTTCAATACCCATGTTTTGGGTAATTTCTACAGCATTTGTACTCCAGGGAGTGATCATTTCGCGGCGTGGCCCAACGAAACAACCTTTCAGGTTTTCTTCACTTTCCGCTTTGGCTTCTCCAAATAGCCAGCAGAGTTTCTTACTATCGTCCGGGGTGAGCGGTTGGTTGCTCTCTACGGCAATCACACTCTTGGAAGGGGTTCTGAAAAAAAGAATCATGTTTTATATTTACGATTTAACGATTTACGATTTAACGATTGAAGCTTCTTCTGGATACGAAGATAAGTCTCGTTTTCTTTACGGTGCAAAGATAAACAAATTCATTGGTATCCTGAAGTTATGAGCTGTTTTTTCATACAACCGGTAATTGGATGAAAGGTAACCCGTATTTTTTCTTTCTTCTTCTTTCTCCTCTTAGTAGTAGCTGATCTATTTATACTTAAGCGTTTTTGTATACTTACGGTGAAAAGTTTTGTTCATGGGGCTTTCACAGCGATGTTGTAAATGCTGTAAAAAGGTGTTTTTGGATTCTGATCACTTCAGGATGGAACCGCCCGGTTTAAATGCGACTGTAGCGGGTTTTGTGTTATCGAATTATGCTCTGTACGGTTCGTGACATTTTTGCTTCTTTGGGTGGTTTGGCTGTAAATCTGTAGCCCGTAACAACTTTTCTCGCATAAACTCAATCGAAAAAACGTTAATAACCTATGTCCGTCTCATAAAAAAGTGCGATATTTGCGACATGAATCAGATAGAAACAATTCTCGATATACTGATAAAGGGCTTTGCTATCGGCGTTATTGTCTCTGCTCCGTTGGGGCCGGTTGGAGTCCTTTGCATTCAACGCACTTTGAATAAAGGGCGTTGGTATGGATTCGTGACCGGATTGGGAGCCTCTTTGAGCGATATTGCTTATGCCTTGCTGACGGGGTACGGAATGAGTTTTATCTTCGACTATATTGATAAAAATATTTTCTATCTGCAATTATTGGGAAGCATTATGTTGCTTCTTTTTGGAATTTATACATTTCGTAGCAATCCGGTCAAATCCATTCGTCCGGCGTCTACTAACAAAGGTTCTTATTTTCATAATTTCGTCACGGCTTTTGCTGTCACTCTTTCCAATCCGCTCATCATCTTTCTGTTTATTGGTCTTTTTGCCCGTTTTGCTTTTTTGCAGCCCGGGGTGTTGCTGTTTGAGACAATTACCGGATATCTGGCTATAGCCGTAGGTGCATTGGCTTGGTGGTTCGGAATTACTTTTTTTGTCAATAAAGTGCGTAAAAAGTTCAATCTACGCGGTATCTGGATTCTGAACCGTATCATAGGCAGCATTGTTATGCTGGTATCCGTAGTGGGATTAATCTATACCCTGCTGGGAGAATCAATTTATTGAACTTAAGAAAGAGATATTGAAGAGATGAAAATAGCACAGCAACTGAAAGAAAAGAATATTGCCGAATACCTTATATATATGTGGCAAGTAGAAGATCTGATTCGTGCCAATGGTTGTGACCTTGACCGGGTAGAACAAAACATCATTGCCCGTTATCCGGAAGAAGACCGGCCGGCATTGTGTGAATGGTATGGCAATCTCATCACTATGATGCGTGAGGAAAATGTCCTCGAGAAAGGCCATTTGCAAATTAATAAGAATATCATCATTAACCTGACGGATTTGCATAACGTACTGCTTGCTTCCCCGAAATTTCCGTTTTATAATGCTGCTTACTTCAAAGCGCTACCTTTTATAGTAGAACTGCGCAGTAAAAGCGGTAAGAAGGAAGAGCCCGAACTGGAAACTTGTTTTGAGGCCTTGTATGGAGTCATGTTATTGCGTTTGCAAAAGAAAGAGCTGAGCGAAGGTACTACAAAGGCAATAGAGTCTATCAGTAGCTTTCTTTCGATGTTGGCAAACTACTATGATAAGGATAAAAAAGGAGAACTGGAATTAGAATAAAATAATGTGCCAATTAAATAATATGCCGATGTGTTAATTGGCTGTGCTGTAATAACGCGTCGTATGGTAATTGGTACATTGGCATATTAGCGCATTGAAAAATTATTGATTATGAATATATTGATAACCGGAGCCAACGGACAGTTAGGAAACGAAATGAAGGTACTTTCTGCGGAAAATACACAACACACTTATTTCTTTACGGATGTACAGGAACTCGATATCTGTAATAAAGAAGCGATTGAGGCTTTTGTTGCAGAGAATGAAATCGAATTGATTGTGAATTGTGCTGCTTATACTGCGGTGGACAATGCGGAAGACAATCATGAGTTATGTGATAAATTGAACCATATCGCACCGGGATATCTTGCCCGTGCTGCCCAACGCCGGGGTGCGGCTATCATACAGGTGTCTACAGATTACGTTTTTGACGGAACGGCCCATATTCCTTATACAGAAGAAGAACCGACTTGTCCGGCCTCTGTATATGGCTCTACCAAACTGGCAGGTGAACAGGCGGTGATGGATGGTTGTGAAAAAGCTGTCATTATCCGTACGGCATGGCTCTACTCTATTTATGGTAATAACTTTGTGAAGACAATGATACGCCTGGGGCGTGAGCGCGAAACATTGGGTGTGATTTTTGATCAGGTGGGAACACCTACCTATGCCAATGATCTGGCACGCGCCATCTATGCCGTTATTAATAAAGGTATAGTGCGTGGTGTTTATCACTTTAGTGACGAAGGAGTGTGCTCCTGGTATGATTTTACAAAAACAATTCATCGTCTGGCAGGTATCACTACTTGCAAGGTGCGTCCGTTGCATACGGCAGACTATCCCACGAAAGCGGCTCGCCCACACTATTCGGTGCTTGACAAAACGAAGATTAAAACCACTTTTGATATTGAAATTCCCCATTGGGAAGAGAGCCTTGCGCGTTGCATGGCACTATTGAATGATTAATTTATTGTATGGCAGATAATTCAGAAATACAGAGAAGGCGTACATTCGCCATTATTGCACATCCGGATGCCGGTAAGACCTCATTGACTGAAAAGTTATTGCTTTTTGGTGGACAGATACAGGTGGCAGGTGCCGTAAAGAGTAATAAAATAAAGAAAACGGCTACATCGGACTGGATGGAGATTGAAAAACAGCGTGGTATTTCAGTAACTACCTCTGTGATGGAGTTCGATTACCGCGATTATAAAATTAACATTCTCGATACTCCGGGTCACCAGGATTTTGCCGAAGATACGTATCGTACGTTGACCGCTGTAGATAGCGTTATCATTGTAGTAGACGGTGCGAAAGGTGTGGAAACACAAACCCGCAAGCTGATGGAGGTGTGTCGTATGCGTAAGACACCTGTTATCATCTTCGTCAATAAGATGGACCGTGAGGGTAAGGATCCGTTTGACCTGCTGGACGAACTGGAAGAAGAACTGATGATTCAGGTTCGCCCGTTGTCATGGCCTATCGAACAGGGAGCCCGTTTTAAAGGTGTATATAATATATATGAGAATAAGTTAGATCTCTATCAGCCTTCCAAGCAGGTGGTGACAGAGAAGATTGCAGTAGATCTTAATAGTGAAGAACTGGACAATCAGATTGGTGCTACACTGGCAAACAAACTGCGTGGTGATCTGGAACTGATTGAAGGTGTTTATCCTGAATTTGATAATGAGACTTATCTGGCAGGAGATTGTGCACCTGTATTCTTTGGTTCGGCATTAAATAACTTTGGTGTGCAGGAACTACTCAACTGTTTTGTAGAGATAGCTCCCAGTCCACGTCCTGTACAGGCAGAAGAGCGTGAGGTGGAACCGGATGAACCGAAATTTACCGGATTTGTCTTTAAGATTACCGCTAATATTGACCCGAACCATCGTTCGTGTATTGCTTTCTGTAAGATCTGTTCGGGTAAGTTTACCCGTAATGCTCCTTATCTGCATGTGCGTCATGGTAAAACGATGCGTTTTTCGTCGCCTACACAGTTTATGGCCCAGCGCAAGACTACAATTGATGAGGCGTATGCAGGTGACATTATTGGTTTGCCGGACAATGGTACTTTTAAAATTGGTGATACGCTGACAGAAGGTGAGCAATTGCACTTCCGTGGTTTGCCGAGTTTCTCGCCCGAAATGTTTAAGTATATTGAGAATGCCGATCCTATGAAGCAGAAACAACTGGCCAAGGGAGTTGATCAGTTGATGGACGAGGGTGTGGCACAGTTGTTCGTCAATCAGTTTAATGGGCGGAAGATTATTGGTACGGTAGGTCAACTTCAGTTTGAGGTGATCCAGTATCGTTTACTGAATGAATATAATGCTTCTTGTCGTTGGGAACCGATAAGCCTATACAAAGCTTGTTGGATTGAAAGTGAAGATGCCGAAGAGCTGGAAGCATTCAAGAAACGTAAATATCAGTTCATGGCAAAAGACCGTGAGGGTAGGGACGTATTCCTGGCAGACTCCAACTATGTATTGCAAATGGCACAGATGGACTTTAAGAAGATAAAGTTCCACTTTACAAGCGAGTTCTAAAGTTATATAATTCTGTATATATACACTTATCGATTCCGTTGAAGTGCATTGGTACAACTGAGGGTATCCGGAAATTTCCGGACACCTTCAGTTGTGTTTTATTTGAAATCGTTCTATTCTTGGTCTATTTTCTTAATGTTTCTTGGAGATGTTTAATAATTCTATTATATTTGTAATTATTGTTGATCTTTCAAATTATAATGGCGTATGAAAAAAATTACTTTTTCTTTATTAGGAATTTTTTTGTTGTCTTTTTGTTCGTTGTTCGGTAAGCCGATAACTCAAAAAGGAGCTCAACAGGTCGCTGAATCTTTTTTTAGCCAATCTACCTTTACAAGGGGAGTTGGTCAGTCGGATGTTGTTTTATTGTATGCCCCTGTGGCTACCCGTTCTGTAGCAGCTCCCTCTTATTATGTATTCGGTCTGGAGAAAAATGTCGGATTTGTTATTGTAAGCGGTGATGATGAATTGCCTCCGGTGGTGGGGTATTCCAGAGAGAATGATTTTAAAATGGATATGCCGGATGCCCTGAAAGCGTATTTGAATGCTTATTCACGTTATCTGGCTGATGTGCAGGAAGGGAAAGTTGCTCCTCAAAAAGCGACTTACAGAACAGGTACGGCGAAGGTTGTTGAACCTATGATGAAGACGAAATGGGATCAGGGCAGGCCTTATAATCTGCTTTGCCCCGATTATAACTCTCCCGGTCAAGATAAGGATGAATTCCGTACAGTAACTGGTTGTGTGGCCACAGCTATGGCCCAAATCATGAATTATCATCGTTATCCGTTAAGGGGAACAGGTACTTCGGATCCGCTTCTGGCTAATGGGCAGACGGTTGATTTTTCGGATCATACTTTGGATTGGGACAATATGCTGAATGAGTACATTTCCCATTATGTTGAAGCTACTGATAAATATGTGCCCGACTATACTGATGAACAAGGATTGGCTGTGGCTACATTGATGCGTGATTGTGGATATGCAATTAACATGGATTATAATACTTCTGCAAATGGAGGAAGTGGCGCCCAAACCTCGCGTGTAGCATCTGCTTTATATGAATATTTTGGTTATTCTCCTGCTGTACGTTATTATTTCCGAGGTTGCTTTAATACGGAAGATTGGATTCAGTTGTTACGTAGTAATCTGGAAGCGGGCTTACCAGTTCTTTATGACGGGAATGATTTAGAAACCGGACATGCGTTTGTTTGTGACGGTATTGATGAGAACAACCTGCTTAGTATAAATTGGGGATGGGGTGGTTATTGTGACGGTTATTTTGACATGAATATCATGTCGCCTGAAGGCGTCGGTATAGGTGGTGGAGGCGGAAGTTATTTTGCAGATCAAGGTATTATCGGGAATTTTCGTCCAAAAACTTCGGAAGAAGGAGGAATGGAACCGGATAAAACGGTAACAGCTTGCTATTTCGAGTTGAAAACAAAGCAGGTGCAAACGATTCCGGCTAATATATACTTGGAATATAGAGTTCATAACTATACCGGATATACTGTGAATGTTACTCATCGGGTAGTCACGCAAAAAGAAGACGGTACGGTGGTTCATGATATGGATAATGGAAATGTTTTACTTAAGAACGGTTACTATATAAATCGTAATGTGGCATTTTTTATTGAAAATCATGATACTTATGCTCCGGGTGTATATTATGTCACTTTTATGAATGATACCGGTACGGGTACTTATACGCCTCTCTATACGGGTAATAAACAGGCGAAATTGAAAATTACCATTACGGAAACTGAAGTGTATACGGAAATGGTCAACTTATCTTTAGCGAATGTAGAAATGGTATCGGTTCAGCCATTCGGGACATTATATGCCGGTACGGAAAATACAGTGACGCTTCAGTTGAAAAATACGGGAGAACAAATGGCAATACTAAATAACTATTCGTATGCTCTGATACCTGAAACGGAAGATGTGGAAGGCGTGAATTTGGGTGACTACCAGAAAGGCTTTTTATCCGGTAGGATTTATGGAGGTGTGAATACCGCTATTAAGTTAACTTTGTCGGAAGGGAATTTATCGGAGGGTGGTCGTTATCGTTTTCGTATTTTGAACTTTGATAATGATAAGTATATACCTGTACCTGAAGATTCTCCTCAATATATAACAGTAAAGGCGAGGCCGGAGTTTCCTGTTGTATTCTTAGGAAAACCCTTGGAAAATTATAATGAGGCTGGAGAATATGTGCAGGAAGCTGAAACTTGGTTTCGTTTATGGTGTGATGAAATTCGTGCATCGCAATCTTATAATGGTCTTTTAGCTGTTTATGCCGTGAAAAAAGACGATCCTGAAGGAAAGGAATATAAGCTATTTGAACGGGATGATATCTTGCTTGAAACTTATTTTATATATACCGCGATAACAGGAGGCATTAAACAGGCTTTTTCTATGCCGACGGGTGAATATACCGCTTATCTGAAATATGATTATGGTGGGGTAATGACTAAAGTAGAACCGGAAGTCTATAATTCGGTAGACTTTACTTTACTGCCGGCTAAGGATTTGCTGATTGGGTTGGATGCTTCGGCTGTAATTGGCAATGAGAAGGGGATTGCACGGGGGGCTACCGGAACTATTAAGCTGTCTGTTCTAAGTAGTCACGATTATAACGGTCCATTGTATTTACAGGCTTCCGGATTGAGTATAGATAATGGAGGGCTACATCAATTAGAACTGAAAGCTGGGATTGCAAAGGCGGTGGAATATACTTACCGGTGTAATGAAAATGCAGATTTAGGAACTTATTCTTTAAACATCTTTTATGCAGATGGGGAGTCTTATCATAATCTTATAACGGGTGAATATGTTGAGTCTCTTCAATATAAGATTGTTGCTCCTACGGGTATTGAAGAGGCAGAAAGTGATAACTTTAGGGTAGAATTAGATGATGGTATTTGGATTCTGAAAGGATTGCCGATAAATGCTTTCGTCACAGTTGCAAATGCACAAGGTCAGATTGTCCGACATTACGAAACATTTGGGGAAGATATGTCTGTTTCTACCGTAGATTTTTCTCCGGGCTTGTATGTACTTATACTGGAACATAAAGATCGGAAACAAGTAGTAAAGGCAATTATCCCGTAAGAATTAGGATATATTAAAATGATAAAAGGGACATAGGACTTGAGTAAGTACAAGTTCTATGTCTCTTTTGTTTTTATGAATTAGAATGTCTTGTTTGACTTCTAAAAGTATTATTTTAATTGTGCGTTAAAATGCTCCGTGTAATTAGTCTTATTGTGAGTTATAATCGTATTAAATTACTATTCTATCTTCCGATTTAGCTTTTTTTATTCTTTCCAGCCTTTATTTTTTCTTCTTTTATTGGTAATTTCGAGCGATTTTTTTTGAAACCGATCAAATAACTAATAATTTATTATATGGAAAACTTAGAGACAGCGTTCCTGCTGATGGTAGTTGGTATGGCTACTGTGTTCGTTATTTTACTTATCGTCATTTATCTTGGTAAGTTACTGATTTCACTTGTCAATAAGTATGCTCCCGAGGAGGCTGTACCTGCCAAACAGGTTTCTTCGCAAAGTCCTGTACCTGTTCCTGGGAATATCTTGGCTGCAATTACTGCGGCTGTTAATGTCGTGACTCAGGGTAAGGGTAAAGTGACAAAAGTAGAGAAATTATAAATTCGCAAATTATCAAGACACAACTAAAAGAATATGAAAAGAGAAATCAAGTTTAGTCTGGTTTTCAGAGATATGTGGCAGAGTGCCGGAAAATATGTACCTCGTGTAGACCAGCTTGTTAAAGTAGCTCCTGCTATTATTGAAATGGGATGTTTTGCCCGTGTTGAAACCAATGGTGGTGGTTTTGAACAAGTGAATCTGTTGTTTGGTGAAAATCCCAACCGTGCTGTCCGTGAATGGACGAAGCCTTTCCATGAAGCCGGTATTCAAACCCATATGCTCGACCGTGCTCTAAACGGACTTCGTATGAGCCCCGTTCCTGCCGATGTGCGCAAACTCTTCTATAAAGTAAAAAAAGCACAGGGAACAGATATTACCCGTACTTTCTGCGGACTAAATGATGTCCGTAATATTGCTCCTTCAATCACCTATGCCCATGATGCCGGGATGATTTCACAATGTTCACTTTGTATTACTCACTCGCCTATCCATACGGTAGAGTATTATACTAATATGGCTCTGGAGCTGATAAAGCTGGGAGCAGATGAGATCTGTATCAAAGATATGGCAGGTATCGGGCGTCCTGTCTCTTTAGGAAAGATTGTGGCCAATATAAAAGCTGCACATCCTGATATTCCTGTGCAGTATCATAGTCATGCAGGACCCGGTTTTAATATGGCAAGCATTCTTGAAGTTTGCGAGGCAGGCTGCGATTATATTGATGTGGGTATGGAACCACTTTCCTGGGGTACCGGGCATGCCGATTTGCTCAGTGTACAGGCTATGCTGAAGGATGCCGGTTTCAAGGTACCTGAAATAAATATGGAGGCGTACATGAAAGTACGTGGCATGATTCAGGAATTTATGGATGATTTTCTTGGACTTTACATCAGTCCGAAGAATCGTCTGATGAACTCTCTGCTTATCGCTCCGGGGCTTCCGGGTGGTATGATGGGAAGCCTTATGGCCGATCTCGAAACGAATCTGGAATCTATCAATAAATATAAAGCTAAACACAATCTGCCTTTCATGACGCAGGACCAGTTGTTGATTAAGCTTTTCAACGAAGTAGCTTATGTATGGCCGCGTGTCGGTTATCCTCCTTTAGTGACCCCGTTCAGCCAGTATGTTAAGAATTTAGCTATGATGAATGTGATAGCTATGGAGAAAGGTAAAGAGCGCTGGGGTATGATTGCTGATGACATTTGGGATATGATACTTGGCAAGGCTGGACGTTTGCCGGGTAAATTGGCTCCCGAGATTATAGAGAAAGCCGAGCGTGAGGGCCGTAAGTTCTTTGAAGGCGATCCGCAGGATAATTATCCGGATGACCTTGATAAGTATCGCAAGTTGATGAAAGAGAATAAATGGGAAATAGGTGAAGATGACGAAGAACTCTTTGAATACGCTATGCACCCTGCACAGTACGAGGCTTATAAGAGTGGTAAAGCGAAAGAAGATTTTCTTGCGGATGTGGCTAAACGTCGTGCGGAACGAGATAAGTTGCCACAGGAAGATGCGAAACCCAAGACACTTACTGTGCAGGTAGACGGACAGGCTTATCGCGTTACTGTGGCTTATGGTGATACTGAACTTCCTGCTGCTCCTGCTGCTGCCCCGGTAGGTGAGGGTAAAGAGGTACTTTCTCCGTTGGAAGGCAAATTTTTCCTTGTAAAGAATGCACAGGAGACAGCATTGAAAGTTGGGGATACCGTAAAAGAAGGAGATGTACTCTGCTATGTGGAAGCTATGAAGACGTATAATGCCATTCGTGCCGAGTTTGGTGGTACAGTGACGGCTATTTGCAGTAATCCGGGAGATACAGTTTCTGAAGATGACATATTAATGAAGATAGGATAATGAACGAGATATTTGAAAACTTATACGATATGACTGCTTTCAGCAATATCATTGCCGAACCGCAGTTTCTGATAATGTATGCCATCGCTTTCGTTCTGCTCTATTTAGGTATTAAGAAACAATACGAACCGTTGTTATTGGTACCTATCGCTTTCGGTGTACTGCTTGCCAACTTCCCGGGAGGTGATATGGGGGTTATTCAGGCCGATGAGAACGGTATGGTGATGGTGAATGGTGTGATGAAGAGCATTTGGGAAATGCCTTTGCATGATATTGCCCATGAGTTAGGACTCATGAACTTCATCTATTATATGTTGATAAAGACGGGATTCCTGCCACCTATTATATTTATGGGAGTGGGTGCGTTGACTGACTTCGGACCGATGTTGCGTAATCTGCATCTTTCTATATTCGGAGCGGCTGCCCAGTTGGGTATCTTTACTGTGTTGCTTGTAGCTATTCTGATCGGTTTTACTCCTCAGGAAGCAGCTTCATTGGGTATCATTGGAGGAGCTGATGGTCCTACGGCTATCTTTACCACTATTAAACTGGCTCCTCATTTGCTGGGACCGATTGCTATTGCCGCTTACTCTTATATGGCACTGGTTCCGGTGATTATTCCGATGGTAGTCCGTTTGCTCTGTACTAAAAAAGAGCTGAGTATCAATATGAAAGAACAGGAGAAGAAATATCCTTCAAAGACGGAAATCAAAAATCTGCGCGTATTGAAAATCATCTTCCCGATTGCGGTGACTACTGTTGTTGCTCTCTTTGTGCCGAGTGCTGTGCCGTTGATTGGTATGTTGATGTTTGGTAATCTCGTGAAGGAAATAGGTAGCAACACCTTCCGTCTGTTTGATGCCGCTTCCAACAGCATTATGAATGCTGCAACCATTTTCCTGGGGCTTTCCGTAGGTGCTACCATGACTGCTGAGGCTTTCCTGAACTGGACTACTATCGGTATTGTAGTCGGTGGGTTCCTTGCTTTTGCCCTGAGTATTACCGGAGGTATCTTCCTCGTGAAACTGTTCAATCTCTTCTCTAAGAAAAAGATTAATCCGTTGATCGGTGCCACGGGATTGAGTGCTGTGCCTATGGCAAGTCGTGTAGCAAATGAAATAGCTTTGAAGTACGATTCAAAGAATCATGTGTTGCAGTATTGCATGGCAAGTAATATTTCCGGAGTTATCGGTTCGGCTGTAGCTGCAGGCGTATTGATTTCATTCCTTGCCTGATATTCTTTACCTCTGTGTGAGGTTTGTGAGTAAGTTTAAGAATGCCTTCCTAAAGTTTTGTCTCAACTTTAGGGAGGCATTCTTGCAATTAGCAGAGAGTTTTACTCTTTTATGCCTGCTTCAATGTAATAGAATTTATGTTAATAATCTGGTCGGATGAAATACAGTTGACTTGTATTTATGTTATTAATATGAGTCAGTAGTTGGATATTTGATAAACAATGGAGTGATGTGCCAATTGGATGTGTTGTACCGATGCTCCTTTGTATAGCGCGGCTAATTGGCACATTATTTGTACCTGTTTCTGCATGATTACTTATCAACATGAGAACGGGATATTATGTATCTGATACTATCATAATAGTAAGAGTTGTTATGTAACAATTGAGTGAAACTAATTTAATAAATAGAGCATAAAATGAATTTAGAAGAGGTTCTGAACTTCCGTCGTTCCGTACGAGTGTTTGATAAAGAAAAACCAATAAAACCGGAGACGGTAAAACACTGTCTGGAATTAGCAACTTTGGCTCCCAATAGCTCGAATATGCAATTGTGGGAGTTCTATCAAATTACAAACCCCGAATTGTTGGCGGAGATTTCAAAAGCCTGTCTTGGGCAGTCTGCTACTGTTACGGCTTCAGAAATAGTTGTTTTCGTTACACGTCAGGATCTGTATAAGAAGCGTGCAAAGTCCGTTCTAGAATTTGAAAAAGGAAATATCATACGAAATAGTCCGAAAGAACGTCAGGAGAAACGTATTAGAGACCGGGAATTATATTATGGAAAACTTATGCCTTTCATTTACGCCCGGTTTTTCGGTATCTTGGGTTTTTTGAGAGTAATATTGGCTAAGAGTATCAGCTTATTCCGCCCGATGATGCGGGAAGTTTCTGAAAGTGATATGCGTGTGGTCGTTCATAAATCCTGTGCACTTGCTGCGCAAACATTTATGATTGCGATGGCAAATGAAGGATATGATACTTGTCCTTTGGAAGGCTTTGATAGCAAACGAATCAAGAAGGTACTGAAACTACCTCATGGTGCCGGAATAAACATGGTAATTCCTTGTGGAATACGAAATGGAAATAAAGGAATCTGGGGAGAACGGGGGAGAGTACCGTTCAATGAAATCTATCACAGACTGTAATTATATACCTTTTTCATCCGATACCTGAGACCTCAGAAAAAATGGATTCAACAGGATAACAAAAAGAGAAGCTGCTAACAAATGAAGCAGCTTCTCTTTATTCTATTGGGTAAAAAGGAAGCGAAACCTCCTTTCTACTTTATTCCGGAACTTTTATTCAACAATGATTTTTGCGGAGACAGTTTGTTTGCCTGTATGTCCGTTCAGCAGATAGATTCCACGGGCAACATCTGTCGGAGCGTTATAGCGATCGCTGTTTACTTCGTAACTACCGATTGCCTGTCCGTTACTGTTGTACATGATAAATCTGTATCCTTCGTATCCGTAAATGCTGAGCATGTTGTCTTTGCAGTAAATTGTTTTTCTGGTTTCCACATCGTTAATGCCGGTACCACCGGATACTACTACATGAATATTCTTTTCTACAACTACGCCATTGGACTCAATTGCGAGTGTAATGGTTGTCTCACCGATAGCTTTTGGAGTTACAGTCAGTGTATTACCTTCTAATGTTGCAGTAGCAATACTTTCATTGCTCACACTTTTTAATGTTTTACTGATATTGTACGTTAGGTTGTCCTTATCGGTCACTTTGTCCGTCAGATCAATAACAGTAGGTGCGCTACTTGTGGTAAATGATAATGTACTTTCTACACCATTTACCTCCGGTGCATATTTGTCCGGGAAGATAGGCATGGCCTGGAACCAATAGTATTGTTTCAGTTTGATAGTCTTTTTCAACTCTCCGGTTGTACCGTTCACAATATGAATCCAGTTGTGTTCGTAATCCGTTCCGGAACCTTTTTGTGTCGTCATTACGATTAATTCATCCGTACGGTCGTCATAGCGGGGTGTTCCATAAGAGGTCTGAAGTTTTCCTTCTGTTGCTCCCGGTAGTTCGGCTACACTGAAGAATGGCTTGATGGTACTGATATCCGTACCTATCTCGTAACGATAATATCCGGCTCCACCATACATAACGCTACTGCCTCCTGACCAATAAAGTATATTTTTCGTGCGGCTTGCACAGAATGGAGTAGATCTCCATGCTCCCCAGGAGCAGCTGATTTCTGCGCCTGTCGGTAATTGCAGGGTTTCTTCTATAGTCAGAGTTTCCGGATTCAGACGTTCCAATGTATTGGTTGATCCCAGCCATACACTACCGTCGGCACCTTGTGTAATGCCTTGTATCTTACTGTTTTCAATACATTTTACCAGTTTGTCGGTTTCTGTATCAATAATGTTTGTACCTTTACTTTGCTGGATGGCAAATACATATTTGCCGGCTTTTACCATATCTCCGGTCTGTCCGTTGTATAAGCTTGCGCCTTGTGTTCCTTCAATGATATCACCTACTTTGAGGTTTTTAACATCAAATACAACTACACCGGCAGTAGTACTGATATAGACTTTATCAGGGTTTACGCCTACTATGGCACGTCCATCACCGCCTCCGATAACATCGAATCCGGCGATTTTCTTTAATGTCTTGGCATTCATCATTACCAATCGGCCACCACCGGGGGTACTGTCTCCTCCGTCTTTCGGTTGTTTAGAGATAACAAAAAACTTATCAGCATAAATCATGCCGTAGCAAGAAGTGGCACCAAAGGCCTCTCCCGGATTCTCGCGGTCGTATACACGATACATCAGTTCTTTGTCTTCGGTAAGGAAATTCATATCACCGTTTTCGTGTCCGAACCAGGCTTCATTCAGGATAAATGTACCATCCTGATATCCGGCATAAGGAGAGTGGTCACGTTCTTTCACAATTAGTTTTACGGTAGTGCTTGCTCCTTTTCCGTCTTTGGCGGTTACAGTCATGGTAGTTTCTCCTACCTTTTTCGCAATGATATTAGCCTGATAGAAGCTGGCGATGTCAGGATCTGCAATCTGGTAAGTAACGTCGGTATAGTCAGCATCGGCAGGGGTGATAACAGGAACCGGGCAATAGATGTCTTTGAATTCTATTTCAATTACTTTGTTTTCACCACCAAGTTCAATCTTCTCTACTGCTTTCTGGCATTTCACGGTCAGCTTAAATGAAGCTGTTACGTTTTCATCGTATACACTGCTGGCAGTGATGATTGCTTCTCCTTCGGTAGCAGTAGTCGTGATTTTTCCGGCTGTGCTGACGGATGCCACTTCTTTATTGCTGCTGGTGTAAGTGAGAGCGGTGTAAGTCGCATTGGAAGGAGTAAGAGTCAATGGGTTTTCCACCGTTTGCTTGATTCCTGACTCCATTTCTGCCTGTTGGAATGCAATTTTTGTGATAGGCTTTTCGGGTGCTGTTACTGTAATCTTGCAGGTGTTAGATTGAAAATAGTTTACACTGTTTCCTATCTTTGTTTTAAAGTAAACATAGGCATCTCCGGTTTTATTGCCGGCAAAAGTGACTGCACCATTGAAAGCATCTTTAGTACTGCGTATCGTTTTGATAATGGTATTATCTTTTTGAGACTCTTTATCCTGGATGGTCCATAGCATGGTACCGGCTGTTTCACCATTACAGCCCAGAATAGTAGGCAGTACACCACCGTCTGAAATAGGAAACGTAATCTCATCCGGAAGATAGATACCTGTTTCCGGAGTGGGAACATAGAAGTAATAGTTTATTTCGGCTGCTTCACCCGAACCGGAGAAAGAAGAAAATGACCATAAGTCGAGAGAGCCGTCGGTCAATATACGGCTGGAGGCTCCTACACTGCTATAATCCGGCTCTTCTGTAAGATTACCGGCTGTATAGTAGCTCCAATATCCGCTATACCATCCTGAGGCCCAGTGGTCAGTAGCATCTATGGCGGTATAGTCGTCAAAGTCATATGCTGAGGTGTGTATTAATCCCTCTTCATCTGCTTTTTTTTCTTCATCGCCTTTTTTCAAGCCAATGTTTCTATTGCCATTCAGGTCGAATCCAAATCCACCTATGGCAGATCCGTATTGTGTATCACCGTAAACCAGCATATAGAAACGTGGGTCGGCTTTGGCTATAGCTCTTAGCATAGCGTCACCGGTAGCTTTTGCGGCATCTTCCCATTTGTATCCCCAAACAAGGTTTTCGGCACCTCTACCGTCGTTCCATCGTATCACGAGTACGGAGGTTTTGCTTCCTTCGCCTACATAATACTTGATTTTTGAAGCATCGATTGAGATACCGGTACTTTTCAGTGCTTTCGGGAGAGTCGAAACTTGCCGGGGTACTCCTTGCACGAACATAGTTTGTTGTGCCTGCAACCCAATGCAGACAAAGCACATTAATCCTAATAGCGATAATAGTTTTCTCATAATTGTTTTGAATGATTAGTTATTTAATAGATGTAAGTCATTAATTCCCATTACTTCGGTAGATGTTTCTCCCAGCCAGCCACAGTATTGGTTGACTCCGGTATAAATCTTCACAAAATCAATACCTGGCAGATGTACCGGATTGCCTTCGGCATCTACAGCCCATTCGATGTTGAAGTTGGAGGTTTCATCTACATTAAGTCCGTTATCGGCATATCCCCATGGATAAGCGTAAAGCACCCAGTACTTACCTTCACCGCTTTCGTCTTTTGCATTATTGGGCAGCAGTGTACCTTTGAAAGAGAGTTCATCTTCTTCCAGCCATTTCGGATAATAATCCTGCCGATGGTATATGTTTTTAGGCATAAAGCCCTGCGCATTCCGGTTATCTTGCCATGCGATATATTCCGCATCTGTATTCCAGGATTGTTCGTCTTCGGGTGCTTCTACCGGTTCGTGATATTCGTCCGGACGATAATAGGTAATCTGATAATTTTTGAGAGTGGTTTCTTTGGTATATTCACTTCCTGCCAGTTCATACCATTCATCGTCATCGGCAATGCCGTTTTTATTACGGTCGTATGCCACCATGACAATACCCGGCTCACAGCTTCCGCCTTCTTCCGGTGCTTCCGGGTTAGGGTTAGCATTAGCATGAAAAGCATTACCAAGAATTTTGAGATCATACTGGCCCGGTACGTTTACAATGGTGTGATCAAAGCCACAGATTACATAACCGCCATAACCGCCCAAAGTAATCATTCCACGGGTGTTGTATCCGATGGCTTCGAGTACTTTTTGGTTGATAGCCCTTTGAGTATCTCCTTCTTCGTATTTGGGAAGTTCGTTGACGAATTGTCCCGGTGCCGGCTTATATTCCGGTATGGAAGTGATATAGGGAGAGTAGTTTTTCTCTTCTTGCTTTACGGTGACAGTAAAGTCCAGTGTACTCTTTTTTTGTTCGCTGTTTGTAGCTTGTAATGTGATAGAATACTGTCCCGGATTGAGTGCTATAAATTCCAGCTCTTTTTGAGAAGAGATAACGGAATCTCCTATGCTCCATTGCATTTCGTAGGTTTCTTCTCCTGTCAGAACAGGAGCGATGGAGAGTACTTTGCAGCGGGGGATCTGAAATCCTCCGGCAGGAATTTCAATAACGATCTTGCCATCATCGGAGGGTACTTCGATAGGATCGGTTATTTCGACAGGAGGATCGGAGGTTTCTGAGCACGCAGCAAACCATAGACAGCAACCGGAAAAGAGGCTTGCCACCAGATAAGAATGTAACTTGAAGTGGATCATATAAATAGATGTTTAGTAATTGTTGAACTTTCATATCATAGATGATGCTGTGCTTATTATTTATGCACAAATACAAAGTGTGCAGGAATATCACCTGTGGTCACTGACCATTTCTTCTTTCCTTCCGGGGTGAAGCAATAGAGTGTACCCGGGGATACATAGTCTTTGGCATCTGTTACAAAAAACTCTTTCGTCTCCGGATTAACGGCTATACCATAAGGTTTCTTTATTGATTTTTCTGTTCCGTCTGTGATAAAGTTCCGGGTAACAACTTTTCGGGTACGGGTATCAATCAGAGCATAGGTAATCTCCCATTCTTGTTGGCTGACATAGCTGTATTCGGTACTGTAGAGATAGAGATTATCATCATCAATGCATAATTCGGATGCTGCAATACCCAGTTTGTCTACTACTTTATCTGTACGGCTGTCTATTACATAGAGGTCGGACGGGATGGTGTAATAGTCACCCCGTGAACTTACATAGAGGTAGCCATAACGGTCTGCTTTGAGCCGGTGCAGGTTGATGGCAACATCTATTTTGTAAAGCTCGGTGAAAGTGGTCAGGTCGATGACCGAAACGGTGCGGTCATAATTAGGAAAACGGTATCCACCGGAATTGGCTACATAGAGTTTGTTGCTTGTAACCACCATCTCTTCCGGCTGATATCCTACCAGGCATTGGTCTACTATTTGCAGAGTGGCTGTGTCTACTTTGGCTACGTATCCCAGGCGGGCATTGGGATCTATCTGTACGGGGCCGGCATAGGAGCTGACATAGGCGTATCCCTCGTGAAAGGTTATGTAACGGCAGTTGGGGATATCAATAGTGCCCAAATGGCGGGTATTGTTTTTATCCATTACTTCAATGAAGTGCGAGCAATTGATAACGGCATACAGTTTATCACCGTAAATCTGAATATCATTGCCTACATCTCCCAGCTCCATCACAACAGACGGATTGGTCTCGGCATAGATGTTTTTATGATAATATCCGGTGGTATAGTCAAAGAAGTCCAGGGTACATTTATTACTTCCCATATTTCCTTCATTCAGTAGATAGAAGCCTGTAATGAACTCCGGATGAGTAGGAGGTTGTACTTGTGTTCCGGTAGAATGTATAAGTACTTCATCGTCGCCTGTGCACGAAAAGATCAGTAGGCAACCGGTGAGTAAGAGGGTAAGAAATGATAACTTTTTCATTAGGTTTATTTAGATATGAATAGTAAGAATAAATTTATAATTGGTTCCCGGCATGGGGTAGCCCTTTACTACTTCAAACTGCTGGTTGAAGAGGTTATTGACCTCTGCGGTCAGTCGGTAGTTCAGATTCTTTATCTTGAAAGTACGGGAAACTGACAGGTCGTTTGTATACCATTCCGGTGCATAATTCTCAGGAATATTGGCCGGCTGATCATACCGTTCTCCTGTATATATGAAACTGTAGTTGAGATCCCACTCCCGCCAGTTGGCATTTACAATCATTGAACCACTATGCCAGGGGATGTAGGGTATCTGATCTCCGTAGTAACCACTTGTATTATTGGTGAAATCCTGTGCCTTTTGGTAGGTATAAGTGAGCCGGGCATCAATGGATATTTCCTTTGGTAGTTTCCAGTTACTTTGTATGGCTACGTCTACTCCCCGTATTTCTACCATCCCCAGGTTCATCATCGTCCAGCGGAACTGGTTGGAGGTGGGCATTGCTACAATTTTATTTTCTACTTCGTTGTAATAGGCGTCTGTTTGTATCTCAATGTTTTTCAGCCATTTCCCTTTGATGACAGGTGCATAGGTGAATCCCAAGTTATACTGGGTGGTAAATTCCGGCTTCAACTTGATATTGCCGATAAATGTATAGTATAAATCGTTTAGAGTAGGCATACGGAAAATATTCTTGTAGAAACCACGCAGGTGGAAGTTCACTTTACGAAACGGTTTGTAAGAAGCCACCAAAGTAGGGGTAATCTGCTTTTTGTTCTCCATAGACATCGTATCTATGCGTACATGATCTACGACGAATGTTCCCAGTACACTGGCTTGCAGCTTGAATTGTTTAAAGTCGAGCGCACTTGCCACCGATACCAGCGTGGTATGGCGGGTGGGATAGGGGAATTTGTATAAATCGGCATTCAGTTTGTTCCACTGATAATCCAATGCCATAGATACACTCCAGTGTTTATTGAATGAGTAGAGGTTGGCGCCCGAGAAGTAAACTTCCTGCTACCGGTAGTGATTTTCAACATACATCAGGGTTTCGTCTTTATTCGGGTCGGCAAGGTAGTGCAGATAGTCATAGGCATACTTTCCGTTTATCAGCAGACTATACTTGTCTGAAAAATGTTTTCTGACGGACGACTGTACAAATAGATTCGTATCCCATTGGCGGTCTTCGTGAAACAGTTTGTTACGAACCATTGCTCCGGGAAGTCCTCGTTCTGATTTATAAAAGTAGGCTTTACTTTTCCACTCTCCATTGGTTATTTTGCCATATAGCCCGCCTTCTATGCGGATAGAATTCACATCTCCATTTCTGCGTATGGCCGTAGTGTCATATCCTCCCGTAGTTTTGTAACGGTATTTATAATGTCCGGTGGTAAACATGTATTCGGTACTGAATGAACTGGAAAGGCGGTCGTTGATATTCTGTTCCCAAAGCATCGACGGATTGACAACACCAAAAGAACCGGTTTTGAAGCTACCTCGTATAATATAACGTTTGGAATCTTCAAACTTGGGAGTACGGCTTTGCAGGTAAATAGAACCCGACGAACCAAAATCTTTAGCTGATTGGAAGATAGCACTGCGCTGTCCGTTGTAGATGGAAATAGCTTCCATATTATCGAGTGAGAACCGTCCGAGGTCCACTTGTCCGTTTTGTGCATTGCCCAGTTCGATACCGTCATAAAATACTCCCACGTGGTTGGTTCCCATACTGCGTATGTTGACTGTTTTCAACCCGCCGATACCCCCGAAGTCTTTAATTTGTATGCCGGAGAAGTAACGTATGGCATCTGCTACGGAATGGACGCTTAGCTTTTCCAGCTGTGCCCCTTCCATAATTTGTACGGGGATAATTTCTTTCGACAACTTTTTGGATGAGGTGACTGTCACCTCATCTATCCAATAAGTATGCAATGTATCTACTTTGTTGCGTTGAGCATATACTAAAGTAGTCAATAACAGAAAAGTGACAGTAATCCACTTCGCCTTATTTCCCATGCGTTAACTAATTTGATAATTATTATTCATTGTTATTATCAAATAGCTGTAAAAAGGTCCAAATATGTATGATGATAGAGAAGTTGTAGCCACTCTTTGTCAAAGAGCTACAACGTTTCCGTCCTCACAGCTTGTCCTCGAAAGCTATTGAGTAAATATGCATGGCAGGTCTTCTGACTCGTTTCCGTAAGTAAACGCCTTCCCAATCGACTTGAAGTCTTTCAGTGGCATGAAGTATGTGTTTACTACGTTTGAATGAAACATACAGCAACGGGACTGTTCAGGATTCTCACCTGATTCCCTTTTAATCATCTTCTCCGAATGCATGGAGAAGATGAACCGATGCGGGGGCAAAGTTAGAAATTAATTGGGTAATAATGAAAGAGAAAAGAGGAAATATTTGTTTGTTCTGAGGGCAGGACTTGAGATATATTTAAAACCGTACAGGAATGAATCTATTTACGATTAGACGATTGACGATGTACGATTGGGCTTACTCTGTCTCTAATAGGGCTGAAACAGGCTTTTAAAAAAGCAACTTCAATCGTACATCGTCAATCGTCTAATCGTAAATAGATTCATATTCGTACAGTAACGAAGATGATGGCCCTGTCTTTTCGATGGCGGAAGTGCCCATAGACGGCATTGTTATCCTTGCCCGGTATTGTACTTTGTCTTTCTTGGAAAGGAACGTTCCTTTCTCCGGTGAGCAGTATTGTTTTACATGTACATGTAAAGCAGCATGAGATGCACATGTCGTGCTGTCCCACATGCACATGTCGTACCGCTTTACATGTACATCTAAAACAACGTTACACACCGAGGCTTTATACGTTACTCTACGAGAGAGGGCTTTGTCAATACCGGAGAAAGAGACTGATGACAATGACAAACACCATTAAGTTCAAAACAGATCGGAAATGAATCAGTTCACCACAGAGGACACGGAGGGCGCAGAGATATTATTTTCTCTGATGAAACGCGGATGAACGCAGATTAAAAAACTGTAGTTCTTTATTTTATCGTTATTTCCCTTTGCGAGAATTTGCGTTCATCTGCGTTTCAATAAAGATTTAAACTCTGTGCCCTCTGCGACCTCTGTGGTGAAATACCGTACAGAAATGAATCGAACTTGCACAGAATTTTTTTATCTGCGTTACAATTAGCCATCACCCGGCGTACTTCCCGTGCGGGAAGCACCTTAATAGCTTATCACCTTCTGGTATTCGGCTACTGCCATTTTAGCGGCAAGGTGTGCATTAATAAGATTTGAGTGTGCCTGCGTCCATGAAAGCTGGGCCGAAAGAACATCTACCATACTCGCTTTCCCTTCATTATAAGAGAAGGTGGCCAGACTGAGATTTTCTTCTGCCAAATCCATTGTTTCTTGTGCAGTAGTCACTTGATGTTCCGTTTCCGTTAGTTTGGTAAGAGCGGCTGAGAGTTCTTCGCTGATATTATCTGTCACATAACTTTGCTGTAATTTCTGAATTCCAATGTATGCTTTCTGCTGGCGGTTGGTTTTGAAGCGTGCGCCCCAGCGGAAAACAGGAATGTTCACGTTTAATCCCAAGATCGGAGTGAAAGCAACGTCATAGCCCATGTTGGGAGATGCAGTAGCCCATCCTCCGGATAGGAACATGTTCACTTGCGGGTTGTACTGGCTAAGGGCGGCCTTTCGTTGTGCTTCGCTTTTTTCTATGTTGATTTCCGTACTGGCGTAATCGGAACGGCGTTGCAGTACATCGTCCAGGCTAAGGAGTGTAACCGCTTCGCAAGGTATTCCAATTTCATACAGACTGTCTACAGGAGTATTGGGACTTTCTCCCATCAGTATATTTAGTTTTTGTAAAGCCAACGTATAGTTTTGGCGTGCTTTGATGTATTGCAGTTCCGCTTCTTTTTTGCGGGTAGAAATCATCAGCAGATCTGTACGGCTTATCATTCCGTCGTCGAAACGGTCTTGAATAATGTTGAATTGTTGCTGCACAATGTCCTCATATTGTTTGGCGGACAGGAGCATGGCATGGGCGGCAGAAGCATTCCAGTATACTGCATCACTTTGATAATGAATCTGATCGAGGGTGAGCTCCGTACTGAGCCGGTCTAACTTCTCATCTGCCTGGGCTACCTTGTTCCGGGCTTGCAGGGAACCACCGGTATAGAGAGGCTGAGCCACAACAAACGCCCCCTGATAGGTATGGTTACGATATTGTCCGGCAGGGCCGTTCCAGGCATCCATTTCTTTGAGATTCAATGTACCTTCTCCGGTGATATCTATCTGTGGCAGAAATCCGGTGAAGGCGATTTTGCGTCCTTCGGTACTTGCCATACTTTTCAGCTTCTGTTGTTTTAGTACCTGACTGTAGTTCTCCACCCGGTCACGATAGGCTTCACGGGTGAGTTGTGCCGGTTGTGCCAGGAGGTTTAATCCGGAACACAACCATGCGAATAGTATTATCTGAGTTTTCATTGTCATTATTTTAATCGTTTTAATGATGATGATGCACTATGTGCGTCCGGCAACTTTGCGGATACAAAGTTAATCCTATTTCACCAATCTTATCCTTTTATTTTCAGTATCGTGCAATAAGCTACCGGTAGTACAAACAGTGTCAGTGCCGATGCTACCAGTAATCCCCCCATAATGGTTGCTGCCATACCGCCAAACATAGCGTCAAACAACAGCGGGAGCATACCTAATATTGTGGTTCCCGAAGCCATTGCCACCGGAACAATACGGCTTACTGTAGCACTGACTACAGCGTCAAGAGGGGTTTTACCCGATTTTGCTTCAATGTCTATCTGATCTACTAACACAATTGCATTTTTGATATTCATACCAATCAACCCTAACAGACCGAGAACAGCAAAGAAGTCGAACGATTTGCCCAATACGAGTAAGCCTAATACGATACCGATAAAGATGAGCGGCAACATCAGCAGAATAACAATTGGTTTACGATAGGTTTTGAACAGCAGCAGTAATACGGTAAACATCAGGAAGAATGTCAACGGCATGTTTGCTGCCAGTGCTTCGTTGGATTCTACCTGACTCTCTTGTTCGCCGAAATACTTCATCGTATACCCCTCCGGCACTTGTATTTCCTTTTGCACCTGAGACCATACTTGGTTGAAAGCGGCAATGGCGTTCATTCCGCGACGTGGATCGCACTGTGCCATCATCACCATCTGGCGATTGTAATCTTTTACATTCGAGAAGCGATATTGGAAATCAAACTCCGATACTACCTGTTCGAGGCTGGTGGTTTCTGTACCTGTACCAAACACGGGCAACGTGCGTAGATCATTGATTTTGAATGAATCCACCGTATTTCCTTTCAGTAATATGGGAAGTACCTGATCGCCTTTGCGATATTCGCCTAAGGGCATGCCGTTTGTACCGATCTGGATACTTTGTGCCATTCCCTGGCGGGATACACCGAGTGGTTGGGCACGTTCCTGGCTATATATCGGTTTCCATACCGGGATCTTATTTCCCCAGGAGTTACGTATATTGATCAGATCGGGATTACGGTGCATTATTTCTAGTGCTTTATTGGTGAGCATCACCAACGTATCGACGTTATTGCCGATAAAACCAATTTCAATGGCGGCATCCACAGCCGGTGATAGTTTGAAGAGGCTGGTGCGGGTGATGGCATTCGGATAGTTTGCCTTCATGTATGCATCGAAATTCTCTTCCTGCTCTTTGGTGTATTTGCTGTCTTTAAGTTCTACCAGTATATTGCAGAAGTTAGGTTTGGGTCCTACGGAAGTAGATGCTAAGTAGTAACGCAGCGGGGTACTTCCGAAAGTGATGGATACTTTATCCACTTCCGGTTGTGCCAACAGATGTGCTTCAACCGCTTCCATCTCTTTGGCTACTTCATTGATACTGTAACCGTCGGGGTAGAAGACGTCTGCCCGATAATAAGGTTTATCGAGAGAAGGAAAGAAGTTTTGAGGCATCATTCCCATTATCACTAAGGAGGCTACAAAAAGAGCAATAACGGCACTTAGTGTCAATGCTTTTTTTCGTATCAGCACATGCAGGATAGAAGCAAATTTGTGATAGAACGGCTTATCGTACGGATCTTTTGCTCCGTTGGCAGGCTTTGCTTTCAGAATGAAATTACCGAATGTAGTGGTTTGTGTCAGTGCCAATACCCAACTGAGTCCGAGTGATATGGCAAGAACCACAAACAACGGTTTCACGATCTCTGCAACGGCGGAAGGTGCCAGATACAAAGGTAAGAAAGAGCAGATGGCGATGAATGTAGCGCCCAATAGTCCCCATTGTGGTCCGGTAGCTCCGTTAATCAGTGCTTTGCGCCGGTCCACGCCTCGCGCAATAGCTATCTGGGCATTGTCGGTTACCACAATGGCATTGTCTACCAGCATACCCATGGCTATGATAAATCCTGCTAATGAAGTACGGTTTAGTCCTACTCCCAGGAAAGACATGATAAGCATTGTGCCGCCGATAGAAAAGATCAGTGATGAACCGATAAGCAGTCCGGCACGAAGTCCCATTACCAGCATGATGATGACGATAACGATAAGGATAGATTCTACCAGGTTGATAATAAATCCGTTGTTGGCCTCTTTGGCGATCACATTTTCCAGATAGAGTGGCTCCAGTTGCATTCCTACAGGTATGAGTGGCAGGAGTTCGGCAAGCTTGGCATCTACCATTTCGCCTGTTTGTACCACATCACGTTGCGGGTCGGTAGATACACCGATACCGATGGCACGTTTTCCATTGACACGCATAATGGTAGAGGCCGGATCCATATATCCACTTTCGATGACGGCAATATCACCCAGTTTTACTTGTCCGGCTTTAGTGGTGATCACCTGATTGCGTATATCGTCGACGGTGGTATACATCCCGTTTGCCACGACCCGTAGTTGCTGTTCACCGGCACTGATTTCGCCGGTATTGATAATCTGGTTCTGTGATTGTAGTAAGGATGCAAGTTGCTTGGGATCGATGCCCATTCCCACCAGTTTGTTTACGGAAATAAAGATATTGATAACTTCCGTTTGTACACCGAACAGAGCAACTTTCATTACTCCGTCGGCAGTGACTACCTGCGTTTTGATCCGTTCGGCCCAGTCGCGCATCTCTTCATAGCTGAACCCGTCATCGGCGGTCAGCCCGTAGTAAATGCCGAATACGTCTCCAAAGTCATCCGATACGGTAGGTACGGATGATCCGCTGGGGAGTTGAGGCTGTATGTTGAGTACTTTGCGTCGCAACTCGTCCCATTTTTGTGGGATGGAAGAGGCGGACAGGGAGGGTTGTAGTTCAAAGGTGATCTTTGAAAGACCATACATAGATTCGGACTTTATCTTATATACTCCGCTCATACTTTGTATTTCGCGTGAGATAGGTTCTGTGATGAGCCGTTCCACTTCTACAGGTTCAGCTCCCGGATAGCGCGTCATGATGACGGCCGATTTGATGACAAACGGTGCATCTTCTTTCTTTCCCAAATTGCTAAAGGAGAAAATACCTCCAAGTAGTAATACAGCAAGGAAAAAATAGATGACTTTGGTGTTGTCTAATGAATATTTTGCTAAATTCATGAAAGTAGTGTTTAGTAAATTAGTGATTAGTGAGTAGTGATTAACGATTAATGAACAGTGATTAACGATTAGTGGTTTTAGTGATGGATGGTTAGTAACACTATAATGCCGCATGGCACTAATCACTAACCACTACTCGTTAATCACTACTCTAATCTTCTCTCCTTCTACGAGTTGGTTGACTCCTGCGGTGATTATCTTTTCTCCGGCTTTCAATCCTTTGGTGATGAATGCCTGTGCATCTCCGGTAGGGGACATGACGCTTACTTCGCGACGGTTTACTTTGTTGTCGTTTACTACCCATACATACATCTGTTTTCCATTGCCTTCACTAAACAGGGCACTCAAGGGGATTACAGTCATACTTTCTTCCAGGAACGGACCTACATTGGCAGAGAAGCGGATGCTACATGTGAATCCTGGTTTTACGTCGTACAGTGCACGGTCAAATGCCGGATCGTCAATTGTGATTGTTACCGGAATACCTGTTCCGTCAGTTGATATATCCAGATATTCCTCTAATTTAGCATTGAATTTCTGACCTTTATATGTATCGAATTCTACGCGGAATTTCTGATCGCTGGAACGCAACAGATAGAGGTAAGCATCCGGAATGGTGAATTTGATACGTAGCTTTTTGGTATTTACCAATTGTACGATACCCTCACCGGCATTGACGCGCTGGTAGTTTTCTACCAGTCGTGTTTCGATAGATCCATCGAAAGGAGCGGTCAACTTGGTATCGCGCATATTGTTGGAGGATAATTCGAAAGCCGATTTGGCTCGTTGGTAGTTTGACAGGCTGATTTCGTACTCTTGTACAGAGATAGCCTGCCGTGCCAGCAAACGTTTGTTGCGTTCTACCTGGGCAGCAGCTGTTTCATAAGAAGATTTGTCTGCAGCATACTGCAGGGCGATGTCTCTGGGATCAATGGCAGCTATCAGCTGTCCTTTTTTTACTTTCTCTCCTTCGATGACCGGAAGGTTGATAATCTGTCCGCTCACGCGGAAAGCAAGCTTTACATAGTCTACTGCTTCTACAATTCCCGAAAAATCCTTGTTGATTTCCGATCGTGATTCTACTATTGCTGTCTTTACAGGTCGGATTGTAGTGCCGTTGCCTTCTTGTTTCTGTCCGCATGCAGCCAGAAGAAGGGCCGCAGTCAAAGCGATTACATAGTTTTTTTTCATACTCCCTTGGTTGGTTAAAGTCGTTTAAACAGGGGAGCGTGAGTAGTGATTAGTGAGTAAGTGATGAGTGATTAGTACCATGCGGTATGTAACGCAGCTATTAATCACTGATCACTAATCGTTAACCACTACTCACTAATCACTTTCACATCTCCTCTGGTGACATGATAAACAACTTTATGGATAAGGATGTTCAGTTCATCCCCTTCTATCATCGAGATTTTTATTTCGCTTTTTCCAATTCCTATCTGTAAGGTACATTGGCGGAAGTGGATTTTGAAGGTGTATCTGTTCCATTTTTCAGGGATGACAGGATTGAAGCAGAGCATATCGTCTTTTATTTGCATTCCTGCGAATCCGTGGACGATGGCAAGCCAGCTACCTGCCATACTTGTGATATGTAACCCCTGGTCCAGTTCATTGTTATAATCGTCCAGATCTAACCGGGTGGCGTGGAGAAAAAGGTTATATGCTTTCGTTATATCGCCTATCCGGGAGGCGAGGATGGAATGTACATAAGGAGAGAGTGAAGACTCGTGCACCGTTCGTGGTTCATAGAACCGAAAATTACGTCGTACGGTTTCATCATCGAAGTTGGAATAATAAAGGTAAAGTCCCAATAGTACGTCACTTTGTTTGATGTAGCACGAACGCAGAATACGGTCCCACGACCAATGTTGATTAATAGGCATTTCTTCCGCAGGAATATCGTCTATTGTTTTCAGTTCCTTGTCCAGATACCCGTCGTTTTGTACAAATATTCCCAGTTCCCGGTCTTCGGGGAGGTACATGTTATCTATAATTTTTTGCCAGAGAGTCGTTTCCGGATATTGGAAACCGGTAACTCTACGGATGCGTGCATATTCGTCAGGATATTGATGCGCTACTAATTCTATGGTTTTAATAGTGGCTTTTAGTGTCTGTACACAAGAGTAATTGGTATACCAGTTATTGTCTACATTATTTTCATATTCGTTGGGCCCTGTTACTCCCAGTATCACATATTTCTGTTTAGGTTGTGAGAAAGAGACACGCTGGGCCCAGAAGCGCGAGATGGCTATCATTATCTCTAACCCATATCGGGCTATGAAATCAGTATGTCCTGTCATCGTTACATATTGCACTATTTCGTGCACGATGATATTATTGCGGTGTATCTCTTCAAAGGTGATCTCCCATTCGTTATGGCACTCATCTCCATTGAATGTCACCATAGGGTAGAGGGCTGCTCCGTCTTTAAAACCTAATTTCCGGGCATTGTCAATAGCTTTCGACAGTTGATTATAGCGATAGAGCAGCAGATTCTTGGCAGTCTCTTTGGGGCTGGACAGTAAGAAGAACGGTACGCAGCAAAGTTCTGTGTTCCATTGGGTGTTACCTCCGTATTTCTCGCCTGTAAATCCTTTCGGACCGATGTTGAGACGCGGATCGTCTCCACGGTAGCTTTGACTGAGCTGGAAAATATTGAAACGGATGCCTTGCTGTGCTTCCGGATCGCCTTCAATGGTGACATCTGTCTCATCCCAGATATGCTGCCATACATTTTGGTGGTCTTGCAGGAGTTTTTCCCATCCCTGTGCCTTGGCTTCTTTACTCTCTGCCACAGCATGTTCTACGAGTTCCTGCCGGTCATAGTAGAGTGAAGAGAGGATAGTGGTATATTTGATAAGTGTAATTCGTTCACCCGGTTTGACGTCGGCACCGGCACTGAATCCGGTGAGTTTCTCTTTCTCTATTTTGATAGGACTGATGCTTAGCTCTTTACTGTTTTTGAAAACCTGATAAGTCATAGCGCAACACACTTGTGAGTCCTCTCGTTTGGTTTGTGTCCATAGATAAGCATATTCATTGGTGGTTTCGGCACGCAGTATATTCCACATCTTTTCGTTGAAGTTGGAGTTTTCGTGTTTCACATCTCCGTTAATGTAAGGGACAACGGAGATTTTACCTTCGTAATTGACAGAGGTTACGCTGTATTTAATGAGACACAAGTTCTGATGGGCCATGCTGTTGATATGTTCCACATGTATTTTCAGTGTATTCCCTTTGGGGGAAGTGACTTCAAAGTCGCGATAAGATATGCCCTTTTTCATGTCCAGCCGTCGTTCAAAGCTATCCACATCCCATTGGGCCAGATCTACTTCTTCATCAATGAGGCGCAGATGGATACCACTCCAGTTGGGAGCATTCGGTATACGTGAAAAGAAGTGGGGATATCCGTTTTTCCACCAACCAACGCGTGTACGGTCCAGAAAACTGATACCTGCCACATAGGAGCCTTGCAGACTGTCGCTGCTATAAGTTTCTTCAAAATTGCCTCGTTGCCCTAACCGTCCGTTGCCCAAGCTGAATATACTTTCTGATGCCCGAAGGTTATCTGCATGAAAACCTTCTTCTATAATGTTCCACTCGTCTGTCTTGAGGAATTTTTTCATAGCTATCTTCTTTATCATGTGTTTAATTGCGCAGAAAGATAGTGAAAAAAGTTGAAAGTTGAAAGTTGGGAGTTGAAAGTTAGCTGCACTGCCACGCTGTATAGCAACTTTTAACTTTCAACTCTCAACTACAACAGAGATGTTTTCAGCTTTTCGTTGAAAATGTCTCTGTTATGAAATGTACACAAACAGCTCCTATAATTAATAGAACACCTGCCAATATAAGCATGTTGACCTGTTGACCACCTACCAGATGAAGTAATCCGCCGCCAATGATGGCAGCAACAATCTGGGGGATACAGATTGTCCCGTTGAATAATCCTAAGTATGCACCCATGTTCTTGCCCGATATTGAGTTGGTCAGGATGGTAAAAGGCATTGCCAGCATAGCTGCCCATGCGCAACCTATCAATAGATAGGAGATGAATAACAGATACTGGTTATCGAAGAACAAAATAGAGATAAAGCCGATCCCACCTAACACAAGGCTCATTGAGTAAGCCAGTTTCCGCGCTTTGAACATAGGAAGGATAATTGCCCATATAACAGAACCAATGGCTTGTACGGCAAAGAGTACACCTACCCAGTTGCCTGCTTCCTGATATCCTGAAGCCTGTACGTCTGTTGTATTCCATACGGTTTCTGCGATGGCTCCGTTGGTATAAGTCCACATATACATAAATGCTGCCCAGCAGAAAAACTGTACCAGGCCGACTGTCCAGAATACTTTAGGTGCATGTTTCAGCAGATAGAAGAAATTTGTCTTTTCTTTCTTTTCGGCAGCGGTGATGCCATGGAACTCTTCAAACTCTTTGGGCGGCATTTCTTTTACCTTCAAAGTAGTGTAAATCACACAAAGAATGAGAATGGCTGCTCCAATATAGAAAGAATAGATTACAGAATCGGGGACGGTTCCTTTATCGGCAATGTTACTGATACCTATCCAAGTGAAAATAAACGGGAACAGGTAACCTACCAGACTTCCGGCATTGCAGAGGAAACTCTGGATGGAGTAGGCAAGCCCTTTTTGTTTTTCGTTCACCATGTCACCCACAAGCATCTTGAAAGGCTGCATAGCCATGTTGATAGATGTGTCGAGAAACATGAGTGACACAAGTCCGAATATCATAGCTGTACTGACTACCATGCCGAAACTTCCGGCATTGGGCAATAGGCACATAACCAATACAGCAACCAGTGAACCAACAAACAGATAGGGAATACGTCGTCCGAATCGTGTCCATGTTTTGTCACTGGCCGAACCAATGATGGGCTGTACAATAATTCCTGCCAATGGCGGTAATATCCAGAAATAACTCAAACTATGCGGATCGGCACCCAATGTGGCAAAGATACGGCTGATGTTAGCACTTTGCAGTGCATAGGCTATTTGTACGCCGAAAAAGCCAAAGCTGATATTCCACAGCTTCCAAAAACTCAGATCAGGTTTTACTTTCATGGTAATTAATAATGTGCCAATATGCCAATGTAGTAATATACCAATTGGGTGGCACTCGTTTTTTTAATTGGTTAATTATTTAGTTTCATTCTTTTTCCATTCAGTTTTAAATACAGCTCGCCACAGGTTTTCACAGATTTCTCACTGTAATCATCGCCTGGCGTACCTCCCCGTGCGGGAAGCACCTTATTTCGTTGTTCCTCTTACTACCAGGTTGGTTCTTACAATTTTGTTTGCACTTTTGGTATTGGGGTTCTCTTCTATTTTATCGATCAGGATATGTATGGCACTTTTTCCTACTTCCTCACCGTGCTGTTCTACCGTTGTTAGTTTAGGATCGGTACTTTGCGCAATTGCTCCGTCGGTAAATCCACAGATGGATACTTCATCCGGTACTTTCAGTCCCACCAGTTTGCAGGAGTATAGAATGCCCGAAGCAGTTTCGTCATTAATGGCGAAAAATCCATCCGGGCGGTCTTCTCTTTCCAGTATATCGGGGGTAATGGCAATGGCTTGTTCGCGGGTATCACAAAGTTTTATCATGCTCTCGTCCACAGGTATTTTATACTTTTTCATGGCATCCAGATAACCGTTTCTCCGGTTTTTTGAAATTTCGAGGTGGGGTGCAGCACTATAAAAAAAGATGCGTTTGCAGCCTGTTTGTATCATATACTCCACAGCAGAAAATGAACCTGCGTAATCATCCACTACCACCCGTTCGGTATTAATACCCGTACAGATACGGTCATAAAAGACGATTGGAATATTATTGTCGAGTAATTCCTGATAATGATCATATTGAGAAGTATCTTTGGCGAGTGACGCAATAACACCACAAACCCGGGCTGCCTGAAAAGAGTGAACAATCTTAACCTCTTGCTCATATTTCTCGTTGCTTTGTGCTACAAGAATGTTGTATCCGGCCTGAGATGCCGTTTCCTCAATGCCACTCAATACACATGAAAAGAAATGATGTACCAGTTGCGGGATAATCACACCAATAGTATTGGAACGGCTCGTTCGGAGGTTTAGGGCCAGTGCATTTGGTTTATAATTATGTTCGCGTGCGTATGTATGTACAGCGTTTCGGGTTTCCTGGCTGATGTCCGGATTATCCTTCAGTGCCCTTGAGACAGTGGAAGGGGATACCCCCAATTCACGGGCTATGTCTTTGATGGTAATTTGCGGTTTGCTCATAGATTTCTATTAGTTTCAGCCAAAGGTACTTATCTTTGTCTTTATATGCAAAAATAAGAGAATTGGAAGGAAGAATTTTAAAGAATCTTCCGTTTCTGTATCAGAATTAAGTGCAAACGTTTGCATACTCTGCCGGATTGAAGATATAAACTTTATCTGAAATAGGGTATGTGCTTTTGTTGTTTTAGGTGCCCCCGACTTTCTTAATTGTATAAATACGTATTTAACTGTTACTTAAAATGCATATTAACAGTGTGTTAAAATGCATAGTTTGACCTTATAAAATACGTGTTTTAATAATGTAGATTTACTAATGTTTTTTAAGAACAATCCTGTTTTCATAATCGTTTTATATTTGACATTAATAAAAATAAAATTGAATATGGAACAGTCATTTAAAAAAGGAGTTGTGCTCAATCTGGCTTCATTGGTAGAATATTCTGAAGGAGGAGTTATTAGTAAGCAGCTAATAAAAAGTCCGGCTGGAAATGTAACATTGTTTTCTTTTGATAAAGGAGAAGGACTCAGTGAACACCGTGCCCCGTTCGATGCTATTGTCCAGGTGCTGGAAGGTGTGGTAGATATTGTGTTAGATGGAAAAACATTTACCTTAAAAACAGGAGAAAGCATTGTGTTTCCGGCTAATGCTCCACATGCTTTAACTGCTGTAGAAAAGTTTAAAATGTTGCTGACTATGATGAAGGGATAAATACTCCTTGTGCCTTATGTGGGTAAAGAGCACCTGTGTATCATAATAGTATATCTTTGTTTACCTTAAATTGAATACTTATAAATAAACAAAGTACAAAGATATCTTATTAAAAAAGTACCTTTGTGCGTATACCTTAACTATATATCTCTTTCTGTTTTTGTAATGCAAACGATTGCGTAGTTGCACACAGTGTTTTTCATCTTTTTTCATTCGTTTGATTGACAATAAGTCTATTTTTGTTTCGTCGTAAGATAGGAATTTGAGTTACGTTCCTGTTTCGATAGAGAGAAATCATATTAATTTATATTGTTAACTTTAACTTATTAAATGCATGAAGCAAGTTAATCTTAGAATCTATCAAATGATTCTGCCCTTATTGTTGGGGCTATTCTTGTCATTAGGCGCTTATGCACAACAAATTTCTGTAAAAGGAAATGTGAAAGATGTTACAGGTGAACCTGTCATTGGTGCAAATGTCGTAGTCAAAGGTACTACTAATGGTTCAATTACTGATTTGGATGGTAATTTTCAACTACAGTCACCTCAAGGTGCAACACTCGTCGTTTCTTTTGTGGGATATCTTCCAGCCGAGGTAAAAGCAGCTTCTAGCGTAAATGTAGTGTTGCGTGAAGATTCTCAGTTACTTGACGATGTTGTAGTTATCGGTTATGCAACCGGTAGTCAGAGAACTATTTCAGGGGCAGTACAGAAGGTGGGGCGTGATGAAATGAATGCGGGTGTGGTGGTAAGTCCACTACAAGCCATTAAAGGAAAGATTGCTGGTGTAAATATCCAGAAGACCGGTGGCGACCCTACAGCGGGAGCCTCTATTCGTGTCAGAGGTACAACTTCTCTTTCCGGCGGTAATGATCCGTTAGTAATTATTGATGGTGTGTTTGGTGATTTAAACATGCTAAATGCTATTTCTCCCGCTGATATTGAAAGTTTTACTGTTTTGAAAGATGCTTCGGAAACTGCTCAGTATGGATCCCGTGGTGCAAGCGGTGTTATTGTAGTTACAACAATTAAAGGTAAAAATGGTACAAAAACATTAAGCTATGATGGTAGTTTCGGTGTTGAGACTGTTTACAAGAATCTGAAAATGCTTGACGGAAATGAATTTCGTAAAGTGGTTACAGACAGAGGTTATGCGAATGCTTTAGATGGGGGAGCTAATACTAACTTCATTGAAGAAATGCAGCGTATGGGTTATACTCAGAATCATCGCGTTTCATTTGGTGGAGGTACCGAAAGCTCAAACTACAGAGCCTCTATTGGTGTTATCGACCAGAAAGGTATCATCAAAAACAATTATATGCGTAATTATACTGCGAAGTTGGATGCTTCTCAAATGATGTTCAATAATAAACTGAAGATTGATTTTGGAATGTTTGCGGCAAGAAAGGATATGCGCTATCTTAATGATTATCAAAAGACATTCTATTCTGCCGCTTCTTTTAATCCTACACTTCCCAGTGTGGCGAATGCCGATGGTACATGGCCGGAAGATCCGAATGCAAATGAAACCCAGAACCCACTGGGACGTTTGACAATTGACGATCAGGAATCTAATTCGTATGTTAATGCAAATGCACGTTTGACGTGGACTGTTGTTGACGGTTTGAAATTGAGTGTATTTGGTTCGTATACTTATAATGTAAAAGAGAATTCCAAGTATGTTCCCAATAATATTAAAGAAGGAATTGGTACAAAAGGATTGGCTTCTAAAAATGACAATAAATCCAATATTCTTTTAGGTAACTTCACTGCTAATTATAAAAAATCTTTTGGAAAGCACTATATGGATGTATTGGGCTTGGCTGAAATACAGGATTATCAATATAGCGGATTTGGTTCGAATGCACGTTATTTTGCTACTAATTTCTTTGGTTTCAATAATCTGATGGCAGGAGCTGATATCAAACACGGAGATGCAACATCTTATGCCAACGGTAATAAACTGGTGTCGTTCATGGGACGTTTCAACTACTCTTATGCTGACAAGTATATTGCTACAATTAATATGCGTGGTGACGGTTCTTCAAAACTTGGAGCAAATAATAAATGGGGCTTCTTCCCTTCTGCTTCTTTGGCTTGGGTACTGAAAGAAGAAGATTTCCTGAAAGATGTAAGTGCTGTATCTAATTTGAAGGTGAGAGTTGGTTACGGATTGACCGGTAATCAGGATGCTATTTCTGCCTACAATTCTTTAATGCTCATGAGTCCTACGGGTACTACTACCGTTAATGGGAAACCGGTGGTTACTTATGGTATTAATCGTAATGACAATCCTGATTTACGTTGGGAGGTGAAGAAGATGTTTGATGCAGGTATTGACGCTTCTTTCTTTGATAACAGATTGTCTGCTACATTTGATTATTATTACTCAAAAACTACAGATTTGCTTTATAATTATTCTGTTCCTGTACCTCCGTTTGCATACGGTTCTATGCTTGCCAACTTGGGTTCTATGATGAATGAAGGTGTTGAATTTTCGGTTACGGCAATACCTTTGAAAAAGAAAGATATGGAATTAACTGTTTCTGCAAACTTCTCATGGCAGAGGAATGAATTACTTTCTTTGGATGGAACTTATAATGGGCAGCCTTTGAGTGCTGAAAAATATATGTCGCTCGCAAGTATGAATGGTGCAGGCTTTATTGGTGGTAATAACAAAGTTGTTTATCAGATGGTAGGTCAACCTGTTGGTGTTTTCTATTTGCCTAAGAGTGATGGTTTGGTTGATAAAGAAGGCAATGGCGTATATACATATCACGTTGTAAACTTAGATGGAAATAAGAAAATTGAACTTGAAGACGGAAAAGACCGTTATATCGCTGGTCAGGCAATGCCTAAGTTTTATTTAGGTGGTAACATTAGCTTCCGCTACAAACAGTTTGATATCCAGACTCAGTTCACTGGTGCTTTTGGACATAAGATTTATAATGGTACTTCTTTGACTTACATGAATATGAGCCAATTCCCTACTTATAATGTAATGACCGGTGCTCCCGAAAAGAATATTCATGATCAGACGGTTACTGATTATTGGTTGGAAAGAGGTGATTATGTTCATTTTGACTATGTTACACTTGGATGGAATCTGAATACAAAGAATTTAAAGAACGTCAACGCTTTACGTCTTACTTTCTCTGTAAATAATTTGGCTACTATTACGAATTATTCAGGACTTTCTCCTATGATTAACAGCTCTACGGTAGGTAGCGATCTTGGATTGGATGATAAACGCTTCTATCCTTTAACCCGTACTTATTCATTAGGACTTAGTGTTAACTTCTAAAAAGAAATATATCATGAAAAAAAGAATATTATATAGTTTTATTTTAGCGGCTTCTTTGAGCCTTGTCGGTTGCTCTTCATTCTTGGAGGAGGATCCAAAAGACCAGATGCCGGAATCGGAAGTGTACAAAAATCCCGATTTGATTTATCTGAATACTGTAGCGAATTTGTATACCATGATTGGTGCCGACTATGGTGGCGGTGGTCTCGCCGGTACTGACCGTGGGTTGTATGACCTGAATACATTTACAGCCGATGAGGCTGTTCTGCCTACTCGTGATGGTGACTGGGATGATGGTGGGTTATGGCGTGATTTGTTTCAGCATAACTGGGGTACCAGTAATGATTTGGTGATTGGGACATGGGATTATTTGTATAAAGTGATCGTATCTTGTAATCAGTCAATCGATAAGTTAGTTATGTTGCAGAAAGAATATCCGGACAATGAGTTGTTTGGAACTTATAAATCGGAAGTTCGTGCGTTACGCGCTATGTACTACTATTATTTGCTGGATATGTTTGCACGTGTGCCTATCGTAGAATCTTCTACTATTGAAATCAAAGATGTAAGACAATCCAAACGTTCTGAAGTATTTGCTTTTGTCAGAAAGGAATTGGAAGAGTCACTTCCTGATCTCTCTGATGCAAAAAGTGCAGCAGAAGGCGAATATTATGGACGAATGACTCAGTCTGTAGCGAATTATATTTTAGCTAAACTGGCTTTAAATGCAGAGATATACACCGATGATGACTGGACGGATGCTGTGAAGCCGGATGGAAAGAATATAAAATTTACCGTAGATGGTGAAGAAGTCAATTGCTGGGAAGCTACTGTGAAGTATTGTAATAGAATTACTGCATCGGGATATGCTCTGACTCAAGGTCTGAATGGTTTTTCTGCAAATTTTGCAGCAAAAAACGAAGGTTCTATAGAGAATATTTTTGTAATTCCGATGGATCCGACTCTATATAAAGCAAATATGATGTACCTTACTCGTTCTCGTCATTATGCTGTAGGAGCTGCTTTGGGTTTCGGTAATGGCGGATGGAACGGTTCATCAGCAACTTTGGAAGCAATGAAAGCCTTTGGCTATGGAACAGATACTCCGGATCCACGTTTGGATCGTACTTACTATACCGGCAAGGTGATGGTAAACGGACAATATGTGGAAGCGGATGGTAAAGTGCTTGAATATAAGCCATTGTCGGTGAAATTGAAATTTGATAAGAGTGATGCGGATATGAAAGTTGCGGGTGCGCGTATGTTTAAATATGAAGCTGATCCGGCTGCTACGAATGATGGCAAATTACAGCATAATGACTATGTGTTGTTCCGCTATTCGGATGTATTGTTAATGAAAGCTGAAGCTCTATTCCGGGATGGAAAAGGCGGACAGTCCGAATTAAATCAGGTACGTGATCGTGTGGGTGCTCCTCAGGTTGTTATTAGTCTGGAAAATATTCTGAAAGAACGTTTACTCGAATTAGCTTGGGAAGGTGTTCGACGTCAGGATTTGATTCGATTTGGCGAGTTTACAAAAGCGATTACTGACAGGCCGAAGTCACAGGCATATAAAACGGTATTCCCGATTCATGAGAAAACTCTTTCTGTTAATAAGAATCTAAGTCAGAATCCAGGATACGGCAAATAAGTATAAGAATAACTAACTATTATAATAAAAAATGTTATGAAAAAGATAATTCAATATATGGTAGCCGGACTGTTGCTTATGATGGTTAATACCAGTTGCAAGGATAATGAGAACTGGAGAATTATTCCTTATGAACCGGAACCACCTCAAACCATCAATATTACAGGTACTGCTACTGTTTATCCGCAAGTTGGAGAAGCTTCTCTTTTAAAAGAGATTCCTTTGGATAAAGGAGACGGATTCGATGAAAAAGCTGATATGATAGGTATCCTTACCTGGCTAAAAGCAAGTGGTGAATTTACTATTACCGATTCGGGGATTGCGTATGGAAAAGGAGATGTTACTTCTACCGATCCGTTTGAGACGGTTAACTTGAAAGAAGGTGGTGCAGGATTTACTGTTGCCGAAGATGGTTTGTATTATGTTGTTATGAATAATACAGAGCGCCAGTTGACTGTTATTCCTGCAAAAATAGGTATTATTGGCGATGCTACTCCTAATGCATGGAATGGTGAAACAGTAATGGAAATGTCTTTTGATCCTGCCGGATTGGTTGTTACTTCAAAATGGTCCGGTACGCTTAGTAATAAGCAGTTGAAATATCGCTTCTCGGGCGATTGGGGAGCTTCTCTTCCTTATGGCGATGTAAAAGCCAGGGTTCATACCAATTTTGGTAGTGTAGGAGAAAATGATGGCGATATTGAATTGGGAACAGAAGCGGTTCAATGTGTTGGCGGCGGTAAAAACTTTAAAATAGCCAAGAATGGCGAATATGATGTAACATTGGTTATTAATTTGAATACACAGGATGTAACAGGAACCGCTAAGTTGACCAAAGAAGATACTTCAACAGCTACTTTACCGGAACATATGTATATTAACGGTAGTCCGTTCTCTGCGGATTGGAATTGGAGCGTTGCTCCCGAACTGACTTCGCTTCAGGATCTTGATGGAGTATTTTTCGGAATCTTCTATTTTGAAGCAGGTGCAGGCTTGAAATTTAACTCAAACAGAGACTGGGATGGCGGAGAATTTGGTGCAACAAACGATGAACCTTGTGACTATGGTGAACATGCTACTGGTGGATCTAATATGAATATTGCAGAAGCAGGTTTCTATCAGGTCGCTATTGTTTGTACCCTTTCTGAAGATAAACAATCGGTTTTGAAGAAGATTGTTCTGGAAAAAGTGAAACCTTTTCTGATTGGTGATTGTGTAGGTGCATGGGATATAAAGGAAACTAATGCGTTTACTCTTCAAGAAAATATTTTTACTTCTCCGGCTTGTCCTAATAATGGCGTGTTGCGTATGTGCGTAAAACTTCTTGATTGTCAGTGGTGGCAGTCTGAATTTACCTTGAAAGATGGTGAGATATTTTACCGTGGAAGGGGTGGGGAAGATGCAATGAAATTGACAGAAGTTGCTGCTGGTCAGACTGTAAGACTTGATTTTAAGACTGGTACAGGTAGCGTTAATTAATGGAATATTAAAATAACTATAAAGGTCATCCACACCGGATGACCTTTATAGTTAAAACATTTATGTTTATGCAGAAGATTTACTTTTTGTTATTGATCGTTTTCGGGGGAATTTTTACTGCCAGCGCCCAACTTGTGACAACTACTCCGGATTTTCCACTGGAAGGAAAAGAAGTAACTGTTGTTTTTGACGCTTCGTTGGGATCGGGTGGATTGATAGGATATACTGGAAATGTATATGCGCATACAGGTGTTATTACGAACAATAGTAAGAATGAATCCGATTGGAAATATGCTCCTTCCAAATGGGGAGATAATTCTGAAAAGTATAAAATGCGTTCATTGGGAAATAATAAATGGGAATTCAAGCTAACTCCCAGTATTCGCGAATATTATGGAGTACATGCTGGAGAGACAATTTTTAAGATGGCGTTTGTTTTTCGAAGTGAAGATGGCTCTAAAACAGGAAAAACTGCTGATGGAGGGGATATTTTTATTGATGTGCACAGAGAAGGAGTTACTGTTCGTTTTGAACAACCGGATGTTGCTACCACTTTGAATTTGGGTGATCTGCTTCCTATAAGAGCAAAAGCTTCTGTATTGGCAGATATGAAATTGTTTGTAGCAAATGAGCAGATTGTTTCCAGAACCAATGTTCAGGAAATAATATCATTACACACTTTTTCGCAGACCGGAACTTTTGAACTACGTGTGGAAGCTACGACGGGAGGTAAAACAGCTATTGCCACTCAAATGGTAACTGTTTTGGGAGAAACAGAGCAGGGGATTCTCCCCCAGGGAGCACGTCCAGGTATAAATTATCTAAATGATACGCAGGCCACTTTGGTATTGCAGGCACCAGGAAAGAGAACCGTATATGTGGTAGGTGATTTTAATGATTGGAAACTGTTGCCGGAATATCAACTGAAACAGGATGGAGAGTTTTTCTGGATTACATTGAGCGATCTGGAAAAAGGAAAGGAATATGCTTTTCAGTATGTAGTGGATGGTACGATTTATATAGCCGATCCGTACGCAGATAAAGTACTTGATCCCTGGAATGATCCATATATCTCTCCGGCTGTGTATCCCGACTTGAAACCGTATCCCACAGGCAAAGCAGAAGGTATCGTTTCTGTGCTTCAGACCGGGCAGACCCCTTATCAATGGCAGGTGACTGAATTTAGGAAACCTGATAGAAACCAGTTGATGGTATACGAGATGCATATCCGTGATTTTACTACAGAGCACTCTTTCAGTGCAGCAAAAGATAAATTGTCCTATTTAAAACAGTTGGGGATTAATGCCATTGAATTAATGCCTGTGAATGAGTTTGAAGGTAATAGTAGTTGGGGATACAATCCTTCATTCTATTTTGCGGTAGATAAGTATTATGGAGCAAAGAACGAGTTGCGTGCTTTTGTTGACGAATGTCACCAACAGGGGATGGCAGTGATTATAGACCTTGTTTTGAACCATAGTTTCGGACAATCTCCATTTTATTTACTCTATCGTGATGCTGATGGAACTCCTTCGGCGGATAATCCCTGGTATAATAAGGAATCCAATATTCCCAATAAGGATTTGCAGTGGGGGTATGATTTTAATCATCAAAGCACCTATACCCGTGCGTTGGTGGATAGTGTGGCCGGTTTCTGGATGAAAGAATATAAGGTAGATGGTTTTCGCTATGACTTTACCAAAGGATTTTCCAATACTCCTCAGGATACGTGGGCCAATAAGTACGATACGGAACGTATTGCGAACCTGAAACGGATTTCTTCAGAAATCTGGAAACGCAATTCGGATGCTTATGTCATTATAGAGCATCTGACGGATGGAACTACAGAAGAAAAAGAGTTGGGAGAGGCTGGCATTATGCTTTGGAGAAATATGAACTACGCTTATTGTGAGTCGGCTATGGGATGGCCCGATAAATCTAATTTTTCCGGGTTGTATGGAGGAACATCCAATATGCCTGTGAATAGCCTGATGGGCTATATGGAAAGTCACGATGAGGAACGTACTTCTTTTAAAGCCTGGAAATGGGGTACTGAAAGTATCAAGGGAGGAGGTACCAGTGCCAATCCGGTGAATGATAATAATCTGGAAAATCGTGTGAAACAACTTGCTACCAATGCTGCCTTCTTCTTTACAGTACCAGGACCTAAGATGATATGGCAATTTGGAGAATTAGGATATGACTATTCTATAAACAGTAATTCGGATGGAACAGTGGTTGATGATGGTGGTGCATATCGTACTGATCCTAAACCGATTCGCTGGGACTATTTTGAGAATACAATGCGTAAAGGATTGTATGATACGTATAGCAAGTTAATGGATCTGCGAACTTCGTATCCGGAACTCTTTACTCCTGATGTTACTTTCAGCTGGAAAGTAAGTGGTAATACGAATTGGAATAAGGGACGTTTCATAACAATTACTACAGAGGATAAAGCCATTGTTATTGCTGGTAACTTTACGGCTGTTGCTGGTGACTATTCGGTTGTATTTCCTAAAACAGGTGTATGGTACGACTTTATGGATGAGAATTCTACACTGAATATCGCGTCGTCAACTGTAGCACAGAGCATTTCAGTTCCGGCTCATGAATTCCGTCTTTATACCAGTTTCAAACCGATACTTACCGGTATTGAGGAGAATGTAGCCAATTCGGATCAGATTCTAGGTTATTATAATAATAGTCTGGACGAATTGGTAATCAATGGAGAGGCTGATTTTGTAGAAATCTATTCTGTTAATGGCATGATGGTACAGAAGCAGGAAAATGTTACTTCTATGGGACTCTCTGTGTTACCCTCAGGATATTATGTAGCCCGTATTCAGACAAAAGATGGTAAAGTTGGTTCTTGTAAGATAATGAAGTAAACGAGCACGAATTACTTACAGGAATGTATCAAAAGCCTGATAAAGCTGTTAAAAGGCAGTTTTAGAAACACAGATTAACGCTAACTTACGCAAAGATTAAATCTGCGATAATTAGCGTTAATCTGTGTTTTCTTAAAAACTTGTAAGCATATCCTCTTCACTTCCTGCCAGACTATCGGGCAGGTATACCGTTATCGAATCTGTATCTTTGGGATGATAAATCCCTTGACAACCGTATGATTTATGGATTACCTCTTTAGGTTTAGGGAATTTTCCTCTATACTTTGTGAGATGTTTATCTTTTAATACACCCTCCATGAAGTAAGCAAAAACGGGTAGCGCAGTACGACTTCCTTGTCCCAACTCTCCGGTACGAAAGTGGATACTACGATGTTCGCTTCCTACCCACGAGCCTCCCACCAGGTTGGGAGTAACACCAACAAACCAGGCATCAGAATGATTGGAGGAGGTTCCTGTTTTACCTCCGAATTCTGTGTCATAGCGGAAAAGATCATACGCCCATAATGCTTTGGATGTACCACCCGGCTCAGTCAGTCCTCCTTTGAGCATGTCTGTAAGCAAGAAAGCGGTTTCGTAGGGAATAGCCTGTATTTCCTGCTGAGACTGGTACTTGAAAAGTTCCTTGCCATCTGCATTTTCAATACGGGTGATGAGTATCGGGTCATGTGCTCTTCCTTCATTAATAGCTGTTGTATAGGCATTAACAAGCTCAAGCAATGATACGTCAGAGGCTCCCAGGCTGAGTGCCGGTGTCTCTTCAAGCGGTGTGTTTATGCCCATGAGTCTGGCTGTCCGAGCCACTTCATGAATACCTGTTTCTTTGGCCACCTGTACCGCAATCGTGTTTACAGAACGGGCAAACGCACATTTTATTGACATGGTATCTCCGGTAGCCATTCCGTTCGCATTGTGGGGAATCCACTGGGTAGGTTTACCTTTTTCGATAACATCCCATACTACATTTTCATCAATTCGCTCGTCGCAAGGAGAAAGGCCTTTGTTTAATCCGGCGGCATAAACGAAAAGTTTAAAGGTAGATCCCGGTTGGCGTTTGGATAGAACTTTATCATATTTCCAGGAGTTGAAGTTTATATCACCCACCCATGCTTTTACATATCCGGTTTGTGGTTCTATGGCTACAAAGCTACAGTGCATAAAACGTTCCATATAGCGTATGGAATCCATAGTACTGATAGTCGTATCTCGTGTTCCGGTTTCATAATCAAACACCTTTAGGCGATGTGGCAGGTTCAGATAGTAGTGAATAGAGTCCGGCTGATCGGGATACTTTTCTGCCAGTTGTTTGTAGGCAATGGTGTGGGTGGCAAGGTCCTCTATAAAATGTGGAATTTCCTGATGGTTGCGGTCGCGCCATGGATTCTGGTTACCCCAATGGTTGTCAAAATTGCGTTGTATCACTCGCATTTGTCTGTTCACAGCTGCTTCGGCATATTTTTGCATTCGGGCATTTACGGTTGTGTATATTTTCAATCCGTCGGCATAGAGATCTATCTTATTCTCTTTGCACCATTCTTCCAATTCTTCGGCAATGGCTTCGCGAAAGTACAGAGCTTGTCCGTCATAATTACTTTCAACGTTATAATTCAGCTTGATAGGAATCTGTTTGAGTGAATCAAACTCTTGTTGGCTTATAATCTGGTGAGTCAATAGATTTTCCAGTACTACATTACGACGTTTCAGACTGTTTTTGGGATTGAGACGTGGGTTGTAAGTGGTCGTTGCTTTCAGTAACCCCACAAGTGTAGCTGCCTGTTCATAAGTTATATCTTGAGGGTTGGTATGGAAATATGTACTGCTGGCTGTTTTGATGCCATAAGCATTACTGCCGAAGTCTACCGTATTGAGATACATGGTCAGGATCTCTTCTTTTGTATAAAAGCATTCTATCTTGACAGCAGTAATCCACTCTTTAGATTTCATTATCAGCAATTTCACTCCCGGGATTTTTCCTAATAGCCCTGTAGAATATTGAGAGCGCACCTTAAACATATTCTTTACCAGTTGTTGGGTAATGGTACTTGCGCCTCGTGCCTGCCCTCGTGCCATATCTTTAATGGCCGAGAAAACTCCCTGGATATCTATTCCGAAGTGATTATAAAACCGTTCGTCTTCTGTACATATCAGCGTCTTGATAAGTTTTGGAGATATCTCTTCGTACTTCACCGGACTACGGTTCTCACGAAAGAACTTACCGATAAGCACACTGTCCGCACTATAGATTTCTGAAGCTATCGGCTGACTCGGATTGTGTATGCTTGACAGGCTGGGAGATTTACCAAACATCCATAAAAAATTGATGTCTACCATACCCAAATAAAGCAGGAACAGAACAAGAAAAGTTGTACAAGAGAGGATTGCTTTTTTATACCAACGAGCTTCGTGGTAAAGGTTTGTGTACCAGCCCCAAAAGGCTTTACATCGATCAGTAATAAAATGGAGGACGCTTTTGCTGCGTGATACCCATTTGTGGGAATCAAATGTTATCATATAAAGATATATAATAAAAACGGCTGCAAAAGTACGAAGGAGTTTTGGTATAGCAATGCGTTATACCAGAAAGTTTTATCATTGGGTTACAAAAATGTTTACCTCTTATAAAAGCGGATGTATAAATACAAACAGACTTCCTTTTTTATACTCATTGTCAAGATAGAGGCTACCCTGAAGCCTTTGAACCAGAATCTGACAAAGAGATAATCCTAATCCGGAACCTTGTGTAAATGAATTTACTTTGTAGAATCGTTCAAAGACTTTCTTTTGTTCTTCTTTAGGAATACCTATTCCGGTATCACGTACCAGGAAATGGATTTCTTTTTTATCAGGAGTGATCTCATAACTTAGTTCAATTTCGCCTTCAGAGGTGAACTTTACAGCATTGTGCAATAAGTTGAACAGTATCTGATGAATCATTTTCTTGTCGGAGATCATTGTAAAGTCTTCTTCTTTGAGAGTGGCATGCAGATGAACATTGGTATTTGCAAACTCTTTAACTTCATCGATGACATGGTTGCAACATTCATTGACAGAGAAAGAACTCTTCATTGGTTCTTCACTGTCGCTGTCAAGACTTGCGATGGATAACATATCGCTGATAAGTCTTAAAAGATGGTCGCTGTTGGTTTTTATTGTGTTACTGATTTCTTTTATTTCATCAGAAGAAAAGGTGTTAGGAGTTGCCAGACAATCAGCGAAACCTACTATCGTGTTTAATGGAGTGCGGATTTCATGATTCATATTTTGTATGAATACATTTTTCATCTCATTTGCCTTTTGTATTTTTTCGTTTGCTGCAATCAATTGTAAATCCTGTTGGTGTATCTTGGCATTCAATTTTAATTGTCGTCTATAAACAGTCATGCGGAAAAACAGAATAAAGAGTAAGATTATACCAATACCAATGGTTAGTAATAATTGCATATTACGTGCTTTCAGACTGAGTTCCTGCTTCTCCAGTTTTAGCTTATTGACATCATATTTGGTCGATAGATAATTCAGCTGTTTCTGGGTCTTTTCCCATGAAAGGGTATCTCCCAACTCAATCACTGAAATCAGTTTGTGGTAGGCTTCATCGTATTTGTTTGCCATGGCAAGTGCATTTGCCCCGTTCAGATACATACGCCTCATATTCTCTTTACTGTTTCGCAATTTGTAGTAGTTGGCACACGAATCTATATAAGCAGCCTGCATAATATAATCTTTCATCAGATATGCGTAGGTCTGTTTGCTGTCAAATAGATAGAACCGGGGGATAGAAGGATATTTTCTATATACTTCTTCCAGCTCGGACAGATATTTTTTGAATGTTTTTATGTCGCCGCTACTGACGCATTTACCGAATACCAGATATTTGGTCATGGCAATATTTCTGGGTGGGAATCCATGTAATTTGCCTGCCAAAGCTAAATTGGCAAGTGAGTCTAATTGTTGGAATACTTTTTGAGATTCTGTTTCGCGATTTGCTGCCGACAGAAGAATTATCTCATTAGAGGCCAATACGGCATAGATATCCCATCGTTTCATCTGATAGAATTTCTGCATGGCCTGGATGAGGTATGGTTCTGCTTTTTGATTGTCTCTGGCTGCAAGATAACCGGAAGCAATGGCAAACTGATTGTATGCCATACCTGTTTCACTCTTGTTTTCTCTGGCATAGTTGTACATTTGTTCGTTTTCAAAAGTACCAGCCTTTCCATTTCCTACATTATTATAGCCTTCGCTAAGTAGGAGCCAGTTGTAATAAAATCCATGTATGTCTTTGTATTTCAGACATAGATCTTTTACTATGGCTGTGTATTTACGTAGACTGTCTATCTCTCCACCTATATAGTGAAAATAATTTCTGTCTTTGTACAAAAAGAACTCATCCCTTACACTATTTATTGAATCTGCCCTTGCCTTTAGTATATTCCAGTGTTTGATATATTCCTGGGGCTTTTGATAATATTCTTCGAGTGCTTGTATGGAAGCTGGTACAGAATCGGGATGAAATAAAAGAGAGTTACCGGCCTTGAGCGTAAGGCATGAGAATAAAAAGAGTATTAAGCCTGTACTTTGTATATAGGTCTTCATAGGAGAATATATTGCTTGTTGTTGTTTAGGATATGTTTTTGTATACAAAGATATATTTTTTACCCGGTTGATCAATGAATATCTATAAAAAAAGAGGAAGTTTCATTTGAAACTTCCTCTTTTTTATGGTCAACCGACTAACGGATTATTTTTTCTTACGGTCACCGTAACGGCTCATGAACTTATCAACGCGACCTGCTGTATCTACCAATGTAGATTTACCAGTGTAGAACGGGTGAGAAGTACTTGAGATTTCAATTTTCAGCAACGGATAAGTTTCACCTTCGAACTCGATGGTTTCTTTAGTGTTTACTGTTGATTGAGACAAAAACATATCACCATTTGACATATCTTTGAATACTACCGGACGGTATGATTCTGGATGAATACCTTTTTTCATTTCAGTATTTGTTTTTTTAATTATTATATCGTTTACTATTTGGTAAGAATAGTGTAATGGTCATTTTCAGTGCGCAAAGATAATGCTTTTCTGTGAAATAGAAAAAAGATTGGGAAAAAAACAATGATTCTCGCTTTTTTTTAAGACTTTTGTAGAGGATAATGTGCCATTGTGCCAATTGGCTTCGCTATGATGTTGCATAGTAATTGGCATATTATTATTTAGTACGATTAAGTAATCGTTCTAAATTATACGATATTATTATTGAAACGCAGAAACTCACAGATTCACGCAAAGCATATCATCGTTCAAGTATAGCGCAGCCATTTAATCTGCGAAAATCTGCGATCATGTGCGTTTCAATAAAACGCTGTCATAGTATGAACTAAATTTGAAATACTACTTATTAAATTATTTGTAATATGAAAAAATTGATTGTTGTATTAAACTTCTTGTTGCTGATTACTATTGGTGGACAGGCACAAGAATCCGACAAAGGCCTCTATAGTGTTGCGTTTTATAATCTTGAAAACTTGTTTGATACTATTCATGATGCCGGTAAGAACGACTTTGAGTATCTGCCGGACGGACCCAAACAGTGGGATACGGAAAAGTATATGGCAAAGTTAACGAATCTGGCGAAAGTGTTGAGTGAGATATCCCGGGATAAAGTGCCTGGCGGTCCTGCTGCTATCGGTGTGGCTGAAGCAGAAAACAGGAGGGTGCTTGATGACCTGGTGAAGCAACCTGCATTGGCTTCTTCCGGCTATGAGATTGTACATTATGAAGGACCGGATAAGCGGGGGATTGATTGTGCACTGCTTTATGATCCGAAACAATTTACGGTTTCATCAAGTAAATTGGTACTCTCTACCCCTTTTGAAGGAGATACGATACACAAAACACGGGGTTTTCTGATTGTAAATGGTAAGATGGCGGGAGATAACGTTTGTTTTATTGTAAACCACTGGCCTTCGCGTGGAGCTGCCGAACCTGTGCGTGTACATGCTGCCCGACAGGTACGTGCATTGATCGATTCTTTGCAACAAGATAATAAGAAATTGAAACTGATTGTTATGGGAGATATGAATGATGATCCGATGGATCAGAGTATGGCTACCCTGGGTGCAAAGAAATATAAGAAAGAGGTGAAGAAACATGATATGTTCAATCCCTGGTGGGAAACACTGGAAGATAAAGGAGTAGGCACGTTGCTTTATCGTGGCAAGTGGAACTTGTTTGATCAGATTGTTATTTCGCCTACGTTGCTCAATGCCAAAAAAGGATTGAAATACGATCACAATGAGGTCTTTATCCGTGAATATCTTTTTCAGCAGGATGGAAAGTACAAAGGTTCGCCTTTGCGTACACATGGCGGAAAACTTTGGCTGAATGGTTATAGTGATCATTTGCCGACTATTATTTATTTGAAGAAATAAGCTCTCCCTTTGCTACGTAGAGATTACAATCGACTATTAAATGATATTTAAGACTCTGAAATAGGATTGATTTGTACTCATTATCGAGGATATTTCTTACGCTTTGGTTTTGTATTAAAACTATAATGTGTACTTTTGCATAGAATTTTTATTCACTAACAATAAACTTTTAAACAAAATGGTAAATTACAAAGATTTAGGACTGGTAAACACAAGAGAGATGTTTGCTAAGGCTATTAAAGGCGGATATGCTATTCCTGCTTTTAACTTCAACAATATGGAACAGATGCAGGCCATTATCAAGGCTGCTGTAGAAACAAAATCTCCGGTTATTCTTCAGGTATCTAAAGGTGCTCGTCAGTATGCTAACGCTACTTTATTGCGTTATATGGCTCAGGGTGCTGTAGAATATGCAAAGGAATTGGGTTGCGCTCATCCTGAAATCGTTTTGCATCTTGACCACGGAGATACTTTTGAAACTTGCAAGAGCTGTATCGATTCAGGTTTCTCTTCAGTAATGATCGACGGTTCTCATCTTCCTTACGAAGAAAACGTTGCTCTGACTAAGAAGGTAGTAGACTATGCTCATCAGTTTGATGTAACTGTAGAAGGTGAGCTTGGTGTATTGGCAGGTGTTGAAGATGAAGTTTCTTCAGACCACCACACTTATACTGACCCTGAAGAAGTAATTGATTTCGCTACCCGTACAGGTTGTGATTCATTGGCTATTTCTATTGGTACTTCTCACGGTGCTTATAAGTTTACTCCGGAACAGTGCCACATTGATCCGAAGACTGGCCGTATGGTTCCTCCTCCTTTGGCATTTGAAGTATTGGATGCTGTAATGGAGAAACTTCCGGGCTTCCCAATCGTGCTTCACGGTTCATCTTCAGTTCCTGAAGAAGAAGTTGAAACTATCAACAAATATGGTGGTGCACTGAAAGCTGCTATCGGTATTCCTGAAGAAGAATTGCGTAAAGCTGCTAAGTCAGCAGTTTGCAAAATTAATATCGACTCTGATAGTCGTCTGGCTATGACTGCTGCTGTCCGTCAGGTATTTGCTGAAAAACCGGCTGAGTTCGACCCACGTAAATACTTGGGCCCGGCTCGTGATAATATGGAAAAACTGTACAAGCACAAAATCCTTAATGTACTTGGCTCAGACAATAAATTGGCTAAATAATTTTCCACTTTGATATGTAGAAAGCTGTGCCTGCAAATGGTACAGCTTTTTTTGTGTTTTTTCTTGTTATAATGTATCTTTGATTCAGATTTTGTTTATATTTGTGGGTATAATAAGTAGTTGAGTGACAAACTTATTCTATTTTAATCGGAACATGCTATCCGATGCAGACAGTTTGTTGTCTGTTAGCCGGATGATAGCTGTGTTGTTTCTGGCTCATTGTAGAGCGCATCACACACGAATATACAGGGAGATCTTCCGGGAAATCACTCTTTGCATGGTGAGTATACCTCTTTCCGGAAGAAAAAAGAAAAGAATCGGCGGATGTTATTATCCAATACCTTCTGCAATGTTACTACTGTTAGCCGATTCTAACGGAGAATTGAGAAAACAGGGGCTGCTCTCTTAGCGTAAGGGAGCAGTCCCTGTCATTTTTATACCATATCATCTCCTGTTTTGACTACGGCCACCTTTATCGTTTTGTGGAATGTTCATGTTTCCCGATAGTATATGGGTGATATGTACCCTTTGTAGGAGATTGCTGAGCGGATATGCAAAAAAAGACCGGAGAAGCCATCACCTCTCCGGTCTATTGCAGTTTAACTGAAACTACTTTGTCATTATGTTTGTAAAGATACGATAAAAAAGAGATATATCAAACTTTTCCCGGATTATATTCCTTCTCTTTCTTGAATAGTTTCCGTGAAAGTTTCAGGCTTTGCCGGTTAGTTGCTTTATAGCTCTATTACCAGAGACTCTCTCGGCGCCATTTTCAGTTCACCGTTTAGATTGATTATCTTTCCGGTCAGGATGTCTTTTCCCTGTACCTTATCTTTTAGAATTTCTTTGTAGAAAGTCAGTGGCAGAGTTGTTTCTTTATCTGTACCGTTTAGCATTACAAATACGGTTTTACCTTCATATTGGCGGGCATAAGCGTATACACCGTTTTGTACCATGAATTGTGTCATACTGCCTTTACCAATCACATCGTTGCCTTTACGCCAGTTCAGTAATGTTTTATAGAAGTTGTAACATTCGTTCTGCAATTTAGTACGTCCTTCGGCTGTCAGTGCATTCTCTTTATCACCTGCCCATCCGCCGGGAAAGTCTTTACGTACATAACCATCGCTTTTACTCTTTACTCCGTTCATCATGATTTCTGTTCCATAATACAGTTGTGGGATACGGCGCGTAGTCAATAATAGGGTAGAGGCTTGTTTCAGCATGGCCAGATTACTACCTTCACCTAAAAAACGATCTGTATCATGGTTTTCGATGAATGCCAGTACGGAAGTCGGGTTAGGGTAGAGGAAGTCGTATACAAAACTGTTATATACACGGTCCAGCCCTTTAAACCAAGTCTCTGTTTGTTCATTCTTTGCTGTATTGATCTTATCAAAGAAACTGAAATCCATAACTGTTTTCAGATTACTGTTTTGAGGAGCTGACAGCTTTGAGTCTTTCTGCCACCAGGCTGTATAAGCCGGTTCTGTCACCCATGTTTCGCCTACTGTGTTGTAGTTGGGGTATTCCTCGTTCAGTTCCTTCATCCAGTTACTCATGGCATCGTAATCTGCATACGGATATGTATCCATACGGATACCATCAATATTGGCATATTCAATCCACCAGAAACTGTTTTGTACCAGATACTTATAAACATGTGGGTTTTTCTGGTTCAGGTCGGGCATTACTGTCACAAACCAACCATCGTTCATCTGATCGAAGTCATATTTAGAGGCGTATGGGTCAACGTGCGGAGTCAGTTTGAAAGAGGTCTGCACGAAGTTTTTCTCATGATCGGGATTATTGAAGAAATCCTTTGAAGGCATGTCTTTTATCCAAGGATGTTCTACACCGCAATGGTTGAAAATCATATCCATCACAATCTTTATGCCTCGTTCGTGAGATTTGGCAATGAGTTGGCGATACTCCTCATTTGTCCCGAAACGTGGGTCAACTTTGTAATAATCAGTAGTAGCATAGCCATGATAGGAACCACCTTCCATATTGTTTTCCAGTACCGGAGTAAACCAAAGAGCGGTTACACCTAAATCTTCAAAATAATCCAAGTGTTGCTCGATACCCGTCAGATCACCACCATGACGGGCGTTAGGATCATTACGATCTACTTTATAGGGTGACATACCCGGAATGTTATCATTGTCCGGATTTCCATTTGCAAAACGGTCCGGCATCAGCAGGTAGAGAGCGTCGGATGCATCGAAACCTTTGTGTTCGCATCCCTTTTTACTGCGTGCCTTCAGTTCGTATTCTTTTACCAGTTTCTTTTTTCCGATAGTAAAAGTAAGGGGCAGTTTACCGGGTTTCACCTCTTTATCCAGGTGCAGGTAGACGAGCAGATAGTTATTACTTTCCAGCTTTACGGTGCTGCTGAGTGATACTCCGGGGTAGTTGACGGATACGGAGGCATCACCAATACCTTCACCGTAAACCATAAGCTGGAGTTCCGGATTCTTCATGCCGGCATACCAGAAAGGTGGATCGATTTTGTTCACATTCATAGCTGCATAAGTATTAAGAGACAGTAGAAAAGAACCTAAGATAAATAACAATTTCTTCATGATATTAGTGTGTTATGGATTTTACCGATGCTAATATAGGACAAATTCCTGAAATGAGTTATTTTCTTTTCCTGCTGTCTCTTATATATTTATGCAAACGTTTTCATTGTTGTGCCAGTGAGGGGGGAAGGTGTTGCCTGCATACAATAAAGGCGTTCCCTGCATATAGAGAACGCCTTTACTATTTTGATAATTAAATGATGGCTTACATAAGGAATCCTAACAAGATACCGGCAGCAACTGCTGAACCGATAACACCTGCCACGTTCGGGCCCATAGCATGCATCAACAGGTAGTTGGTCGGATCATATTCCAGACCTACAACCTGTGAAATACGTGCAGAGTCAGGAACTGCGGATACACCTGCATTACCAATCAGCGGATTGATCTTATTATCTTTCTTCAAGAAGAGGTTGAAGAATTTCACAAATAGAACACCAGCTGTTGTAGCAATAATAAATGAGATAGCACCCAGAATAAAGATCTGTACAGAACTCCAGGTTAAGAATTCGGAAGCCTGTGTAGAAGCACCTACCGTCAATCCTAATAAGATAGTGATTGTATCAATCAACGGACCACTGGCCGTATTTGCCAAACGACGGGTTACACCACTTTCTTTCAATAAATTACCGAAGAACAACATACCTAACAAAGGTAGACCTGAAGGAACAAGGAATGTTGTAAGCAACAGACCTACAATCGGGAAGATAACCTTTTCTGTATGAGATACGGTTCTTGGCGGTTTCATACGGATCACACGTTCTTTCTTAGTAGTCAACAGACGCATGATAGGCGGTTGTATCACCGGAACCAATGCCATGTATGAATAAGCCGACACGGCAATGGCACCCATCAGGTTCGGAGCTAATTTAGATGAAAGGAAGATAGCCGTAGGACCATCCGCACCACCGATAATACCGATAGCACCGGCCTGATTCGGCTCAAATCCCATAAGAAGTGCAATGATGTAAGCACCGAAAATACCAAATTGTGCAGCAGCTCCGATCAGCATCAGTTTCGGATTGGAGATCAGTGCCGAGAAGTCCGTCATGGCTCCGATACCCAGGAAAATGAGTGGCGGATACCAACCAGAGGTTACTCCCTGATAGAGTATATTCAGTACGGAACCTTCTTCATAGATGCCTATTTTTAGTCCGGCTTCCATGTTGAAGGGAATATTACCGATGAGGATACCAAAGCCAATAGGGATAAGAAGCATCGGTTCAAACTCTTTTGCTATTGCGAGATAGATAAAAAAGAGTCCAACCAACAGCATGACAAGATGTTCCGGCGTTGCATTTGCAAAACCCGTAAATCCCCAAAAGTCAATAAGGTTATTCCCCAAAAATGATAAGAAATCTCCCATAATTATTCAATGATTACGAGGTCTGTACCTTCCAGTACGGAATCTCCTTGTTTAACTTTGATTTCTACAACCTTTCCATCCTTGTGAGCGTTGATATTGTTTTCCATCTTCATAGCTTCAAGGATGATTACGGTCTGGCCTTTTTTCACAGTGTCGCCTTCTTTTATTTTAATATCAAGGATAACACCTGGTAGCGGAGATTTCACACCGTCTTTCTTTCCGGAACCAGTGTTTGCAGGACGTTGCACTACAGGTGCACCACTATCTGTTTTTGGAGCAGCAGCGGGACGGGTTACAGGTTTCGGAGCGACAGCAGGTTTTACCGGTTTGTCCAACTCCACTTTGTAAGGAGTTCCGTTTACCTCAACGTTCACGATATTTTCCTCCGGATCGTTTACTGTAACGTTGTAGAGGTTTCCGTTGATTTTATATTTATATTGTTTCATTGCTTCAATTTATTAGGGTTAATAATTATCTTTTAGGAGTCTGACGTAAAGTGTAGATCTTAGAACTCCAAGGTGAATAGGTACGTTTTACTTTATTGATAGTCAGAATCATGTCTTCAACATCGTGTGCATCATTCATGAATTCGTGCAGAGCCATAGCGATGGCGGCAGCTTCTTCTCCGGAATGACTACCTAAGTTCTTTTCTTTGGCTTCTGCCTTATCAGTGATACCAATTGCTTTCATTGCATTTTTCTTACCTAATTTAACTGCAATATTACCTACTATTTTGAATGAAACATACAATAATATCAAACCAATAAACACAACCGACATTGCAATGATAGCCATACCAAAACCATCCTCATCGTGTTTTTTGAAGTTTTCTATTTTTTCATTCTTGTCTTGAGTCATATTATTAGTACTCGGAGTTACATAACTGTGTTCTCCTCCTCCTTTAATCACCCAATTTGCACTTCCGTCCTCTTGGCGGGCATATGACTGGTCGGCAAGTATTCCGGCAGGAATAGTGACTTCGTCAATCAATGTTTTGCCGTTCGAATCATACAAAGCAATGTAATTTTCCTTATTGGGGTCAAGCGTAAAGTTCACATGGAATGTTCCACGATTTGGCATTCCGTCTGCCCAAAACAGAGTATGTTGGCGAGGTTTAATCTGCGTCAGTATATCTCCTTTAGGAATAGGATATTTTGTCGGATTATCTTTATCGTTCGTCAGATAGCAGCCTTCGATATTGACCGTAGCAAAAGAGGTGTTGAATATTTCTATCCATGCATTATGCAAGCCATAGTCATCTTGATAATTCTGTTCGTTGGTTACCAGAACTTCATTGATTTTAAGACTTGTAGCTCTTTGTGCATTCAGTCCTAAGCAAACTACTGCTACTAACGCGATAAATATTCCAATTCTTTTTTTATTCATAACAATCAGGTTTTATTTGTTACAATGGAATATTACCGTGCTTTTTGGCAGGGTTTGTTAGTTTCTTAGTCTGCAACTGTTGCAATGCACGGATGATGCGGAAACGAGTGTTTCTCGGTTCGATAACATCGTCAATGTAACCATATTTAGCCGCATTATACGGATTAGCAAATAGCTTAGTGTATTCTGCTTCTTTATCTGCCAGGAATTGAGCCGGGTTTTCCTGTTCTTTGGCTTCTTTTGCATACAATACTTCCACAGCACCTGCACCACCCATTACAGCAATTTCAGCTGTTGGCCATGCATAGTTCATGTCACCACGGAGTTGTTTGCAACTCATTACGATGTGTGAACCACCATATGATTTACGCAGTGTTACAGTTACTTTAGGCACAGTAGCTTCACCGTAAGCGTAAAGCAACTTCGCACCATGCAGAATAACACCATTGTATTCTTGTCCTGTTCCCGGAAGGAATCCCGGAACGTCTACCAGGGTTACCAAAGGAATATTGAATGCATCGCAGAAACGAACGAAGCGGGCACCCTTACGAGATGCATTGCTGTCAAGTACACCTGCCAGATATTTGGGCTGGTTGGCAACCACACCTACAGATTGTCCGTTCATACGGGCAAATCCGATGATAATATTTTTGGCATAATCTTTTTGTACTTCGAGGAATTCGCCATTATCGATGATAGCACCAATCACCTCATACATATCGTATGGCTTATTCGGGCTGTCCGGAATAATCTCATTCAGAAGATCATCCATACGGTCGATAGGATCTGTACACTCCATTAGCGGAGCTTCTTCAAGATTGTTCTGCGGGATAAAACTAAGAAGGTGGCGGATTATTGACAGACCTTCTTCACCGGTTTCGGCAGTAAAGTGAGTTACACCTGATTTGGTTGCATGAACACTTGCGCCACCGAGGTCTTCCTGCGATACGTCTTCGCCTGTCACAGTCTTTACCACTTTCGGACCAGTGAGGAACATATAAGAAGTTCCTTCAGTCATCAGTGTAAAGTCGGTCAGGGCAGGAGAGTAAACAGCACCACCTGCGCAAGGACCAAAGATACCAGAGATCTGTGGGATCACTCCTGATGCCATGATGTTACGCTGGAATATCTCAGCATAACCGGAAAGTGCATTGATACCTTCCTGAATACGTGCGCCACCCGAGTCGTTGATACCGATAACAGGAGCACCCATTTTCATGGCCATATCCATCACTTTACATATTTTCTGTGCCATGGTTTCCGACAGTGAACCACCGAATACAGTGAAATCCTGTGCGAAAACATATACTAATCTTCCTTCGATTGTTCCATACCCAGTTACAACACCGTCACCTAAGAAGTGCTTTTTTTCCTGGCCAAAGTTAGTACATCTGTGTTGTACGAACATATCCAATTCTTCGAAACTGCCTTCATCCAGCAGCTGTGCAATACGCTCGCGGGCAGTGTATTTGCCTTTTGCGTGTTGTTTTTCAATAGCCTTTTCGCCACCACCTAAACGAGCCTGAGCACGAAGTTCAATAAGCTCTTTTACTTTTTCAAGCTGGTTACTCATGAGTCTTTCTTGTTTTAAAGGATTTATAGAATTTACGATTAGACAATTTACGATTTACAATTGAAATAACTGTTAGTAATTTAGTAAAAGAAACTTCAATCGTAAATTGTCTAATCGTCAATGATTTTAGTGTTCACAAAGTTCAGTCAATACGCCCAGCGTTGATTTCGGGTGAAGGAAAGCGATGTTAAGTCCTTCGGCACCTTTACGGGGAGCTTTATCGATGAGACGAATTTCTTTACTTTCAGCTTCTGCCAATGCATTGGCTACGCCGTCTTCAACAGCAAATGCCACATGATGAACGCCTGCACCTTTATTTTCAATAAACTTAGCAATGGTACTTTCGGGACAGGTTGGTTCTAACAGTTCGATTTTTGTTTCGCCTACTTTAAGGAAAGCTGTTCTCACTTTCTGGTCTTCTACTGTTTCGATATTGTAACATTTCAGACCTAATACATTCTCGTAGTACGGTAGGGCTTCTTCAATGCTTTTTACAGCAATGCCCAAGTGTTCAATGTGTGAAATCTTCATAACTGTGTTCTTTATATTGGCTTTAAATTAGTTTTTTGGTTCCTTTTAAACCAGCACAAAGAAAATCAATTCTTCGTTAATAAAGAAATATTTCAGCATTTAATTTCAAAAGTCAATCAGCAGTCTGACGTTGATTTGACGAGATGTAAGGTAATTGGGTACTGCAAACTGGTTATTGTGCACATCAGTTACCCAATAATAGGAGTTAACGTTGCTGATATTGAGCAAATTGAAAACATCCAGCCCTAACCACATGCTACGAATATTGCGTCCGAATCCGGTTTTGTGCTTGTCTGTATTGTCTATCAAAACACGAGACATACCAATGTCTACACGGCGATAGGAAGGCGTACGGAATACGGCTTCTTCACGTCCGCTGTGGGGAGGTCCGAAAGGAAGTCCACCGGCAAGAGTACCTTTGAGATTCATCTTCCATTTCGTACTTCCCGGAAAGTAATCAGTGAAGTAGAGCGAAAGATTATATCGCTGGTCGGTAGGGCGGGGGAGCCACTTGCCGTTTATCTTTTCTTCGGTTTTCATTACCGAAAATGTGAGCCACGAATCAGTTCCGGGTACGAACTCTCCAAACAGTTTCATATCGAGTCCTGTTGCGTAACCGCTTGCCATATTGCGTCCGTAGTAACTGACGCGGACGTTATCAACGTTATAAGGAATAAGATTGCTTAACGCTTTGTAGTACACCTCTGCCGTGAATTTGAATGGGCGTCCTACAGCCCGGAAACTGTAATCGCTTCCGGCAACAAAATGTATGGAACGTTGTGATTTGATATTCTTGTTGAGTGTTACGGTTGCCATTCCGTTCACCATAGTCGTATCGCGGAATTCTTTATAGAAAGGAGCCTGATAATATACACCTGCTGCTACCCGGATTGTAAACTTTTCGTTAAGTTTGGGGATGAGTGCAAGTGAGGCTCTTGGGCTTACGATAAATTCTTTGTTCCAGCTCCAGTAGCTGCCACGGATTCCTGCTGTAAGAGTGAATAGCCCTGCTCCGGTCTGAAACTTATAGCTATCTTGTGCATAAAGAGAGAGACGGCTACTATTGATATCATTTTTGGAGGAGAGGCTGTAAATCAACTCTGGGCCGTCCGGCACCTGTGGCAATGAATATCCGGCAGAGTCACGCATTTCCCACTCACGTAGTTTATCTTTGATACGTTCGGTCTTTAACTCCAATCCCCATTGGACGGCGTGGCGTTTGATACGATGGCGTCCTGTAAAGGAGTAACTTTGTACTTTGGCATTAAGATAGTTGCGGGCATGTTCCATATACGTACCTACCCCTATTGTTTCGCCTGTTTCAGTATCAGAATCTTCTCCGGAAGAGTCAAGCTCATTGAGCCAGTACTGTCCGCTGATGTCATAAGTTTCCTGTTCTTTGGTTTGGAAAGCAGAAGCCTGAAAGGTCAGGCTGTTACTTTCGTCAAAGTTATAAGTAGCATTGGCTGCACCAAAGAAAGTACGGAAAAGATCTCGTTCCTGTCCGTCAAAGTATACTTTGAATTCGCGTGCAGATTCTAATGTCCCGAATCGTGTGGTACGGTCCTCGGGTTGAAAGATATACTTGTTTTCAGATATATTCCCGATGAATCCTACTTCCCATCTTTTACTTGGTCTCCAGCTTATAAATGTTTGATAATCTATAAACTGTGGGTCATATTCTCCTTTTGTATCCAGTGTTCCCAGTAAGTAGCGGTTACTTTTATAACGGATACTGTTGGTCCATGAAAACTTCTTATTGCCAAAACCTGCATAAGTAGAAACTCCTAATAAGCTGAATGCTCCTGTTGCTTCAAAATGCTCTGGTTTTTTATAGGTGATATCCAGTACAGATGACATTTTGTCTCCGTATCGTGCTTCGTATCCACCCGATGAGAAACCTACGCTCTCCACCATATCCGGATTGATGAAGCTTAATCCTTCCTGTTGGCCGGAACGCACCAGCAACGGACGGTAAACTTCTATTCCGTTCACATAAACCATATTTTCGTCAAAACTTCCTCCACGTACATTATACTGAGAACTCAGCTCATTGTTTGAGCTTACTCCGGCTTGTGTTGCAATGATCGACTCGATATTTCCTCCTGACGCATCCGGCATCAGTTTATTGGCTTTCATGTCTATCTGTTGTACTGTGTTGGTTTGCCGGCGGCTTTCTGTAATGGTTACCTCTCCCAGTTCATATCCTAAAGCAGGCAGGGTCATATTGATACTGATATTTCCCTGTGGATTTACCAATACGCGTTTCCGGGTGTTATATCCTATCATTGAATATATCACCGTTACTGTATCTCTTGACGTAAATTTAAGTGAATATTTTCCTTTTAGATTACTGACAGTACCAATAGCTGTTCCCTCTATACGTACGGTAGCCAGTTCTACGGGTTCTCCGTTTTCATCAGTAATGACACCTCCTATCTTGACCTGTTGAGCCAGGACGGGGAAAGTGAATAGTAAAAATAGAAATAGATTTGAGAGACGCTTATTCATATCCGCTATCGTTGCCTAATGAGATAATAACGGAAAAATCGCTCTAAACGTATATCTTGGTAAATAAATTATTCAGCCATGTCCATCTGAAACGGAACCAACGGCGTGTGCTGCTTTGTTTTCCGCCGAAACGAAGAACGAATTCACGATATCCGTGTTTTTTGAAAGGAAGCCCTACATCCATGAATTCCAAATGCCGGTATCCGCGTTCGTATGCATCTTTTAGTGCCATCCATACTGCCAAAATACCAGGATATTGCAATGCATATGTTTTTCGCATACCTCCCGAGAACCACAAGTAAGCACTGTCTCCCGAATAGATGCATGCAGCCCCGCCAATGATTTTCTCTTTATATCGAACAATGAAAATTTTTCCCTGATCGCTATGCATCAATCTTTCCTCCATGTGACGAAAGAATTCGATGTGAGGAAAATGTTTACGTATATGTGATGAGTATATTTTATACAGCATGTGTGAGAACTCCTGTATTTCTTCTACCGAGTGCGCTTCTTCCACTTTGGCGCCGTTTCTGAATCCTTTCTTTATTTGCCGGATTCGTGAAGGACTGAACCGCTCCTCTGCTGTCTTCTGGCTATGCAATGAATTACGTACCCGAAGCCAGTTGATGGGGAAGTATCCGTTTGCCCTGAAATGTTTGTATCCGAATAGTGCATTATCCAGATTACGAAATTCTATCATAAAAGAATCCCGTAGTACTTCCGTAGTAAGATGTTCCAGCATTTCTCCGAATATGGCTTCTTTGTCGGTGGTATCTTCTAACAGATATTCTCCCGTGCCATACACCTCACAACGACGAACGATAGAAGGAGGAAAAAGTCTTTTGTTTGTACGTATCCCCGCAAGCAGTCTGGCTATCGGTTTTCCGTTGTCAGTTGCAACGATAAACACCGGCGCATATCCTGGTGTTGCTTCATATATCAGAAACAACTCCTTGGAGTGAAATGTATTTTTTCCCGGTAGCTCGGGAATTTCACTCCCGCGATAATATGTAGTAAGCTTTAAGGGCATCTTGTGGCAAATTTACATCTTTTTATTTATCTTTTCAACAAGAAAGACGATTGTTTTGTTGTAACATAATGCAGATGTTTACTACATTTGTCATAACATTTAGAAATTGATTGAAATTATGGTAGAAGAAATTATTGCTTTTAACAAGCAGTTTGTAGAGAATAAGGGTTACGAAAAATATATAACTAATAAATACCCTGATAAGAAGCTTGCTATTCTTTCTTGTATGGATACCCGTTTGACAGAATTACTTCCTGCCGCTCTTGGTCTGAGAAATGGTGATGCAAAAATAATAAAGAATGCCGGGGCCGTTATTTCCCATCCTTTCGGTAGTGTTATCCGTAGTTTGTTGGTCGCTATCTATGAACTTGGTGTAGAGGAGATTATGGTTATTGCTCATTCTGATTGCGGAGCTCATCACATGGATAGCGAGGAGATCCTTGAGCGAATGAAAGCCCGGGGGATTCGTGAAGATCTGATCGATATGATTCACTTTTGTGGTGTTGACTTTCATTCCTGGTTGGGTGGCTTTGATGATACGGAGAAATCTGTATGCGAAACTGTTGATTCTATTATTCGTCATCCGCTGATTCCTTCTGATGTTCGTGTGCATGGTTTTATCATTGACTCACTCACCGGAAAGCTTACGCAAATTGTATAAAAAAAGGCAGAGCCTTATCGCCTGCCTTCATCTTTTTGCGGTTATATACTTTTTTTGACTGGTGCACCCGTTTGTAGCAAATAGGATGACCGTACTTCTCAATTTCAGCCTCACGGCTGGCTTTACGATTCGCTTTGATGTAATCGTCTCGGGTTATTCGATTTTTCATAATGATAATTTGTTTATCAGTGCAAAGATACGGATTTTATTTCAATTTTAATAATAGCTTGGGAAAGAGGGATTTATCAAAATTACCCTATTTGTTAGAAGAGGTGAAATGTAAGGGGGAAGAGATAAAATGTAAACAGAAAGAGAGTATGAACTCAGAAAATGCGAACATTTTTCCTGTTCAGATGGAGTTGAGTCTGGAAAATGCAGACATTTTCAGACAAAGTAAAGTAAAAGAAAGTAAAGTAGAAGAAAAGAAGAAGAGGGGGGAAGATTCTGTTTTGCCTCCACCTCCGGAATATGCGCTCAACAAAAAGACGCACAATTATGACGGATTGCTATTGACATTGGATCGAATTAAGGTAACGGATACCGGAGACATAAAGGCCATTCTACGAATGTCGAACTACGGAGGAGATCGGTACTCCGGTGTGAAAGGTGTTGGCACAGACCTCGTGGGCAAAGATAGTGATGCCGGGAAAATATCTCATAAAGATGCTTGTAAGTGGTTGATAATCAGTGTTTATTAGATTGTACGTCCTTACCATGCAAAAGTGTACAACCTTGCACTACAAAGCTGTACATTCTTGTCATACCAAAGTGTACAGTCTTGTTATATGACTTTCCAGTTTATAGCAAGCCTGCTGAACTATTTAGTTTTTCGGTTTTTATCCTTATCTTTGTCGAAAAGCGAAGATAAGCTGCACCTTGGCATAAAAAATGAACAAGTTCACTTTATTCTGTTCTCAGTTTGCATTATCTTTGCACTTGTCTTTCCAAGTATAAAGAAAGTAAAAATAGCATGGAAAATTTCAGTGAATTAATAAAGAACCGCCGCAGTATGCGGAAGTTTACCGACGAAGAACTCTCACAAGAGCAGGTAGTGACCTTGTTAAAAGCCGCACTGATGGCGCCTACCTCTAAACGTAGTAATGGTTGGCAGTTTATTGCCGTAGATGATAAAGAGACATTGGAGAAGCTTTCGCACTGTAAGGAACAGGCTTCTGCTTTTATTGCCGATGCTGCACTTGCCATCGTTGTTACTGCTGATCCATTGGCAAGTGATGTATGGATTGAAGATGCTTCTATTGCTTCTATTATGCTTCAATTGCAGGCTGAAGATCTGGGATTAGGTAGTTGCTGGGTACAAATCCGTGAACGCTATGCTGCTACCGGCATGCCGTCGGACGAATATGTGCGTAGCGTACTTGATATACCTTTGCAACTTCAGGTTCTGTCTGTTATCGCCATCGGACACAAAGGCATGGAACGTAAACCTTTTGACGAAAGCCACCTGCAGTGGGAGAAAATTCATATTAATAAATTCGGAGGAAAATAACAGTGAGTGCTGCTAAAGCCAACAACAATAGAGATACATACAAGGCAACTGCTGTCACTCTGATTGTGATAGGCGTGCTTTACCTGATTGACAAGCTGATACACTTTTCTGCCATTGGATTGCCGTGGGTGATGAATAAAGATAATTTCCTGCTGTATACAGCTGTTATTTTCTTATTTCTCAAACATGATAAATCTGTTGGTCTGGTGCTGATAGGGCTTTGGCTTGTGATGAATATCGGTCTGATTGTAGCTTTGTTAGGAAGTATGTCCGCCTATCTGCTGCCTTTGGCATTGCTGATAATCGGAGGAATATTGTATTTGATATCAACGCGATGAAAAGAAGTATAGAAGATACGCCAATTGTATTTATTGGTGCCGGAAATCTGGCGACAAACCTGGCTAAGGCATTGTATCGTAAAGGATTTCGTATCGTGCAGGTGTATAGTCGTACGGAAGATTCGGCCCGCCGGTTGGCAGAAGAAGTGGAAGCGGAATTTACTATTCATCCGGAAGATATAAATTCATTTGCCCGGCTGTATATCGTTTCGCTGAAAGATTCGGCTGTTGCGGAATTGCTTCCTGCAATTGTGTCCGGGAAACGAAAAGAAGCTTTGATGGTACATACGGCTGGTAGTATCCCAATGAGTATCTGGGAGGGGCATGCAGAGCATTACGGTGTTTTTTATCCTATGCAGACATTCAGTAAACAACGTGAAGTAGACTTTCGTGAGATTCCTTTCTTTATTGAAGCGTCCACACCGGAGGATACGGAACTGCTCAAAGCTATCGCTGTCACTTTGTCCGAGCGTGTTTACGAAGCTACTTCCGAACAACGCAAGAGTTTGCATCTTGCTGCTGTGTTCACTTGTAACTTTACGAACCATATGTATGCGCTGGCAGCTGAATTGCTGGAGAAGTATAATCTCCCGTTCGATGTAATGCTTCCTTTGATTGACGAGACAGCCCGTAAAGTACATGAGTTGAGCCCTAAAGCTGCCCAAACCGGGCCTGCTATACGCTATGATGAAAATGTAATCAACAATCATCTCGCCATGCTCTCTGATGATCCCGGAATGCAGCAACTTTATGAGCTTATCAGCCGCAGTATTTTCAATCGTAAATCGTAAACCGTTTAATCGTAAATATCATTATGAGTACAATCAATTACGACCTCAAAAAGATAAAAGCCATTGCCTTTGATGTAGATGGGGTGTTGAGTGCAGATATGATTCCATTACATCCGTCGGGTGAGCCGATGCGTACTGTGAACATTAAAGATGGCTATGCTATCCAGTTGGCTGTAAAAAAAGGGTTGCGCATTGCCATTATTACTGGCGGGCGTACGGAGGCTGTGCGTATTCGTTTCTCAGCTTTGGGAGTGACTGATCTGTATATGGGTTCGGCTGTGAAGATACATGATTATCGTGAGTTTCGTGATAAATATGGTTTTACGGATGAGGAAATAATGTACATGGGAGATGATGTGCCCGATATTGAAGTGATGCAGGAATGTGGTCTTCCATGTTGCCCGAAAGATGCTGCTCCTGAAGTAAAGAAGGTGGCAAAATACATCTCTCACGCTGCAGGTGGTTACGGTTGTGGTCGTGATGTGATAGAACAGGTACTGAAGGTACACGGAAAATGGATGTCAGATGATGCTTTTGGGTGGTGAGTAAGTTTTTAAGTTTTTAAGTTTGTGAGTTTGGAGTTGGTAGTTAGAATATGTTTGGCACAACATCAATACTCTGCATAGATTCTAACTACCAACTTAAAAACTCACTAACTTAAAAAACTTCTTCTTACCAACTCATTAACTTAAAAACTCACCAACTTAAAAACTTCTTCTTACCAACTCATCAACTTAAAAACTTACCAACTTAAAAACTTCTTCATCATGTTTGATAATTTAAAGAAATACAATATTGTGTTAGCCTCTAATTCTCCTCGTAGAAAAGAGCTGATGTCTGGCCTGGGAGTGGATTATGTGGTAAAAACTCTTCCGGATGTAGACGAATCTTATCCCGATACTTTGCAGGGGACAGAAATTCCTGCTTATATCTCCCGTGAGAAAGCCGATGCTTATAAATCTCTTATTCAGCCGGATGAGTTACTTATTACAGCAGATACCATTGTGTGGTTGAATGGGGAGGTGCTTGGGAAACCTAAGGGTAGGGAAGGGGCTATAGATATGCTGCGCAAGCTCTCCGGAACTTCTCATCAGGTTATTACTGGGGTTTGCCTTACTACCAGTGATTGGCAGAAAAGTTTTACTGCTGTTACGGATGTAACATTTGCCACATTGACCGAAGAGGAAATCATTTATTACGTTGATAAATATACCCCGATGGATAAAGCCGGGGCTTATGGTGTGCAGGAGTGGATTGGTTTTATCGGTGTGGAATCTATCTCAGGAAGTTATTTTAATGTAATGGGATTGCCTATACAGCGGTTATATCAGGAGCTCAAACAGCTGTAATAGTGTGTGCCTGCTTTAAGGAATAATTCCAATAAACAAAAAAGGATATCGCCAAGCGATATCCTTTTCTTTCTTATCTCAGAGTTTAATCTTAATTTCTGGGCAATGCTTCTTTCACTACCATCGGACGGCCTGCATATTCTGCTCCGTTCAATTCTGTGATTGCATTTTTTGCTTCCGATGCTTCCGGCATTTCGATAAAGGCAAAACCTTTTGATCTTCTTGTGTCGCGGTCGGTGATGAGTTTTACAGATTCTACTGTTCCATACTCTTCCATTACTTGTCTCAAATCTGATTCCTTAACATTGTAGCTAAGGTTTCCAACATACATGTTCATAAACGTAAATATAAAAAAATTAATAATGCAATAAAAAAGTTTTGAGAAAAAGTAATCAGAATGGAAATACTCAATGTGGATAACTGAGGAGATACATATATGAAAGCAAATTATTATAAACCTCTTATTGTTTCGTACTGCAAAGAACGACATTCTTTTGGGATATCACACTATGTAAGGCTGTTTATTTGCTATATTATATCCTTTTTTGTGAATAAAGGTCATAAGTTAACGTTTGAGTCATTATAGGTATGTCAAAAGCCGGAAGGAAATTATCAATATGCAACTTTAGAAACGCAGATTAACGCTAATTATCACAAATATAATTTATTCTTTACGTAATTCAGTGTTAATCTGCGTTTTAATAATAGTTGATTTTACTATTGCCCCCCTCGATGAATTATAGTAAATCCAGCATTAACGGGATATCCTCTTTTTTTATTCCTTGCTTGATGAGGTAGACTTTATCTTTGTTGAACATATCCAGAAATATTTCCTGATCTCCGCTCATCTCTTTGGAACGGGCATAAAACTCTGCGGCCTTCTCTATATTTCCGGACACCCATGCTACGTGTCCGGCATTCAGATAATCTACTGCAAGTGGGGCTTTTTCTATCACCTTATTATAATAATTGATCGCTTGCTCCAGTTTACCACTGATGAATGAACACCAGCCGATACCTCTCCATGCCTTGATGCAATCGTTTTCCATGAAGTCAAGTTTGAAGAAGTAATTCAGTGCTTCTTCAAATTGTTGCAATTCGGCCAGGCAGCTACCTATATAAAACACGATACTATGATTCTCCGGCAAAGCTTCTTCGGCTTTCCGGTAATATTCCAGTGCTTTTTTGAAGTTGCGCAGCAGGCGGTAACAACTGGCCAGATGACGGTTTATCCATATATTATCCGGTTTTATGGTATCTGCCTTCAGGTAGGCAGCAATGGCTTCCTCCAATTTTTTCTGCTTTTGCAGAGCATAACCTAACTTCTGATAAAACTCCGACTGTGTGCTCAGAGGGCCGTTCATCTGCTCTATTTCCTTATATAGTTCAACAGTCTCTGCCCAATGTTCTTTTTTAAAGTGAAAATCTGCTATGGAGGTTAGTGTGCCCTCCTGGTACAGGATATTTTTCAATGCTGATATTTTGTGTAACTCTATCTTTTCTTTGAATATATCTCTAAACTCACTTCTGCGTATGTTTAATTTGAAGAAGCGATACAAGTCATGCAGATATTGGCTACTGATCGTACCCGGACGTTCGGAAAACCTCTTTAGGGTTTCAGCTTTAGACTGTTCGGCGAACTCTTCCGCCTGTTGTTCGGTGAGTTGGCTGAAGATCAGATTGCGCTGTGACTGTGGAAATTGCTCCATAGTGAAGAAGAGCGAATACTTATCACTGCTGCAGAAGAATCCCGATTGCAGGAGTATGTCTATCATCCTGTTTTCTTTACTGGTTTCCTTTCTCATCATTTTGATAACATTTGACTGTTGTCTGTCGAAAGGATAAAGCCAGTTGTGTAACTCCTTGAAGAAAGGGAAATTTTTCAATTGTGAAAATGTACTCATATATACATCGGCCCCCTCTATTTGCAGTTCGTTCATTTCGCGCAACTTATCGCCTAATGGTGAGTTTTCGAACACATTGCCCCAATCCGGATTTCGATCGTCTTTTTCTTCATCAGATTCTTCGAATCCAAATTTCATATTACGCATGGAAGAGACATTTTTCAGCATTTCCGGAATGATCTCTTCACGCATCTTCTTATCTATTTTTTCCGTTTCCTGACACAAGAGGAGTTGACGGTATATACGTGCGAGGTCTTCGTCTAATGGGAATTCTTCATTGACCAGGTCCAGACGCTTGCTGAATTCGGGGTATAGATCGAGCCGGGCATTATAGATGTGTAAAGCAAAAATGATTCCGATCAATGCCCGTTGGCTGACGTGTATATTATTGCATTGGTATGCATCTAACAACCACATCAACTTTCGCAGATCAAAGCACTCCATCAGACTCAACATTACAGCACTGGTAAACAGACACAGGTCATTGACCGGAAGTAGTTCCGACTTCAGCATAGCTTGTGCTTCGGCTTCATTTTCTACAGTCCAGCTACTATTTGACCAGGTTTGCAGAAATAGGAATTTCTGTGTTTCCTCGTGTCTTTTCAGAACTTCATCCAAATTATTGTCTGACAACAATCCGCTGACTGCCAAATCGTCGTTAAAAGATTCCAATACATGCATCAGAACGCTTGTAGTATAAGGCGCTAACTCTTGTGTACGCTTGCTGCGTACTATGTGATAGAAATGCGTTGATACATCATCAAGCATCAATAGACGTCCCTTATCGGCTATTTCTAATGCATTAGCACGAAGTTTTGTATATAATTTTTCTCGTTCCGGATCGGCTATGCCCTGTTTCATATACTGTAGCATGAAATTATAGGAGGTTTGTAGCTGCTCCAGCTGGTGGCGGAGCTCCCAATCCGAACATTGCCACAGGAAAGACTCCAGTTGCATTAAAGCTTCTTTTAATCGTTTTTGTTCGATTAAATTACAAATGTATATATGTTGCTCGTTGATAGCTCTTTCGTTCATAATTTCAAGGTATTTGTACTGTTATCATAGTTAGTAGAACAAAAATAATGCCAAAAAGAAGTTATTTTCTTATTTATTATAAACGAAATTTGGCATTTATAATATTTATTGGCTGGTGTTTGGGGGGTAAGAGGGTATTTTATATGGAACGGTGAAGGTGGTGTCTATCAGATTTTCTCCCTGATAATGAGCTGGTATCCTGTTTTTTTCTTTCAACCATTTAAGAGTATTGTTGATCTCCTGAATGTTGGGCCGGCTGGCAGGGGTATAAGATGGTAACAAGATAAGCCTGGCCAGGTTTTCTGATATTCTGAATTCTTCGGCTAATAGAGTTGACACTTCTTGGGATGAATGTGTTTGTATGTACTTTACCCCAAGGTTATATCCCTGGATGAGTGATGTTATCTCCGCTTTCTTCTCTTTTAGTGCAGCTTCTGTAAAAGCCGTTCCGGTAAGATGGATATTCAGTTCGCGGGTACTGATCAAGGATCTGTTTCCATCGTTCATAGCTATGGTTGCAAAAGGGTCGGGCAGGAAGGAAGCTTCTATTTGTCCATATTCCAGCATATTGAGGCGCAATGGGATTTGTGCTATTTCAGGCTTGTTTATTTCTTCTGCTTTGATGCCGGATTTTGTACAAAACAGGTCGGTAGCATATTCTATCACAGTCCCGCGGGAGATGGCTATACTTTTCTTTTTTAATTGTTCCGGTTGGTTAATTCCGCTTTTCTTGCTTGATATAAAACAGAAATATCCGTTGTTTTCCATTATAACGGCTAATCCCGGATGATGTAATTGCAGCAATACAGCACTGGGGTAGTCGGTTATCATTCCGTCAATGCGACCTGCCTGAAGAGCAGCATCCCGGTCATTAGCTGAATTAAAACGCACTAAATTTACTTCCAGTCCCAGTGAATCATAAATGCCCTGTCGATGGGCAACGATAAACGGAAAACCATCCATGGTAGGCATCAATCCTAAAGTGACGGATTGAAGCTTGACTTGTGTGGTAGTTGCCTCTTTGGGTCCGCTATGACATGCAAGGATAAAGAGGGCAGATATACTGAGTAACAGCAGCTTTTTCATTATCGGAAAGGAAAAAGGCAACTCTTTTTTGTATGAAAAAAGAGCTGCCTTTTATATTATAATGAAGATGTTTTTTATTATTCTTCGATAGCAGCAATACCCGGAAGTACTTTTCCTTCGATTGCTTCAAGCAGTGCACCACCACCTGTAGAAACATAAGAAACACCATCGGCCAATCCGAACTTGTTAACACAAGCTACAGAGTCGCCGCCACCTACGAGTGAGAAAGCACCTTTCTTGGTAGCTTCAACGATAGCTTCGCCTACTGTGCGAGAACCGTGAGTGAAGTTTTCGAATTCAAATACACCTGTTGGGCCATTCCAAAGAATTGTTTTAGAATTCTTGATAACTTCAGCGAAGATTTCTTCTGACTTCGGACCGATGTCAAGACCTTCCCATCCGTCAGGAATTTCGTTTACGGCACAGAATTTAGTGTTAGCATCATTAGAGAAAGAGTCAGCGATCTTAGCATCTACAGCCAATACCAGATTAACTCCTTTTTCTTTTGCTTTCTTCATCAGATCCAAAGCAAGATCAAGTTTGTCATCTTCTACGATAGACAGACCGATTTGGCCACCCTGAGCTTTGGTGAATGTATAAGTCATACCGCCGGTGATAATCAGGTTATCAACCTTGTTCAGCAGGTTCTCAATGATTTCGATCTTTGAAGAAACTTTAGAGCCACCCATGATAGCAGTGAACGGACGTTGGATGTCATTTAATATTTTATCTACTGCCTTTACTTCTTTCTCCATCAGGTAACCAAACATTTTGTTATCCTTGTCGAAGTATTTAGCAATCAGAGCTGTAGAAGCGTGTGCACGGTGAGCAGTACCGAATGCATCGTTTACATAACAGTCAGCATAAGAAGCCAATTTCTTTGTAAATTCTTTCTGGCTTTCTTTTACAGCTTTCTTGGCTGCAGCTTTTTCTTCATCTGTTGCATCGTCAGCAAGTCCTCTTGGTTTGCCTTCTTCTTCAGCATAGAATCGGAGGTTTTCGAGCAATAACACTTCGCCCGGTTGCAGAGCAGCAGCTTTGACAGCAGCTTCTTCGCCCATGCAGTCGTTTGCAAATTGAACTTCTACACCTAACAAGTCTGATACATGCTTAACAATGTGTTTCAGAGAGAACTTATCAGCAACGCCTTTCGGACGTCCCAAGTGAGAACCGATGATTACACTGCCACCATCTGCTAAAATCTTCTTCAGAGTAGGAAGAGCTGCACGAATACGTGTGTCGTCTGTAATGTTGAAGTTTTCGTCCAAGGGTACGTTGAAGTCAACGCGAACGAATGCCTTTTTACCAGCAAAGTTGAATTTGTCTATTGTCATAATACTCTATTATTTAAAAGTGTTAGTTTTTCTTTTTTCAGTGCCCGCAAAGTTACTATTAATTTTTTAGAATATACCAGTCGGTAGTTAGAATTTAGTAGGCATTTGGCTTTAATTCTGACTACTTGCTACTTAATTTTGGCTTCTTGAAAATATTTACACATCATTTGCAAACCACAGGTGTCACATTTGGGGGTACGTGCCTGGCAGACGTATCTCCCGTGAAGGATTAACCAATGATGGGCAATTGGTACCAGTTTCTCAGGGATATTTTTCATTAACTCCTTTTCAACACTAAAAGGAGTAGTATGGTTCGCACCTACTAATCCGATGCGGTGGCTTACACGGAAAACATGGGTATCTACTGCCATTGCTGCCTTGTTGAATACAACAGACTGGATGACATTGGCGGTTTTTCGTCCTACGCCGGGTAGTTTCACCAGTTCTTCCAGTGTGCCGGGGACTTCACTATTAAAGTCTTTCACCAGCATTTTTGCCATACCTACCAGGTGTTTGGCTTTATTATTGGGATAAGAAACACTGCGGATATATTCAAATATAACTTCTGGCGTGCTGGCAGCCAATGCTTCCGGGGTAGGGAAGTCGTGAAAGAGTGGTGGAGTAATCATATTCACGCGCTTGTCTGTGCATTGCGCAGACAAGATGACGGAGATCAGCAGTTCGAACGGATTGTTGTAATGCAGTTCCGTTTCTGCCACGGGTACATTTTCCTGAAACCAGGCGATTACTTTCTCATAACGTTCTTTTTTTCTCATCGTAATTTGTTTTTATGATAGTGAGGAGCCACTTTCAGTTTGAAATAAAAAATAGAAACTACTGTCAGGCAGGCACCAAAGAGATATGCCATATCAAAAGAAGTCAGCTGGGCAATATAACCTCCGGCTGTAAGTCCGATACCGATACCTACATCCCAGGAGGTGAGGTAGGTAGAGGTAGCTGTACCGCGTTGGCTGTTGGGTGCCAGGTTGACAAATAGAGTATTGAATGCCGGAAACATTGTGCCAAAGCCTACTCCTAATAACAATGCGATTATAAAGAAGAGCACTTCGGTGAGTTCGGGGCTTATTTTCATCAGCTTGTCACAACCTGCAAGAAAGAAGAAGCAGATTGATACCAGATATAGTCCTAAGGTGATAACCTGTGTGATGCGTCCTTTGTCTACTTGTCGGCCTGAGAACATACGTGAAACGGCCATACCTACTGCCATAAAGGTGAAAAATAACCCTGAACTCAGTGTAATACCTATCTCTTTGGCATACATTGCTATGTAGGTACTTGTCATTCCGTAAGGAATAGAGAGCAGTAATAGGGCTATACCGGCAGGTATTCCTTTTATTAATACAAAGCGGTCTAATGATAATGGTTCTCGTTTTACGGATTGTTTAGGAGGAGTTTTCACAAGGCAGGCAGCGATAAATCCTAATATTCCTGCAATAAAGGAACAGAGAAAGATTGTTTCAAATGAATAGGCATCGTGCATGAACAGTCCTGTCATGGGACCGAAACTCATTGCCGTATTATTCATTAATCCATAGTATCCTACCGCTTCACCCCGGCGTGATGAGGGAGTAATGTCAATTACGATCGTGTTTCCGGCCACTGTGACCATACCGAATGCTAATCCATGCGCTATGCGTAGCATGACGAATAAGGTCAATACCCCTGCCAGCATGTATCCGGCAAATATGGAAATAAAAATGAAATAAGCAATCAGGTAAAGAGGTTTTCGGGATAATGTATCCAGTAAATAACCGGAGAACGGACGGATACAGAGTGATGCAATGGTGTAACACGACAGAATAACTCCTATTGCCGCATTTCCGGTATGGAAAATCTCAGTCAGATAAAAAGGAAGGATGGGAAGTATCAGATAGAAGGCAAAATACAAAAGGAAGTTTGCCATTAGTATAAGGCAATATCCGGGAGTAACGAGCCTGTCTTTCATTACAATCTTTATATTTACGATTTGACGATTTACAATTTACGATTGAAGTTGCTGCTTCTAAGACTGTGTCTTTTATAACAAATTGGACAATTTACAAATTTCGATGTCTACCTGATTTACTGATAAATCAAAGTCTTTTTAATCGTAAATTGTAAATTGTCCAATTGTAAATTTAATAGGCTGCTTCGAATTCTTTCAGGAATCGTGTATCATTTTCTGAGAACATACGTAAGTCTTTTACCTGGTATTTTAAGTTTGTGATACGTTCGACACCCATACCAAGAGCATATCCGCTATATACTTTACTATCTATTCCATTAGATTCGAGCACATTCGGATCTACCATACCACAACCCAGAATTTCTACCCAGCCGGTGTGTTTACAGAACGGACATCCTTTACCGCCACAGATATTGCAACTGATATCCATTTCTGCACTTGGCTCAGTGAACGGGAAGTATGACGGACGCAGACGGATTTTTGTATCTGCACCAAACATTTCTTTGGCGAAGAGCAATAATACTTGTTTTAAGTCTGTGAACGATACATTTTTATCCACATACAGTGCCTCTACCTGATGAAAGAAACAATGCGCACGGTAGCTGATAGCTTCGTTACGGTATACACGTCCCGGGCAAATGATACGGATAGGAGGTTGCGACACTTCCATAACCCGTGTTTGTACAGAAGAAGTATGTGTGCGTAGCAAAATATCCGGGTGTGATTCGATGAAGAAAGTATCTTGCATGTCACGTGCCGGATGATCTTCAGCAAAGTTCAGTGCTGAAAATACATGCCAGTCGTCCTCTATTTCCGGACCTTCGGCAATGCTAAATCCCAAACGGGCGAAAATATCAATAATTTCGTTCTTTACGATAGAGAGTGGGTGACGTGTTCCCAACTCTACGGGATAAGCTGAACGGGTCAAGTCCAGTTCGCATGCGCCATTATCCTGACTTTCAAACTGTTCTTTCAGTGCATTGATTTTATCTAATGCTTTTGTTTTTAGTTCATTCAGTCTCATGCCGACTTCTTTCTTCTGCTCAGCCGCTACATTACGAAAGTCAGCCATTAGGTCATTGATGGCTCCTTTCTTACTGAGATACTTGATACGGAGTGCTTCAAGTTCTTCTGCATTGGTGGCTTTCAGTGCTTCAACTTCTTCGAGAAGTTGGTTAATCTTAGCTATCATATCTTTGGTTTATTGTTATTTTACAGTATAAAACGTTGCAAAGATAGTGGTTTTTATCTTATTCAGCTTCCAAACAGGCTATTGTTTTTATGAATATCTTATTGAAGTGTTAATAAATTTCTGATATCTATTAAACGATGTTATAATTCTTACAAATATATGCAGAATATTTGCAAGTGTCCTGAAAGTCCGTATCTTTGTACTGTGTTTTTCATAGTATTAGATTTAAGGTTAACAAAGATTGGCTGTCTGGGATAGATAGCCTTTTTTTTTGTTAGCCTTTTGATTTATTTAATTCTTTGTTCTTCTTCTGAGAGAATGCTTCTTTTCTTCTTCGACAACTCACTTGTTTCTTAATATTGCTTTATTCGCCAATCTTTATAGATCTGTTTTCTGTTACGCTGTGTAATATGTAACAATAAAAATGAATCATTATGAGTGAAATGCATAAAATGTCATCTGATAAGCTGACAACGAGTGAACGAAAAGAGTTGGATACTTCAGAGTTTGGAATACCTGAATTACGGGAATTTCCTATTCATGATGCTGCCCATGTAAGAGCGGCAGAAGCTTATTTCCGGTATGCTCCTGAAGAGTATAAAGCGCAGTTGGCACGTAATATACTGGCAAAGGCACATTTGTTTGGGGTAAATGTGAAGAGTCCTGTGATCCTTGAGTGGGCAGAAAAATAATTAGATTTATACTGTAAATACTGTTATATGAGTATCTTGTGATGATGAACAGGTATTTTGTTTATGCGTATGTTTTCGTCGGTTTGAATAGAAGGAGTTTCTTTTTCAGACCGAGTGAAAACCTTTATCAGAACGATCAGTGGTGATTTTCAATTGATTTTTTATCCTTTTTTGTTCATTTGTTCTTTATTGTTTTCCGCATCATTGTCTGGTGGAGAAACAATATCTATTTCTTTCTTTACCTTATTGGCTTTTATTGCTGATTTTATCAGTGCGAATATAGTTATTGCTATGATAATTGCTATTATTATTTTCATGACTTTATATAATTAAGTATTGTAATCCTAATCTACTAATTTAAATTGGAACGTTCCAATGGCTTATTTGTTCTGTGATTGTGTAATTACTGTTTTAACAAATGAGTGTTATGATGGATAATGTAGTGCGTTGATATTCTGTAATGTTAATTTATGCTTGATGGTATTAAATGAACTATAGGTATAGTTATGATTTATTTTTGATTTAAGATCTTTGGCAACTGTAGAATGAGATGCAATCTGAAGAGCAGAGTTGTGATTAGCTTTCAAATTAGTATCTTTAAGAGGTGCACTTCATTTTTAGACACCCTCTTTTTTTTCAGTAGTTTACGGGCCTTGTTATATAGAAATTTTTGGGTGGAGGTAGTTACTTATTCTCTGTTATAAATGAAAAAAGTGGTTTGAATTGTAGGCTCCAAAACTATAAAATTTAGAGTTATAATCAATCTATAGATGAATGAAATATTTTTTATGATGATATTTCTTTCTTTAAAACTCTTGATGAAAGTATCTGATAGTGCTTCTAATACCAAATTGTTCTTTAGGACTTAGTAATAATGATAACTTATATTTGTGATTAATATAGAAAGATACAAAAACTATGCTGTATAACCTTTAGAAGAGGTGGAGAGTATCGGACTCGAACCGATCACCTCAACACTGCCAGTGTTGCGCTCTAGCCAGATGAGCTAACCCCCCTTTTTCGAAAAGCGTTGCAAAAATGAGGATATTATTCCGAATATGCAAGTATTTTGCCTAAAAAGTAGCTGATTTTAGGCATTTTGGCCGGTCTTTATAAGATCGGCCATTTTTTTATATCAAAATTTTCGGGTTACTTTCGGTTACTTTTAACTATATTTGCCCTGCAAAATTGACGTATAATTGACATAGAATGCCGACTTTTAAATCTGAGATACAAAATAAACGTAAGGATGGAACGTATAATGTACGTATCCGCGTTACACATAACAAAGAGGTTCGGCGTATATCTACGAATCTTTTTGCGACTTCTGATGACCTTACTCGTGGCCTGAAAATAAAGAATCAGCGGATAATCGATATCAGTAACGAACTGATAAAAAAGTGTAGAGACGCCTGTAACAATATGGGTAGTGAAATTCTTTCAATGCCGATCGCTGTTTTGATCGAAAGATTGAAATTCGTCTTACAGGGTGGAAGTACTTTTCGGTTAGATTTTATAAAATACGCTGAAACTAAAATTCAGGGGCTGTCAAAGGGTACAGCCATGATTTATGAGTCCGCCTTAAATTTATTGCGCCGGTTTATTGCGCGTGATGAATTAGATATATCGGAGATCAACGCCTCTTTTTTACGTGGATTTGAAAAATTTATAGAATCCGAACCGTCCCGGCGAGGAAATAACCGTAAAAAGGTTACAGGTAAAGAGGAGGAGAAGAAGGGCGCGCGAGCTGTATCTTTATACCTTTCCTGTATTCGCGCGTTATATAACCAGGCTAAAGAAGAGTTTAACGATGAAGACAGGGGGATAATCAACATACCGTATTCTCCGTTCGTGCATTTCAAAATCAAAGCGCAGCCGAGGACTCGCAAAAGGGCCATTTCTGTTGAAATGATACAAAGTATAATAGACTTGCCATACAGGCCGGAATTGCCCGGAAAATGGTCCGCATATAATCTCGCGAAAGACTGTTTTCTGTTATCGTTCATGTTCATAGGAATAAATAGTGCGGATATGTACTACGCGCTTCCACCGAAAGACGGTGTACTTATCTATAATCGCAAAAAGACTGCTACCCGTCGCGATGATAAAGCGGAAATGCGGGTAAGAGTAGAATACTGCGCTACGGAATTAATTAATAAATATCGAGGGACAGACAAATACTTTAACTTCGCGTCTCACTATTCCAGCTGTAAGACGTTTAATAAAATCATAAATGAAGGATTAAAAGAGATCGGAAAGGAAATAGGGGTCGAAGGGCTTACCTTTTACGCTGCCCGCCATAGTTGGGCCACTATCGCCAGATCGGCGGCCGTAGGAATTGACAAGGCCACTGTACACGAAGCCCTTAACCATGTAGATAAGGAGATGCGAATTACCGATATCTACATAGATAAGGATTGGACGGTCATCTGGGACGCAAATAAAAAGGTACTGGACCTGTTCGACTGGTCCGAATTGGAATTGTTGTATATCGGTTAAGACGTTCCGAATGTTTTTTGTCTTTAAGTAAAAAAGATATGGAAACGCAGAAGAAAATAGATAGTAAACCGGAACAAGAGTTGAGAGAAAAGATAATAACTTTGCTCTTATCTAATCAACATCACAGGCCATCGTGTCAGTTCTTAAAATCGGAAAAATTACCCGATTATAAAAGACCGTTGGATGATTCTACAATAGGGATGGCGGACAGGCTAATCGAATATATACGGACGGGAGATTGTAATGCGAATGATTATGAAGCTATTTTATACTAATAATCTTAATAATTTTATCGAACCAATCAGCCATTTTTTCATTTCTCTTAGTTTTCTTATACCCGCCGGTCTCGTATATTCTTCTTCCAACATGGGTGGCTCGTATGCCTGTCTTTGGGGAGTTATATTCGAATAAATTTAATTCTAATACGCCACGTAATAAGCCCGATCTTATATTTTCGGGTACACCGATCGAATCAAACAGCATGGACGGGGATATGAAGCCTTTGCCGGTTGGGTTTTTCTCTGCGTCAAACGCTAACATTTTATCGATTATCTCTGTTTCGTTCATATAACTCCCGTTCGCCATATTATTTGTTCACTATCTTAGAAAAATCGTCTGTTATATAGAATGTTTCCTTTTGCAATTCTAAAACTCCAGATTTGTTAGGCGCTCGATAGGAGTGTTTGATAGACCAACCCTTAACATACGGATAGTTTTTACAAAAATCGGAAAGTGATTTTTGAGCTTCTCCATACCTGTTGATACCGTCTTCTTTTTGTGAGATAAGTTCTTTATAGTTATTTGAGAGGGTGTCTCTTTTATCTTGATAGACCTTTAGGTTCGACTCTAAATCCGTAATTCTTTTAGAACACATATTGAGATTATTTATTTGTGCATTATATCGCCAGTCGTATTTTACTATACTGTCGATTTCCTGGGGTTCCTCCCATGACACGGATTCGTATCTACCGAAGTCGTCTAAATTTTCTTTGAGATAGTTTTCTACGGTGTTTTTTATCTTATCTTCATTGGTTGAACAGGCGGTACATAAAAAGGCCGCAACTAAATAAAATAATGTATTTTTCATCGTTTTAATTTGACTTTTTATGAGATAAATTTTTTTTATTTCGGCGTCATTCTAATAATTTTATTACTTTTACATGCACAATTTATGCAGTGACCGCAGTATCTTTTTGATTTGTTAGATTTTCTATAGTACGCTGTTGGCTTTCTAACAAGGCTATTAATTTATCCATTTGAGCGTCTTTTCTATGTAAGGCAGACAAAAAATCATTTATATTTAATTCTTCTTTTTCATTAAAAGTGGAAGGTATTACTTTTCCTGTGTGTTTTTCTCCCTTTTTGTCGGTAGCGATTACGGTACCCTTCTCATCCATTTCAATCTTTTCAACTTTAATTTTTGATATTGCCATCTCTTCTAAAGCAATGAGCATTTGTTGTCTGGAAACAGGGATAACTCCTCCTTTTTCATAATTCTGTATGGTGTTCACTGATACACCGATTTTATCGGCTAATTCCTTTTGGGTAAGGCCTAATATTTGCCTTATCCTTTTTACATCTGCTTTATCCATAATAATAGGTCTTATTAATATTAATTAACCACAATATTGTGTATTATACCAAATATTGGGTGTATATTTGCATATATAAATATATATCGATACAAATATATAAATAAATATGGAAAAAGAACGGATTAATGTAAGGGGAAGTATAGATTCTTTAGAGATTAACGAAGTATTTACAATTCCAAAAAAGGAAAGGAAGGCCAGTAGCGTACGTAACACTGCGTATACGGTTGCCGGCGATACTGGAAAAAAGTTCTCTGTATCTGCGAAAACCGATGTAATAACAGTAACTCGTATAGCATAAAATATGATGGATTTATTTACCCTTAAACAGCAGATAACAGAAGCCGCCGAGCTGTCGGCATTGGCGATCACACGTCAGTTATATCCTGCGATGGACGAGGTAAAGTACGAGGAAGCGGTAAAGATCGCAGGTAGTGAGCAATGGTTGAGATACCATATCAAAAAAGGTAACATCGTTCCCATACGTCGCGGGCCCGCAAAAAACTCGCCCATCTATTACAGTCGTATGGATATAGCCGCGACGAAAAAGGCTGAACGGGAATTAGCGAGGTTGATATGAGAAGGAAATATTACCGGTTGGACGCTGAAAAGGCCTTACGTGAGCGGTGTCTTCGCTTGGTCGTAGATATAATGCGTATCATGCCTTGTAATACTTACAGCCCTTTGAAAACCGCGGATGATCTGTACCGGTGGATAAAAGAGTACTACCGGGAGAATCTGGAAAGCCTGACGCTCGATCCCTGCGAAGCTATGAGACAGAAGTATGCACCGAAAGAAACCGAGAACTGGGAGGATATATTATGAGAAAGAACAAATGGATAGGAGCGTATTTGTCAGTCAGTATACTGCCGCTTTTTGTGGATGCGTCCGCACTGCCGAAAATAGGCTTCATTGTATACTACCTGTTCGTAGTAGCTAATCTGATGAACGTAATGAGAATCATTAATAACGCGCAAAAGCGCAAGTAATTAACCATTTAAATTTTTAAAATCATGTTTAATGTAACAGTAACATTTGAAGCGGGTGAATCAATCAAAGCCCTTTTATTCGGTTTAATGAAATCCGTAATTCCTGTAGAGTCAATGCCTGAAAAAGAGCTGAAGCCTACTGTACCAGTAAAACCCACAGAATCGGTAAAACCTGAAAAGCCGGCTGTACCCGAAAAAACAGCTGCACCCGCAAAAACAGAGAAACCGGCTATGTCTGCAAAAACGGAGAAACCCGCTGCATCGGCAAAATCTGCTGAACCTGAATTTTCCGAACTTGACGACGACGCCAAACTGGAAAAGATTAAAGCGGAAGTGACGAAGCTAACGAAAAACCGTAAGGGGGCCGATGTTAAATGGATATTAGGGCAATTCGACGCTGCGAGTGTTTCTAAAACAAATCCTCTTTCTCCGGAAAGCTACGACGACTTTTACGAGGCCCTTACGAGGTATGGAAAAGGAGAGGCACTTACCGATATATTCCCCGAAGAAGAGTTAGACTAATGGCGGATAGGCATGCTATATTAAGTCCGTCAGCTGCGTACAGGTGGTTAGCCTGTACGCCATCTGCTCGATTCGAGGAACAGATACCCGAAGAAGAAAACTTATATGCTGCTGAGGGTACACTTGCTCACGAATTAGCGGCGGTTCTTCTCCTGGAAAAGACAGGGGGACGGGTGGACGATGATACTTTGAAAGCGATAAAGGATAATCCTCTCTATAGTTCTGAAATGCAGGAATATTGCGAAGGGTATGCGTCTTTCGTGGCCGGATTGGCACGCGGAGTACACGTCTATATCGAACATGAATACGACATGTCTAAGTATATACCGTTGCAATTCGGAACGTGCGATGCCTCCTTTATAAAAGGTAATGATATATGGGTGGTTGATTTTAAGTACGGTGCTGGCGTTAGTGTATCTCCTACGGCAAACAAACAGATGATGTGTTACGCATTAGGAGTTTATGATTACCACGCTAAAGGGTATTCTTTAAAGGGCGCGAATCTATTAATATATCAGCCCCGGGCGAGTTCCAAATCGGAGTATAACCCAAAGCCCTGGTACATATCGGTAGAGGACCTGCTGAGATGGGCCGAAACAGAGGCAAAGCCGAAAGGCCGGTTAGCCATAGCGGGTATGGGGGAGTTTGTTCCGGGCCAGCATTGCCAGTTTTGTAAGGCGATTACCTTGTGTAAGGCATGCTACGATCGTTTCTCTGATGTGAAGAAAATAAAAGACAAGCGGGCCATGACAGACGCGGATATCGTAACTGTACTAACCTACGGTCCCCTTATCGCATCATGGGTTAAGAAAGTAGAAGAGGATACGGTTAAACGCCTGGAAAGCGGTAATTCATTGAAAGGGTTTAAACTGGTAGCCGGGCGCGGGAGGAGAGCCTTTAAAAACGAAGACGATGTAGTAGATATTCTGATAGGGGAGGGCTACGAAGATCAAATTTTCGACAGCTCCTTAAAATCCCTTACCGCGATCGAGAAACTGATGGGCCCTAAACGGTTCAAAGAGATTTTTGCAGATGAAGTAATGACTATCCCGGGAAAGGTACAAATAGCACCCGTAGACGATGATCGCCCGGCGGTAGGCGCTTCGGCTGCTGACGAGTACGACGATGAATATGACGAATTATTATGACGAAGCAAGAACGGATTAATAAAATATTAGATGATGCGGGCGAAGCCCTGAAAGCCGAGGGGGTTAAATACTTTCTTGGGGTAGTGGACCGCCAGCCTAAAGCTCCGGACGGGGGACGGGCATACGTTCAGTCGGATATATCCGGGGAGGAATTCGGATATATGTTGGATATGGCCCTGCAAACCTCGCAAGACCTGGTACATGTGGGGATACAATTAGGCCGGTTAATAACCGCGCGGAAACGTGCACAAAAGGAAAAAGATGGGAAAAAATGAAACTTAATGATTTAGAGCCGCTACAGACTTTCGAACTGGACGGACAAAAGTACGAATGTATTGAGGTGTATCCTGGCGGGCGTATCGCCGCTTGCTATGAACTTGACGAGAGCGGTAACTACTTACCTACAGGAGACTCCGATAGACCGTACAAAATACGTTTAATATCGGATATTCGTTTTAACCGCAACTTTGAGACAGACGAGGAAAAAGAATTAAACGATTTATTATGAAAACAGCAACGTACCATTACAGACTAAGCAATTATCAGGGCGGATATACGTCTCATTCCATTAAGGTAGAAATAATTGGTGAGAGTGAAAAAAGCTACCAGGTAAGGTATTTAGAGCCTGGTACGTTCGGGCAGTACGCCGGTACCGTAAAATGGGTACGTAAGCGTAGCGTAGTGATAACGGATGTAAAGGTTACTGTACGGCCGCCTACGCATCCGGTAGAAATAAGATTACCGTACAAAGATTAAATATTAAACGATATGGCAAAGGATAAAGAAAAAAAGAATCCGCTTAAAGTGGTATTAGGTACACATCGCGTAAGTTATGTACATGTAAAAGAACCGTCAAGTTTTGAAGAAGACGGTGACAAGAAGTACGACGTTACCTTTTTAATAAAAAAGGATAGTACGGACGTGGATAAGATAAAGGCCGCCATTAAAGCCGCTTATGTAGCTAATAAGGAAAGCCTATTCAAAGGTTTACCGTTGAGCAGCCCAAAGCTATGGAACCCTTTACGAGATGGCGATGAATGGTTGGAAGACCATCCAGAAGCAGTGGAGTACGAAGACTGTTACTTTTTAAAGGCGGCCTCAAAGAGTCAACCGAAAGTATTTGATACCGACAAACAGGAGATAATAGACCTGGACGAAGTATACAGCGGATGTTATTGTCGTGGGGTCATCGTATGTTATCCTTTCAATAATAAGTCTAAGGGCTTTGGCTTTTACCTCAACAGTCTTATGAAGATGGAAGAAGGCGAGCGCCTGGGAGGTTTCGAAGCCGATCCGGACGATTACGACGAAGACGACGACATGTTGTAAAATAACGGGCGGCGGTTTGTCGCCCTCTTTAATACCCTATAAATATGAGTACACTGTTTGAATGTAAAATAAAATATGAGAAGGTACAGGACAACGGAACGACGAAAAAGGTGACCGAACCTTATATCGTTAAGGCCCTTACTTTTACGGAAGCTGAAAACAATATAGTAGAAGAAATGCTCCCGTTTATCTCCGGTGAATTTACTATTTCCGATATAAAACGGGCTAATTATAGCGAACTATTTTTTTGTGAAGAAGAGGCGGCCGATCGTTGGTTTAAGTGTAAACTTATCTTTATCACTTTGGACGAGAAAAGCGGCGCGGAAAAAAGAACGTCCACGCAGGTATTGGTACAGGCGTCCGATCTTCGTGACGCGGTGAAAAAGCTCGACGAAGGAATGAAGGGGACAATGGCTGATTATAAGATCGGCTCTGTTTCTGAAACTGCTATTATGGATGTATATTAAGATAGGAAAGGAGACAAATATATGGGCGTAACTTGTGTACAAGACATCTACAGATGCGATACTTGTCAATCTGCATTGGACGAATACGGAAGGGGCTGTAAGCACGGGTTATTATTCCCGCTACTTCTCGTTATGACGAATTGCCGTGAATGCGAAAACTATGCGTTTGACCCGGAAAAGGCCAAACTCCAATTACAGAGTTTACAGAGAAAAGAGAAAAAGAGCTAAAAAAAGGTGGTTGTTCGGTGGGTTGGCGGTCACTGCGAGCTATTGAACGGATTTATTGAAAAACTTAATTCATAACAAAAGATATGGGTAAAATAGACTTAATAAAATAAGAGAAGGAGGAGTTTCCTCCCCCTTCAATGCAGCGTATGCCTTCTTTAATGTCTTCTCGACATTCTCATAATTTGATATTATGGTGAAGACACACGCAACGACATTCAATATCATTACAAGGTCTACCATAACTTTAAATATTAAGTTAATTCGGCAATATCGCCTAACACAGAAGGGATTCGAACCCTCAAATAAAAACCTTTCCATTCAGTCACTGTGCTGATGCGAATATAAATATAAATATCAAAATAACCAATAAAGAAAGAAATGAAAATTAGAAATGAGTAAACCTAAATACTATTGTGCTCCACGTTTCGGGCATTATAATATCTACCGTGATGACGGGGACGGAAGTTCGACAAAGGTAGACGACCGACAAACGAAAGAGGACGCGTTAAAGGAAGTATACCGACTCAATGGGTGGGATTATGAACGGAGAGCACAGAAGATTAATAAAGAGCGTAAAACGAGTATCTGAAATTAATTACATAACATTATGAGGCATTTACATATAGACATAGAGACACGTTGTAAGTTAGACGTAGGGGACGTAGGGGTATATCGTTACGCCGAGGACCCTACGTTTAGTATTATACTTTTCGCCTATAGTTGGGACGACGGTCCGACAACCGCGCTGGACATGACGAATGACACTTATCCGGGAGAGAGTATACCCGCCGATGTCTGGTTAGCATTTATCGATTCTAATGTACTAAAGATCGCCCACAACGCGAATTTTGAATATGTCTGTATCAAAACTTACTACGGCATTAGTCTAATTCTAAAGCAATGGTATTGTACCATGATCGCAGCGGCGTATCTGGGCCTCCCTCTTAGCTTGGGAGAGGTGAGTAAGGTATTAGGACTTAGCCAGCAGAAAGACGCTCGCGGTAAAGCCTTAATAACATACTTCTGTAAACCGTGTAAACCGACTAAAAAGAACGGCGGCCGTACTCAGAACCTGCCTGAACACGATCCCGAAAAATGGGCCGAGTTTAAAGAATACAATGCACAGGACGTACGCACGGAAAAAGAAATTTATAAATACATATCCCGGTTTCCCGGTCTTCCTGAACGAGAACGCCAGTACTGGGTTTTGGACCAGATAATAAATGAGACTGGCATAACCGTAGACAGCGAATTTATAAATGCCGCTATTGAGGCTAACGAATATTTTACAAAGAAGGTACACGACGAGATAGTAAGTATAACAGGTGTGGATAACCCGAACAGCCTTACTCAGCTAAAGAAATGGCTATTCAAAGAACTGGGGCACGAGGTACACAGCTTAGGTAAAGAGTATCTATCTGACGCGCTCGACGACGAATTTCTCCCGGATCAAGTGAAGAAGGTGTTACGGTTACGACAATTCGCGTCAAAGACATCAATAAGCAAATACGATACCATGTTAGCCTACAGGCAGAGAGACGGGCGTATCCGCGGGCAGATACAGTTTTATGGAGCCAATCGTACAGGACGTTTCTCCGGACGTGGAGTACAACCTCAGAATTTAAAAAAGACTCTCAAAAAAGATTTAGACGTAGCACGTGAAGCGGTGAGATACGGCTTTGCCGATCTTCTCTATGAAGACGTGCCGGACGTTATTAGCCGATTAACCCGTACGGCTCTGGTGGCGTCAGAAGGCCACAGCCTTGTAGTATCAGATTTTTCCGCGATCGAAGCGCGCGTACTGGCGTGGGAAGCCGGTGAAGAGTGGGTATTAGATGTTTTTCGCACACACGGTAAGATTTACGAGGCTACCGCGGCGAACATGTTTAACGTACCACTGGATATGATATCTCACGGTAGCGATTTGAGAGCTAAAGGGAAAGTAGCAACTCTCGCATTAGGATATCAGGGAGGTGTGGGCGCACTCATTGCGATGGGAGCTTTACGCGAGGGATTGGATGAATCCGAATTGCCTGCGATTGTTAAGGCTTGGCGCTCAGCCAATCCGGGGATAGTAAGGCTGTGGCGTGAGGTAGAGAACGCGGCTAAACATGTGATAAAGAATAAGACGAGTTATGTACTAAAGAAAAAATATTGTAGCCTTAAGTTTTCATACGATCGCGGATACATGTTTATAGAGTTACCCAGCGGACGCCGGCTATCTTATTATGGCGCTTCCGCCGAGAAAGGGCGGCTGTCGTACTGGGGCGTGGACCAGACTAAGAAAGTATGGGTGAAAACAGATACGTACGGCGGCTCTTTAGTGGAAAATATAACCCAGGCCATCGCCCGGGATTGTCTTTGTGATACGATGTATCGGATATATTACGATGCGGGTTTACCTATTCTTATGCACATACACGACGAGATCGTGAGCGAAGTTCCCGACAATGAGGCGGAAGACGCGCTTACAGTTATGTATGATATTATGGCCGTTGGTCCCAACTGGGCTAAAGGCTTACCACTTAAGGGAGATGGATATATAAGTAAGTATTATAAAAAAGATTGATTAAAAATAGAGGTTAGCTATGATGAAGGTTTTAATAGCGTGTGAGTATAGTGGTACGGTTAGAGATGCTTTTAGCAGGTTAGGGTGGGACGCGTGGAGTTGCGATATACTACCTACTGAATCCGAATTAACTAAAAAAGAAGGTAAGCATATACAGGGAGATGTAATACCTGTGTTATCAGAAGGATGGGACTTAATGATAGGGCACCCTCCATGTAATTTTATCTCTTATGCGGGTACTGCAGTATGGAATAAACCGGGTAGGACTTTCGACAGGCTACGGGCACTCAATTTTTTTGCGACACTTTGGGAGGCTCCCATACCCTATATAGCACTCGAAAACCCCAAAAGTTGCGCCAGTCCCGTAATAGCTAAATATAGTCAGCAAATACAACCATATTACTTTGGTGACCCGCATATAAAAACTACGTGGTTATGGTTGAAAAACCTACCACTATTACAACCTACAAACATTTTGCCTAAGCCTAAACCACTTTCGATAGATAATACTTCGCGTAAAAAAAAGAGGTATTTCACGGATGTAGCAACCCGTAACCCTAAAGAACGCGCTCATTTTTGGCCAGGCATCGCAGAAGCAATGGCAGAACAATGGACCGACTATTACTTAAATGAAACAATTTTATGAAGAATAAGAGTTACAAATTGAAATTTTACAGCACTATCATAACTGTATTTCTTTTCGGGGTTCTCCCGATACTGAAACTTACGGGCGTTATCACCTGTTCGTGGTGGTGGATATCCGCTCCGCTGTGGGTTCCCTTAGTTTTTACTTTAATTGTGTGCATTTTATGTCTCCTTATTATACGTCGATATGATAAGTCTAAAATATAATATAACGTTAGATATAGCCACCGCCAGTACCAGGCGTGCAGCGAAGTGGCAGAACAAACGCGTGACTTGGCAGGATATAGTTAACACCCTGTCACAGACTGAACGGACGCCCGAAACCCTTAAACAATATTTCAGCTACACGAAAGATCGCCAATGTGAAATTAAGGACGTAGGCGGCTTTGTGGGTGGATACCTCCGGGAAGGGAGGCGTAAAAAAGGGTACGTGGAATACCTTCAAACGGTTAGCCTGGATGTCGATTTTGGTCCTATAGACATGTGGATCGACTTCGGGATGTTAGGGTATGCGGGTTGTATGTACACAACGCACAAACACCGGCCGGAAGATCCTCGCTTTAGGATTGTAATCCCGCTCAGCCGCAAAGTATCCCCGGAAGAGTACGAAGCTATTTCGCGTATTATCGCGTCATGGCTCGGTATTGACTATTTCGACGACACAACATACCAACCTACGCGCCTTATGTATTACCCGTCAACATCGAAAGACGGCGAATTCATATTCCAGTACAACGACGATAAGATAATGGACCCGGACGAAGTACTGGCCGAGCTACCTAACTGGAAAGACCCGACAACATGGCCGGTTTCTTCCCGGGTAAAAGAGAGAGTACACCATGAGACGTCCGGTAAGATGATGGAGGACCCGGAAGATAAGGGCGGCATAGTTGGCGCCTTCTGCCGGGCGTACACGATCGAAGAGGCGATAGCCGAATTTCTCGACGACGTGTACGAACCATGTACGGAAATGGGAAACAATCGGTATAGTCTTATCGGGGCATCTACATCTGGCGGGTTAGTAGTTTACGACAATAAGTTCGCATTCTCTCATCACGCCACCGACGCCACGAGTGGGATACTCTGTAACGCGTTCGACCTTGTACGGCTGCATAAGTTTGCCGATCTGGACGAAAAGGCGAAGAGCGGCACAGAGGTTACGAAGTTACCCAGTTACAAGGCTATGACTGAATTCGCAGGGAAACTGGGCCCCGTCAAAAAAGAGATCGTACGCCAACGCCGCGAGATGGCGACAGCAGATGACTATGACGAGATAGAGGGGGAAGCGCGTAAAACGGCCACGGCGGACGATTGGGTAGAACGTCTTACCATGATAGGAAAGACGGATGTAGTTGAAAGCACGATAGATAACGCCTGCATAATACTCGGTAACGATGAAAATCTAAAAGGGAGATTAAGGCTCAACAGTCATTCGATGAAAGATGAAGTCGTAAAACCATTTATGTGGGACAGGGATGTAATAAGATACCCCAGGCAACTTGACGATAACGACTTAAATCAGATACGCCGATATATGGAAAAATGCTACGGCGTAAAAGGAAAGGATACGGTTAAGCCCGCAATATACATTACGTCACAGGAACACAGTTACCACCCTATAAAAGAGTATTTGGACGATTTGCCAGAATGGGACGGAGTAGAAAGACTGGACGAGCTTTTAATTCGTCTGTTCGGTGCAGAAGATACGCCGTATGTACGTGCCGTAACACGTAAGCCCTTTTGTGCCGCAGTAAAACGGATATATCAGCCAGGAGCGAAGTTTGATTATGTATTGGTGTTAATCGGAGAGCAGGGCGCGGGGAAAAGCACATTCCTTTCTAAGATGGGCGGAAAATGGTTTACCGACAACGTACGTATAACGGATGACAAACGGGACAACTTAGAGATAATGCGGGGGCGTTGGATTCTTGAAATCGCGGAAATGAGAGGGTTCAACAAAACGGAAGCGGAGTTCTCGAAAGGGTTCATAAGCCGAACGGAAGATATATACCGCAGGGCATATAAAGAGCTGGATGTAGTGCACCCCCGGCAAAGCATATTTATAGGTACACATAACAAAAGCGACTTCCTACATGATGAAACAGGAAATCGTCGCTATTGGCCGGTACAGTGTACAAAAGGAAAGGAGGCAGCTGCGGAAGTATGGAGTTATCTTACGCCCGAGACTGTTGCCCAGATATGGGCAGAAGCCAAAGAACGGGTATCACAGGGGGAAACGCTTTACTTAGACAGGGAATTAGAAAAGGTGGCAAAAGAAATGCAAAGCAATCATCTGGAATCGGATGCATGGGAAGAAGACGTATTACGCTTCATAGAGGATAAAACCGAGGTTACTACAAAAGAAATTTGGGAGTTAGCGATACAAGGAGACAAGCCTATATCTAAGGTAGATCAAAGCCGCATATCTAAAATTATGCGCGTTGCGGGGTGGGGCAGTAAAGTTATTAGTAGGAACGGAGTAAAGGTTAGAGTATGGAGGAAAGAGTAACGCATAGTAACGTAAAAGTAACGCTAAAATCGGTGGCATGTGTTACCTGTAAAATGTTGAATATTAATTGTTTAATTTGCATAGTAACGCGGTAACACTAAAAACAGGAGAAAACCTTTAAAACGGTATTAAAATAGATGAAATTAACAATTTTATCAATTTATATAGGGTCTTGACCTATAATAGAATTTTGTGTTACCGCGTTACCTTGTGTTACCGATGCTTTTAAAGTCGTTATAAATCAATTGTTTAACGGTTACACAATGGAAAAAAAGATAGAACGATATTTAGTGAACAGGGTAGAAAGGATGGGCGGACTTTGCGTAAAGTTCCCTCCTCTATTCTTTGCGGGTTTTCCCGACCGCATAGTCCTGTTACCCGGGGCGCGTATAATTTTCGTAGAAACGAAAGACAAAGGTAAGAAACCTACGGCTCTACAGGTAAGAATACACGGGAAATTAAAGGGGATGGGCTTTCGCGTAGAAGTCCTGGACCGTAAGGAAAGTATAGACGAATTCATGTTAACACTATGATACCAGAAATATTATACAATAAGCGTAAGGGAGAGTACTACAGAACCGATCCTCACCAGGTGGAAGCCTACGAGCACCTGATCTTCAATCCACGTGCGGCGTTGTTTCTCGGTATGAGTCTCAGTAAGACGGTGATTGCCCTTTCTTATCTGTACGACATGATCTATGAAGAGGCTGCTATTGTTAAAGCGCTGGTAGTCGCACCCGACAAGGTGGTCCGTATAACCTGGCCGGACGAGATCGAAACGTGGGGACATTTGGAGGGAATGAAATACAGTGTCATACAGGGCGACAGGAAACAACGGGAAAAAGCATTATCCGCAGAAGCGGAAATATATATAATCGGCGTAGACAATCTCGCGTGGCTGATAGACAAGTACATCTACAAGCGGATAAGTGCGAAGACTGGAAAACCCTACGGCCCCTGGTTAGGGAAAATTCCTTTTGACTGTGTGATAATTGACGAACTTAGTTTATTTAAAAGTAGAGACAGTGAACGGTTTAAAAAATTACGGCGTGCCCTGGATAACAGCAAAGTAGACTATCGCGTGGGGATGACTGGTACGCCCAGTCCTAACGGTTACGTTGACCTGTGGGCGCCGATGCTGCTGATCGACGACGGCGAACGCCTGGGGGATACGTTCGGCAAATTCGTAGACAAGTACTTCACTACACGCGGTAACGGTATGGTGGTTTATGAGTATATCCCTCGTCCCGGTGCGCCTAAAGTCATAGCACATAAGTTACAGGATATCGTACTAACAATGCAGACACGCGATTATCTCGTACTCCCTGAGCTACATACGGATGATATCGAATTAGAAATGTCTCCCTTTGACCGCGAGGTATACGACACGTTGGAAGAGGCGTACGTATTGGACTTTATCGACGGTAACGATGTGACGGTAAAAACCGCTGCTGATCTAACGAATAAGTTACTACAGATAAGTAGCGGGGCGATATATGAGGAACAGAAATACGACGATAACGAAAAGAAGTTACCTCGTGTATGGCATGAGGTGAATACGGTTAAGATAGACGCGTTACGCGGTTTGCTTGAAAAATACCCGGATGAAAGTTTTATAGTCGTGTACCAGTTTCGACATGAAGTAGAGCGTATATGCGCGGCATTCCCGTTCGCACGTGAGTTGCGTAAAGGAAAGGGAACGGTAGAGGATTTTCGTGACTGGAATGCCGGGCGTATACGTCTTTTGCTTATACACCCTGCCGGGGCCGGGCACGGACTTAACTTGCAATTCGGGGGCCGGCGCATGGTGTGGTTTTCTATGACCTGGAATTTAGAACATTATCAACAGACCGTTGCGCGGCTGTTGCGGCGCGGACAGTTGAAAAAAATCTACGTGCATCGTCTGATAGTAAAGGGGACGCGGGATACGCGTGTACGTCGTCGCCTGGCATCAAAGGATACAAACCAGACCTTTTTAATGAATGAGATTAAGGACTTAAAAAAGAAATACCAATGAACACAGGAAAGAAGTATATCAAGTTACACGGAGGCGAGACCCCCGCGAAAAGCGACGAGAAACGCGCTGCTGAGTTTATGTCATGGTACGTGGATAACGTATCCATGTTGAAAAGATACGTGTACGGCGGAGGGTATGAAGTGGATGATGATTTGTTCAGCGATACGATGTTAAGTATATACGATGCGATCGCGTTGAAAGGCGCGAAGGTGGTTAATTATACGAAGTATTTCCTATTCTCGTATCGTGCCGCACTTATTAACCGTGAGAAAAGAAACGCTCGCGCCCGCTTTGTTCCCGTTACGAATGAGACGGACACACCCGCAGCGGAATTTGATAGCCGGGAATATGAAGAAGCGGTAGAGCGGATAAACGTAGAAGTGATGGAGTACGTACGCGGGAATTTTGACGAAATGAGTGTTTCACTTTTCGAGATGTACGTAGGACTGTCGCCCGACATATCGTACAAAAGGCTGTCCGAAATGCTCGGGATTCCCTTTGTTACGGTGTGGCAGTCTATCGGAAATGTGAAAAAAGAGGTTGTAAAACGTTTCGAGGAACGAAAGGACTTTTTGCTATCTATGATATGAATTTGATCTATTTTGTCTTTATAGTATGAATACGATTATTTTTTTGATCGGAGTTGCCGCGCTGATCGTGGTTAACTCGTTGCTGGCCTTTGTGTTAGGTTGGTTGTTTACGGAGGTTTTTCCACTTCCGTTAAAGTTTAAGCCTTTTAGTTGCCGGCCGTGCCTGACGTTCTGGCTTAACGTTTTGTTAGGTGTTGCATTGGCGCTTCTTATTACGCCGTATTTCCCGGGGTCCGATAACCCGGATATATGTACCGTAATTCGTTTCGGCCTTATAGGTGTAGGCATGTTGATGGGATTGATATGTTTTTTGTATATAAAGTTAAAATTTAGAATCTATGAATGAAGTAAAAGCCTGCGGGACAAACTACAGTAATGTTACCCCCGCCTTAGTAAAACAGGTCCGTAACGTAATTTCCGAAGCGGACAAACACCGTTATAGCGTTTCCGCCGTGTATTCCGCTTATAACACCGCTCTCAACAAAAAGGATATACCGCAGTCTTGCAGTAGCTGTTTGCGTAACCGCGTACGGGAGTTGCGTAAGTGGCTTGACGGATACGAAGCATTTTTGAAGAAAAAAGCAAAAAAGGACGATCCAACCCCCGAAACAGATAAGAGTAAGGACGAGGGTACAGAATCGCGTGAAGAGCCGGAAAACGGGCAAAACGACGATAATAATGAGTCGTCAGCAAAAGCCGATCCGGAACCTCCGGTGGCGTTACTTATGTCTACCCCCGAAGGGGAACAATTCAATTTTATCCCCAGCCCTGAGAATCCTAAAAAGGGAACAGTAACGCATGCGGACGGAACGGCGGTAAAGGCGGGAACATATACCACTGATGAGGGAGTTATCGCCGTGCAGCCCGGTGGTAAAGCGACGATAAAGGAAGGCGGCGAAGTGACTAACCCAGACGATGAGCTGTTGTAATTATGTCTTCGCGATTAACGGGTAATAATTTCTGGAAGTTACGCACCAAGCACGGCCGCGATAAGATATTCAGCGACGCGGCCGTGTTGCTCGAGGAGGCTTACATGTATTTTGACTGGTGCGATCGCCATCCGTGGGAGAAAGTGGAACTGGTGAAATACAAAGGAGATTATAACGAAGCGGATATACCGTTAGGCAGGCCCTATACGGTGGAAGGGCTGACCTATTATCTCGGTGTATCCGGTAGTTACTTTCGGTCTGCAAAGAATAATCTAAAGGAAAAGATAGAGCAGGGGAGAGCCACTTCCGACGAAGTGGATTTGCTCGAAGCGATAGAGATGATCGAGCAGGCTATACGCACGCAGCAGATCGAGGGTGCGGCTGTAGGGGTATTTTCCGCCAATCTGGTGGCGCGTATTAACGGCCTTGTCGATCGACAGGATATTACTTCTAACGGAATGCCCTCTATTCGCGTGAACGTGAGGGACAAAGAGACGGAAGAGGATATCGACGAACTAAATGAATTGTTATGATGGACGAAGAAGTATATGGCAAACTGTATGCCGCAGTGGGGCTTGTCTTCATTATAGGTATGTGCGTAGGCGTCTTCATAGGTGTGCTAATGTAATGGAAACTACGAACGTGTTCAGTCGGAATCTTCGTGAATTCAAACGCCCCGGGATACGTAATATCGTGAACAAAGGCGGGACGCGTTCGTCTAAAACGTGGTCTATACTACAGTTGCTATACCTTATCGCGGTGAAGTCGCCAAGAAGACGTGTAATATCCATTGTGTCGGAGACCATGCCGCATCTAAAAAGAGGGTGTATACGTGACTTTAGGACTTTTTTAGAAGATGACGGGCTGTGGGATGATAATAAATGGAACGCGACGGACTTTATATACTGCGTAAATAAAAGCGTTATCGAATTTTTTAGCGTGGATATGCCGAATAAGGTAACGGGCCCGGCACGCGATATACTGTTCATAAACGAGTGTATACACATCCAGTATGACGTGTACCGCGAATTAACATCCCGTACCCGCGAATGGGTTTTCCTCGACTATAACCCCCTGCATGACTTTTGGGTAGATACAAAGGTTTTGAATCGCCCAGATACGGTACTTATACACAGTACTTACAAAGACAATGACATGCTGACGGAGGCACAGGTTTCTGAGATCGAATACCAGGGAAGTATAGACGAGAACTATTACCGTGTTATGGTACTCGGTGAGACGGGTATATACGAGGGGGCGATCATAAGAAACTGGGATATCGTAGAAGGGCTGCCTCCTCGTGAAACGTGGAAAAAATATTGGATCGGAGTAGACTTCGGATGGTCCGCGCCTACGGCAATAATGTTGGTAGTTCTGGGCGAAGGCGGTGAGGTATGGGTAGACGAATTGGCGTACGCTACTAATCTGGATAACCCTGATATAGCGCGAGTGATTACTTCTGCGGGGTTTTCCCGCGTTGAAACGATTTGCGATAAGGCCGAACCAAAGAGTATTAAGGAGCTGAAAAATGCGGGTATTAACGCGGTACCGTCCGATAATAAGGATATAGAACTGGGTATTAAAGTGATGAACCGTTATAAAAAGCATTATACGAAAAGGTCCGTTAATAGCATAGACGAGAACCGGAAATATTGTTACACGAAAGATCCGGACGGAAACTATACCGGAAAACCAATAGATAAATTCAATCATGCGAAAGACGCTGAACGGTATGTGTTCCTAAACCGGCTCAGCAACATTTCAACCGGCTTTGACGTGACAGTCGGAACGACAAGGCGTAAATAATAAAAACTATGATAAGTAAGAACTTTAAGTATGCTGAGTTTTCAGCGAGTGCCACAGCTTCGGCACGCGGCATAAATAATGAGATACCGGAAAATGTAAAGCCTGCTGTACGGGCATTAGTGTTAAACTTGTTACAACCGTTGTGCGATCATACCGGATGGTCTGACCTAATAACGAGCGGATACAGGAGTAAGAAACTTAACCGCGCAGTGGGAGGGGTAGATACCTCACAGCATTGTAGGGGCGAGGCCGCAGACAATAAGTTTTATCGAAAGGTAAACGGGGTGACACGATATATCGTTCCCATTGAGGTGATACGTACTTTGTTGGCGTCCGGGTTGGACTTCGACCAGGCGATAGTATATCCGTCGTTCGTGCACCTCTCATATACCGTCGTGCGTCCTAACCGTCGCCAAGTTTTGTACAATAAAACATATAAAGGGGAAAGACTATGAAAAGAGTTATTTTGACATTCCTTATTCTATTATCTCTGTGCGGGTGTTCCCGAGAATATATTCCTGTAGAGACGAAAGTAACCATAAAAGAGACGGTACGGGATACTGTTGTTATCGTTAAAACAGAAAAAGAGTATGTGCGAGAGAATACGCAGGATACTACAAGTACAGTAGAAACAAAGTACGCGAGGTCTACGGCCGTATGGCATGGCAATAGTGGGATACTCGAGCATACAATAGAAAATAAAGAGAACGGTATACCCGTACGTATCCAGTACATAGATCACGAGGTAGAAGTAAAAGTACCTGCTCCCTATCCTGTAGAAGTGGAAGTACCTGTAGATAGGCCTGTGCGTATGCCGTTAAGGTGGTACGAACGTATCTTACAGTATTTAGGTATAGCCACCCTGGGCGGTGGCGTATTGTGGGCCGGGGTCCGTTTTAAAGGTAGATAGTTAAAAAGTATAAATAGTATATGAATATATACCGTTTTGTTTGGATGGTATATATTTATATACTATTTTTGTAGGGTAAACAAAGCGATATTTGACATGAAGTACAACGAGTTTCACAGACTGATAAAGCAGAAAGGCTGGTTATCAGTCAGGCAAACGGGTAGCCACGTTATTTACGAGAAAGACGGAATACGTTACCCCGTTCCTAATCACGGCTCAAAGGAGATACCGGAGCCGCTTAGGTTGAAAATTGCAAAGGAAATGGGGCTTTAAGCCCCTACCTTTCATTTCGTTTTTTTTTTCTTCGCGTCGGTATCGCTTGTTTATTTTTACTAACTAATATTTTACTAAAATGGATACTTTAAAAGTTATTGTTTCGGGCGGCAAAGACCATTACGGGGCGTGGGCCAAAGATGTGGAAGGTATTTACGGAGTCGGGGGTACGTTAGACGAGGTAAAGGATGACGTAAAAAAGGCGATAGCTTTATATTTAGAATATAATGAGAACGCCCCTGACATGTTAAAGAATAACCCTGAAATAGAATTAATTTTTGATGTGACAGGCTTGGTTAAGTATTACAGCCAGTTTATAACGCTTCCCGCTATGGAAAGTTTAACGGGGGTAAATCAAAAACAACTTTGGCAGTATGCAAACGGGTATAAAAGTCCGCGGAAAGAAACAGCGGATAAAATAGAAAAAGGGTTAAAACGTTTTGCGCGTCGTTTGGAGTATGAAGAAATAGCGGTATAAGTCGGGCAAATGTCGCTTTGATTACAACCTTTAGATTTTTTGTTCGGCGGCCTCCCGTATTATACGGGAGGCTTTTTTTTAGTATGAACTGGGTGGCTCTCTTTTGTCGCATCCTCGTACCTCACACTTTTGTAACTCACGTAAATCTACTTCAAATTTTAGCCGATTAATCTCTTTTATATGCTCCAACTCTCTTGCTTGTACTTCGCGTAACTCCTTATATATCGCGTCTACTTTAGCGTCGCGTTGTGCTAACCTTTGTTCGTAGCGGTCTATCTGTTTTTCGTGTACTGCCAGTTCGGCGTCTCTCGCGCTTGCGTTTTCCTTCCGTGCGTAGGCCCTGCCGTTTACCAACCATTTTACAAATTCCAATCCGCCTAACGCCCCTATTATCGTTGCAATAGCCGACCAATCCATATTATCTACGACGTTTAGGGATGAATATACCAGCGTCGAAAGGACTGACTACTGACCCTTCTCCGCCGTTCCATAATGGGCCACAGTCGCAACCCTTTCCAGGTTTCCATAGCGGGTAAGACTCCTTACAGCTACAGAGGTATCCTATCAAATCCCGCCCTAATTCTTCCGCGTCGTCTTTGATCCATCTTCGAAGCTGTGCAATATCATTTATCGTTACCGCGTCGCTGTTTTCTGAATTACGCAAAGTAATACCCTTGTTTACGATACTGGCCCAATGAAACGGAATGCCCTGATATACGGCATAGAACGACAATGCGGGAGCGATCTTAAGTATTAATGCCTGGTTTTCCGGGGTGATCTCTTCACCTGTTGCGTCTTTTTGACTCGCGGCTTTTATTTGGTCTTTCAGTTCATCGGTGAGAGGCTTCCCTAAAATACGCTCTATGTACATCTTTTGTGCGATGTTGATATATGGTACGAATTTTGTTATAATCGTATCCTCTTTTATCGGACCGTTCTCTCTGAACAGTTCCTCATTTATTAGTACTATTTCCATATCTTTTTTATTAAGCGGCGTTTCGGAACAACAAGCGTTTCAATAGCCTTATTAAGGCATTATCTTTTTTAGAAAGGGTGGCTACTTTTTCTTCTTCCACGATTTCAGCTTTTTCGAGGGTAGATTCTGTCTCCTGTATTTTCGGAAGTACATCCAGATCGTCAATAAACAACGGAGCAGTACCGTTTATTGACGTGAAAATGTTTAGCTTATCCAATATTTTACGCCGCATCTTTTCAATTACGGTGTAGTTATAGAGTACATACGCGTCAATGATTTCGGCGGCGTTTCCGCTGAGATTCCCGGAACCGGATACGCCTGCTAATGTAGGGCTACTTAACCGATGTGCGCTTATGATCTTTTGAAATACGATACCCTCCACGTTATTGTATATATCCGCGTTCGCGCTTGCATTAAATGGGGTTATTACGGGTTTGATCTCATCGTTTTCGCCCCACATAATGACGATGGAGGAGGCGCCTTTTGCACCTGCGAACGCTTCTTCCATCTGCTTTTGAAACTCTGCTTTTTTCTCCTCTGACGGATTACTCGGCATGCTGATGACTACGGATGGCGTAAACCCGTTATCTATGCTGTTATTATAGAATTGGCCCAGCGTACCGTCAGCCTTAATGTATTCTATAGCCGGGTAATATCCGGGTATGCAGTAGAAGTTAAGCCCCGGGGTGTAATCCCAGTGGTAGAAGATATAGGCGATCCCTCTTTTGGCTTTATCTATGCTTCCGGGCCATACCGGAAGTTCTAACGGCTTGTTTTTTCCGCTTGTCTTCGTCCAGTCTTTCGATATTCGGAATGTTACGGGTTTTCCTGTTTCGGTTATCTCTCCAATACGTACCTGGCTAAAATCCTGATGGAACAGTGATACGGTTGTACTTTTTTTGTTTACTATTATTTGCAGGTAAAAACCTCCGAATGTCTTATAATCCTTTGCTACTTTTTCTATCACGTCGTCCCAGGTTTCACCCGGGTTAGGAACGCCTACGTATTTGTCCGCATTAGCTTCCGTATCCCTTACCCCCTTGCCGCAAATGTATGTTACCGTACTTTCTATTATCGAAGCGTTTACAGGGCTTTTACTATTGTAATTTATTACTTCTTGCGGGAATAGGTTTTTACTTCCGAATGCTACCCACCGGTTAGACTTGTTAAGCGATAGTGTAGGATACGCTGGGCTCTCGTCTGCCGCGCTGAGATTTATTACCGTACATTTTAATGTTTCTTTTTCCATCGATAGTCTTTTTTCCTAAAGACAATTCGGGGGCTTTTTGTCTTTAGTGTATGGTTACGATAAAATATAATGGGGTTACGGTATCTGTCCCTGAAAATTGGGATGATATCACGTTGGGATTGTACGAGACATTCAGTACAGATATCCCAGAAACGACGCGGGAACGTGTTGCATGGGTTGCACGTATCTGTATGGTTGACGCTGAATTATTATTAAGCTGGCCCGCGGAAATATTTAATACGATAGTGGACTGTATGGGTTTTCTTTTTACGGATAATCCTGCAGCGCCCGATCCTACATTAGAAATAGACGGAGTTACTTATGTCGTGCCTGTAGAGGATAAATTAAGTTTAGGTGCGTGGATAGATGCGGAAGAGGTACAAAAGAAAGGGGAGAACGTGATCTCTAACATACTGGCTATAGTATGCCGCCCTGTAGGAGAAGAGTATAACTACGAGAATAACGAAAAGCGGGCGGCTATGTTTGCCGCGCTCCCTGTAAGTAAGGTTTTAGGCGTGCTGGCTTTTTTTTTACACTACAGCAACGTGTTACATCGACGTACTCAGTCCTATACAAACCTGGTAGAGTTAGTAGACCGGTTGCCGCGGAATATACTTCTTTCGCGCGTTCGTGGGGGTGGTATAAAATTATCGCTGATCTGGCCTGCGATCAAATATTACGCTTTGACGATATCACTTCGCTACCACTTACGACGGCGTTCAACTTCCTTTTATACAAAGGGGATAAGGAAAGAGCGGAAGAAGCGCAAAGAAAATTAGACAGGTTCATTTCAAAAAATTCTAAGAATGCAGATAGTTAATTTCTTTTATGAGTTAGCCCGGCAGCATAAACAGATTAAAGGGTTTATGTATGGAAAGAACTACGAGAAAGGCGCGGCAAACGAGGCACACCCGTTAATGTGGCTTGACGATCCCGTATACGGTCAGTCGGTAAATCAGACCCTCCGTTATACCGTCAATGTGGATATACTCGGTATTCCGAATACGGATAAGGAGGTAGTAGACGTACAAACAGGGGCGTTCAACGTGGGGCTGTCAATCGCGGAAAAGATCAAGCAGACCCGAGGACAAACCGGGTACAGTATAGACGATTTTAGCTTTTTATCTCTGCGGGATTACTATGATAATAACGCTGCCGGTTTTCGCTTCACTTACACGATCGTGCAGGCGAATCCGGTTGACAGATGTGCTGATGATTTCGACCCGGACAAAGTTTTTCCAGAGAGAGAGGCGTTACCCTGTTTTGAAGTGGATAACCCAGACGGGTGCGCCATATTTAACGATAAGACGGGGCTTCCCAATTTTAAAATAAAGGTATGAGCAGGGAGGGGGTACAGCTGGCGATTAATAAGATAGCCGACGATTTGTTAGCCCTGGCAGCGGCTATCTTAGAAGATGATACGATAAGTACTAACGATAAAGTAGGTAGAAATACATTACGTGATAGCGCGTTGAAAGGCGATCTGGAAACAACGGTAAATGCGGTAGCCGGTAACGATCCTGTAATAAAGGCGCTGTTTAATCACTACGTTATATATCTGGAATGGACGCGGCCCCCGAAGTACAAAAAGAAGCCTCCTATAAGCGTTCTTAAAGACTGGGCGGCTAAAAACGGCATACCGACCGACGTTGATACCTTGTACCGGATATCGTACGCAATATGGCGGGACGGACATAAGGGGCGCCCTATCTTCGCTACGATCGACAAGGAGTTAGACGGTTTGTTTATGGGAGACTGGGCAGACAAACTGTTTAACTCAATAGTGGATGATTTAGATAACTTCTTTAATGATAATTAAATATATGGGATACGTTTCTAAAGATATAGCGGTAATAACCGAACCAAAAAAAATATCACTTACCGGCTCGCCTAATTTTGTGATATTTGAAAGTAAGCCAGTCACAAAACGTTATTTGTGGATAGAGATAGGGGTAAAGGTCATTCCTTCGATGGACCTGCCTTCGGTATCCGTATTACAAATATCTGACTCTTACGGTAATACACGTGTTTTTAAAGGTACTACTACCGCGGAAGAAGCGGGTGGATACGTCTTTTTTGTTTCGGACGATACTTCTGATACGGCAGAGAATCTAAGGCAGGCTATGATGTCCGATGATTGGCTTAGAACGAATTTTGAAATAGTTATTCCTTTCGTGTCTTCTGTTGACAGTGTTACTAATGGGAGCCGCATAACCATACGGAGTAAGGACGCCGGAAAAGAGTATAATATGACAATATCCGGAAACAGTACGGGCTATACTATCGACCGTATAATCCCGGATTCATACAGTAATGATAGTATCAGTGGAGATAATGCTACAGCTGAGATCGAGTTAGATATATACGACAGTCCCCCCGATTTATTCGGGGTGGAAACGCCTCCGACCAATGCAACGTCGATGGGGGAGTACATAACAAGTTTGAGTAAAACCTATTCGGGTACCCCTTTATGGTTTGAACTAAATTCCCTCTTTTCTCAATACGCCGAACGTTCTACCTTTCCGGAGTCCCCCGGTTGGTTTGGTACGCGAACCCATCACAAATACCGTTTCCTGGCAAAAGTAAAGGGAAACAATTCTTTTTATTTCTACTGCTCGAGTGTCTTGTATGTGCTTAACGGTTACGGTCCAGTCTTTGAGGAATTAGACCTTACTCCATATGTGTACAACGGGGACGTCGTTAAGCTGTTAACTAATAAGCCATTGACGAAATATGTTAGAGGGCAAAGGGAGTTTTTAAACTTTGTGTGCTACTCTAAATTCATTGGTATACGGTTCCGCATTGCATATCAGGTATACAGTACCGGCCATTTATACCTCGGTACCGTATACGGTCAGGAAAGTATAGATAATACGTTGGTTCGGACATGTCGGTTAGACATAGACGCTGCTTTGGACCTGTATCCTAATGCGGGGATTGTAAAGGTAGCACTTGCAAAAGGAGACTTTTTAATTTCCGATTTTTTGGAATACGAGATTATACCGGAGTGCTTACACAGGCTCGCCCAATTTTCTTTCATCAATCGTTTAGGGGGATGGGATAACGTGAATTTTGATGCGCCCGTTCAGGATGAGGCTCGAAATGAGGTAGAGACCTACGATAAGACTTTAACACCATACATGAAAAAAGGAGACAGCTTAGAAACTGTATATAGCGCTAACTTAGCGAATACCTTTACAGTAGAGGGGGTACCGGTTAGTGATGAGGTGGCGGAGTGGCTTAAAGAGATGGCCGCGTCTACGGTCGTCGTTGACAATGACGGTAACTATATCATTGTGGAAGAATTCACACTATCGAAAACCGCCGATAATTTTAATATGCAAAGACCAACTATTAAATACCATTTGACCGAATGATAGTAATAGAATTATATATAAATGGAAAACTCTGTGATTTGCCGGGTACTTTTAATATCCGTATAAATCGTCAGTTTATAAATCCGCAGCAGCTCACTTTGAAAGACGCCCAATACAGTTATAGTATTACTTTACCCCCCACTTTCAATAATAATTCGATACTCGGTTTCATTGGAGTAGAGGAGGTCGTTAATAAATTTAATAGGCGGTATAACGCTGAGTTATCGGTTAATGGGGCACGTATTTTCAAAGGGTATTTCAGACTTTCAGAAATAGGGTCTACCGGGTACAAAGGAAACTTATATACACCTAATTCTAAAACTTCAAAAGATATGTTCCCCTCTGAAAAATGGGAGGATATGACGGGCTATTATATAGATTTCGGGCTTTTCAGCGAGTCGGTAACTGCAGCGAATACTAAAGCGTTAGAAGGGGCACAGCCCGCTATATTCCCTTATGTATTATACGGTTTACTTCCGAAAGTCGATCGTGACGGATACGGAGAGCGCGACGAATGGGACAGTCGGGTATCATTGTCCTGGGATGATGTGCCTCCCTCGTTAAATATTTCACTCCTTTTAAAAAAGGTCTTTGAAATAAAGGGGATGTTATTGACCGGGGATTATCAAACGGACAAGTATTTAAACAATATATATGTAAGCTATAAGAATGATCCGACTTATGAATTACCGTGGAATTACCGTAACAGCTCAATTATTGTAGCCGGAAAATGGTTTAGTGTCGATACGACAGGCGGAGAGTATCGCAATTTTGAAAAGAATCTATTGTACACTGATAACAAAGAGTCGGTCTCTGCGATGATAACGGGGGGAACGAATAACGAGATAACTCAGGTAATAGATAACGTTGGTGTCGTTGACGATGGGGCGATAACTGTCCCCGTGTCCGGGTACTATAAAGTGCGATTGTCGTATGACTTACAACTTCATACGGGAGGGCAAATGCGGGGACAAGTAGACACAGATACGGGCGTATGCCATGTAACTACCGGGTCACTTCAAAGGCGTGTCTTTGAAGTGCGATTGATGCGGGGGATTAATAGCCTTAACGATTTGTCTGACTTGGCCTTAGATAGCACCTTATATCGGAACAATCTTCCACAAGAACCTAATTCACCGAAAAGGTACTACCCTGTTAACGGAACGTCTCTAATTGTTGATGAGATGCAGGACCAACAGTTAGTTTTCGGCGTGACTACCGGAAGCGGGGAACAAGATAGCGTATATCGTAATCCTACTTATAGTGGTATACAAAGCGCGGTACTTTTGAAAAGTCCTTTTTTAAGTTGGTCAGAGGATGGAATACTGGAAGCTGATAAACGGGCGTTCTCCCTTTTCCCTAACGAGGGGTATTACCTGGTGGAAAACGGAATAACAGAAAGCTCGGATAAGTTTAAGATAGAGGTTGTCAATGGGCCAGGAAATTTTTCCCCATCTTTATCTGATACTGACGCGTCGGGAACTGTGGAGGTTATCGCCTGGCTGGATAAGGGAGAAAGGCTGTCTCTTATATCTGTAGTTGAATGCCATGATACGATAATCGGAAGTGAGTCAGTTCCTGCGGTATCATCTCACCGATACAATTATAGGATAGAGCTGATCCCGTATCGTTCCGATAGAGGGTGGATACCGGCCTCTAATCTGGAAAACGGGACGTTACCGATATTAAATTGGGAGGACGCCCCGACTTTTGAAAGTGATCGCATTGACTTGTTTAAGTTCATGCCGCAAAATGAGAAGGTATCGGACTTCATAGATAATCTGTGTACGACATTTAATCTCCGCATAGTGGACGCCGGAGATAATACTTTCTTTTTGGAGAAGGGTGTCCCTAAGATTTGGAACCAGTATGTAGATTTGGATGGAATAGGGGCGGTGGCAAAGAGAAGTAATTCGGCATTGAATCTACCATCTCAATTTATCCTATCGTTTACAGTAAACGAAGACGAAGAGGGGTATTACGTTAATGGAAATACGGGCGTTTCCGGCTCTATTACTACTGGCGCGATCGAGGGAAACCCTACAGAACAAAAGAGCCCGTTTTCATATAACTGGTTTAAGAGAATTAAAAAAGATAAGGCCTTTCTCGATTTACCCGTGATATCTAAACACGAGGTTTGGACGGAAGACAGGGCGTATAAAGACGCAATGGAAGAAAAATATACCGATTTGGCACAAAGATTCTGGTTTTATGGTGGTGTATTTAGTGCAGATATAAACGGAAAAAGCGTATTTCTTGCTAAAGTAACTAATACTAAAGGGTTAATATTAAGTTATGAGAACAAGAAATTTACTATTCTGGATTTATATTTTGCCACCCTTGTAAACGCGGATTCTCACTATACTGAGATAGAATGTTACTTAAGTCCTGTTCACTACGAAATGCTGAAAAATTATAAAAAGGCACTATTTAATCACGACATATATTATGTAGCGGAGCTATCTGGATATGATCCGACGGGACGTAATAAAACAAAGGTCAAATTGATAAAAAAAATTTAGATATGGCTGGAAAGAAAGAATATACTCTAATCATTAATGGGGTAGAAAAAAATATTAAGGATGTAACCACGTTAAATGACCTGTTAAAGAATCTGGATACGACTGTAAAGGGCGTGTCGGGAAGTGCGGGGACCGCCCTGGCAGTCAGTAAAGGGCGTGCGAAAGCCCTGACGGAAGAGGAGAAGGCGGCCAAGAAGTTAGCAGATACCGAGCGTAAAATACAGGCCGTACGAGATGGGGCGACCGATGCGCAGATAAGGGCTAACCAGGAGTTGAGAGAAGCTACTCGGGAACAATCACGGAAAATACAGGCCGACCAACTGGCGGAAGATAGTATAAAGCGGATGGGGATGCAGCTAACCGATCTGCGTAGCGAATATGAGAGCCTGAGTAAAGCGCAAAGGGACGATGTGACCGTAGGTGGGGAATTACTACAGCGTATACAGGAGTTAGACGCAGAATATAAATCCCTGAGAGAAAGTACGGGAAACTTTCGCGACAGTGTAGGAAACTATGAAAAGGCGTTAAACGGGTTGGGAAAACTGTCTGATGGCGTAGATGGCATTACAAAGTCCACTATGGGGTTGGCTCAAACCCTTTTATTATCTAATACGTTAATGGGGCTATTCGGCAAAGAAAATGAAGAAAGCGCGGAACAGGCTGAAAGGCTTAATAAGATACTCGCTCTTCTTTCCATCGCCGAACAGGTTAACACGAATCTTATACGGGAGAGTATCGTGCAAAATAAACTTGCGGCTGTTACGGATTCTATACGGGCCGTTCAGTTAAAGGCAAAAACGGCCGCCGAGGTTGCAAGTACAAAAGGTACAATCGCTGCGACGGTAGCGCAGAAAGCCTTTAATTTGGTTGCTTCCGCTAATCCGTACGTAATACTTGCATTAGGATTGGCCGCGGTTACCACGGGATTATACGCTTTCGTTTCTGGAAACACTAAGGCGAGAAAAGAACAGAATAAACTAAATGGCGAATTGTCAACTACTGTTAGACTACTTAATCAATTAGACCGTGATATGGAATTGGCCGCGGCCATAGCGGAAGCAGAGGGAAAAAGCGAGGAAGAGATTATATTAATAAGACGAAGATCGGCCCGAGAAAGAAGAGAGCAGGCAGAAAGGTTGTATGATGACATAATAAAAAATGGTAACGCCACTAAAGAGCAAATATCGGAAGCTGAAAAATTAATGAACGAGGCGTATGAAAGGGAACGAGCCTTAAACGATCAGGCTACTGTATTAGAAGTAAAGAACAGAAAAGAAAGGGCGGATAAGGCCAAAGAAGCGGTAAAAACAGAACTCGACGAACTAAGAGCGGCCGAAGACGCTCGGCTGGATTTAATGCAAAATAGCGTTAAGAAAATAGAGGTTACATACGACCGTCAAATAGAAGACTTGCGTAAACGTCTCAGCACAGAGACAGACCTTACTAAAAAAGCTCGCGAAGCGATTAACGACCAGATCGTTAGTTTGGAAAAGCAGAAGAATAAGGAATTACAGGATTTGCAAGACGAACAAACGGCAAAGACGTTAGAATTAGAAAGGCAGGTAGAGGACAGCCGGATAGCTTTGATACAGGATGAAACAGAACGTCGTCGAACCGAAATTAACTTGCAATACGATCGTGAAGTTGAGGACCTGAAAAAGCGTTTGGAAAAGGAAAAGGATTTAACGGAAGAACAACAGAAAGCAATAAATGAGCTTATTCTCAATGCGCAGGACGCACGCGCGAATGAACTGTTAAAGCTGACTTCCGATGAACTCGCGGTACGTGCCGATCTCGAATTGTCTGCTATAGACGATATGTACGCACAGATAGAGAAAAAACAAAAGATTGTACGAGATAAGGACGATACAGGACTTATCGACGTGGACGCCACTAAGAACAATCTAAGAGAGATAAATTCGTCGTTAGATGAGTACATAAAACATCTCACCGCTTACCAGGCGTCTTTAACTGAAGCACATAAAATCGCATTGACCGGCCTACAAAAAGGGTCTGTCGAATATGAGAGGGAGGTTCAGAGTTATGCCCGTGCAATGGAAAACATATCTGACCGTATCAAGACTGCGCTCAAATCCCAATCGGACAACACTAAGCAGGCTACGGAAGTACAAGCCGATTATTACAAAGAACTGTTAGAAAAGATAGGGAAGTATGCAGAGGAGGTTTCTCAGGCAGTTAGCGCAGTTACTGACACTCTAAACGCTAATTTGCAACTACAGTTAGACGGACTTAATGAACAACTGGATATCATAAATGAAAAATACGAGCAAGCGCAAGAACAACGGGAAAAAGCCGCGCAAAAAGTGGAAGAATTAGAAGAACGCCTAAGAAACGCCACCGGGAGTACGGCCGCGGCATTGAGTGAACAACTTAACGACGAGGTACTTGCACGGGAAAAGGCGGCGAGGGAAGAAGAAAAGTTAGCAAAGGAGAAAGAAAAACGAGAAGCGGAAATTGCCGAGAAGGAGAAGAAAATGCGACGTAACGATCTTATTTCCAACATAGCGCGGGGGATCGCGGATACCGCTTCGGCCGTTATAGGCGCATTGGGTAATAAACCGTGGGGGATATGGAATATAGCCCTCGCCAGTCTTGTCGGTACTATGGGGGCTGCACAGGTAGGTATTATGTCGGAACAACTATCTAAGCTGGAAAAAGGGGGTGAGATCAACGGGCCCAGCCATGCAAACGGCGGTGTTCCTATATTGATAAGCGGTGTTCCTACCTATGAGGCCCAGGGGGGCGAGTTTATGATAAACGATAAAAGTTATCGCGCCAATAAGTCATTGGTAAATTTCATAAATGACAATCCTCGCCCCTTGTTGTTCTCCGATCTCATAGGAGTGTTACCGGGTAATACAGTTCCGTCGGTGGTTTCTGATGCGCCCCTGTCGCAAGAATACCGGATAATAGACGCGATCGAAAATATGGAGATAAAACCGGTTGTGTCTGTAACTGATATAATTGACGCGACGGACGAGGTAGTAACCGTTCGTGATTTAGCAGGGTTTTAAGACGAATTTATCGCAAATTGTCTTTATTGCATGAAACCTAAGATACCAGTATACGAGTGTAAAATAATGGGTACGGACAACACAGGGATATTCGCCATATCGTTTGTCGACATACCCGCCAATGAGTGCAATTTTGTAGCTCTTCACAAGCAACGCCCCGTAAAACTCGCTTTAGACCGGCAAAAGCAGATTTTAACGGGCGTTGTCCTCATACCCGATCAGTTAATATACCGATACGATGATGCGTTAGGGGAGTATTATATAAAATTCACTGCGCAGGATATCGAAAAGATAGCCCAAAAAATGATGAAAACCGGTTTAGCTTTAAGTACTACTACTCACCAGCATGAAAAACCGCTAAAGGGCAATTATCTAACGGAGATATGGCTTGTTTCCGACTCAAAAAAAGACAAAGCGGCGGCATTGGGATTGGGTGAACTCCCGCCGGGTACGCTCGTAGCTTCTTATAAGATCGAAGACTCTGCATATTGGCGTACAGAGGTCTTATCTGGTAACGTTAAAGGCTTCTCATTAGAGGGAATATTTAATTTTAATAGTGTAAAAATGAAAACAGTAACAAAAACGGCCGCCCAGCTTGCAAAAGAGCAGGCCGCGGCAAAGAAAAAGCCGAAGGGTAAGTTAGCTGCCGCGCTCGCGGCTATGTTTGGCGTACTAATGGAAGGTGAAACCGAAGCTGCCGCCGAAGATTTAGTAGACGAAGCCGCCAAAGATGAGGTAGACGCGGGCGATCCTTACCTTATTTTCGACCTGGCGGACGGGGGCGAAGTGTGGGTAGACGCTGATGGTTTCGCGACACTCGATGGTGAGCAAATGCCAGCGGGGGAACATGCATTATCGGACGGTAATTTTCTCGTCATCGATGATAGCGGTATGATGGTAGTTACACAACCGGAAGCCGACGGAGTAGAACCCGAAGCCGCTGCGGCCGAACTGGCTAAAAAAACGAAGATGGCTAAAGCTCGAGCAAAACAATACCTATCAAAAGCCGGGGGGAAAGAAGCGCAAATCGCACGCCTTAAGGCGCAAATCGCAGAATTGGAAAAACAGCCGAGTACAACGCCTGCGGAGGCCCCCGTAGATGGTGGTGGTAAAAAGCCCGAAGAGATGACGTACACCGAGAAGATGGCCGCCGTTATCCGTAGCCGGAATGAGAGAAGGAAAAAGAAATAATAACCGAAAAAACGTGTATTTAAATGGCAAACATGTATAATATTAACGGCCTTAGTTACAACGCACAGGAGAATCCCGAATGGTTTACCCGTGCAATGTTCGGTGGCCGCCTGGTACAGGGCGGATATATTCGCGTGCTGACCGGCATTAAAGGGGACGAGCTTCTGAGTATGATCGATCTCGATAATAAAATTTTGCAGATCGACGGAAAAGATTGTGCGTGGACCCCTAATCAAATTATTAAACTGTCTGACAAGAAGGCTAAAGTAAAGACCTATAAAATCAATCTCGAACAGTGTATTGACGAACTGGAGAACAAACGTACTCTTTACATGCTGTCTCCGGGTGCGAAAAACGAAAGTCTACCTCCTGAACTGGAAGAGGCTACTTTACAACTTATCGCGATCGGTCTTAGCAACGAAATCGAGGAAATGATAATCGGAGGGGATGAAAGTGTAGACCCGAACCAGTTTAACGGTATGGAGAAAACGCTTTTGGATTCTACTCAGGCGGCTAAACTGGTCGGCGCTGTTATCACAAAAGCGAATGTGTTGCAAACTTTTGAAGACGTGTATAACGCCGTATCGGAAGACGTGTTACAAAGTGAAGACGCTGGTACCCTCTATATTTTCGGATCGTATAGCACCCGACGTATCTTACGTGCTGCGCTCGCTGACAAAAATAATCAAGTGTTGGCGGAAGCCTGGACGGTGGACGATACCGACAAACGCAATCCGCGTATATACTATTTGGGAGTAGAGTTTGTACCGGTCAAAGGTATCGGGAAGAATACCCTTATCTGTATCGATGGTACTAACGCCTTCCTGTTAACGGACCTTCTTAGCGATCTGGACGAGATCGAAATGGGTCAATTCCCGAAACCTAACGATAGTAAGGTGTGGATTAAGGGGCGTATGCGTTTAGGCTTTGTGATACCGTTTGAGGACGAGGCTGTTATCTGGTCTGACAAGGTTAAGACCGCACAGGAGGCGGGGCCCGGTAATAACGACTTGGCGATAACTCCTAACTCGCTTGTGTTCTCAGCGGCGGGAGAAGCAAAGACATTCACGGTAGTAACTAAAAAAGGTGTGACTCCCGAAGTTAATACTGCAGTAGATGGCTTTACCGTAAAAGCTGGTGAAACATCAGAAGCCAACGGCGTTAACGTAACTACCGTAACTGTGACTGCTACCGACAATTCAAGTGGAATTAATCCACGCGTAGGGCAAGTACGTGTAAATCTCCCGGACAGTGATCGGGGCGCGGTAGTAACCCTTAACCAACGTACGGAGGATATAGACACCGTTTTCCCTTAAGGCCCTGGGTACTTGAAACCGGGCGTTGGAATGAACGGGGCGCTTGGTACGCCTGGGGCATTTGGAAATCCGTAAAAAATAGAAATAAAAAGTATAAAGATGGGAAACTGTAAATTGACAAAAGGGTTGGGCGGAAAGAAATGCGAGTACGTATTATCCGGCGTACGGGAAACTTTCTTAGCCAATTACTATCCCCCGGCAAACGGGGATGCGGCGGTAGACGGTGCGATCGCCTATAAATTCGGTACCGACGGAGATATAGAAGGGATTTTTTTGCCGGAAGGTGAAAGTTTCTTTCCTATAAAGGGGGCGGACAATACAACCTCTTACGCTGACGCCTTGTTAGTCGGTGGGAATGGAGGGAAATACCGTCAACACACACTTAATACCGTAATCGAACAGGATGATGTAGATATTATTAATGAGGGAGACGCGTTGAGTTTAGGACGGTTTATCGCTGTTGTCGTTACCGTTAACGGGTCCATTAAAGTACTCGGGCGTACTGGTGGTCTAAGCGCCCCGGCAGGTGGATTTGATTACGCAAGCGGCGCAGCCGAAGCGGACGCTACCGGATGGACTACGATATTACAGGGCGCATCTACCGAGATCGCTCCCTTTGTAAAAGATCGAAGCGTCATTACCCCGATTTATAAGGAGACTATTACGGAGTAAGTAACTTGTGACAATTAAAAAAGGGCGGTAGATGATATCGCCCTTTTTTGTCTTTATGATATGAAATGTAGAATACATAATATGAAACCGCCGTGCAGCTACAGCCCGGACGGAATTACCGATGTTCGTGTACTGGACTTCGAAGACTTTAGAGGTTTCAGATTTGAAGGGGACGGACTTTACTCCAATTGCCTTGTATCCGATATTCTAAGGGCGGGGGATTTTGTAAAGGTGGCGTCTTCTGAAAATACAAAATATAATTCAACTTTAAAAAATAGTATCTATACTCATACTGTCGAGACATTTATCCCGGATATATCCGCCGATTTATTATCCGATCTCCATTTGTCTACGAAAAGGAGGTATATCGTTCAATTCCGCGGTACGAGCGGACGTTATTTCGTATTTGGTAAAGAGGCTGGTGCGGGTGTTACATACGCCTGCCAAACCTCCGACGGATTCGGGGCCTTAGTAACCTTTAGCGCTTTGTCTTGCTATCCTCTTTTTGAGACTTCTTTTAAAACGGGAAATTATATACGTATCGTACCTACGCGAATGATTATAGAAAAGCCCGTTGATAATTTATCTTTTATATTGGAAAGTTCGAACCCCTGGAAACTGATAAGTGGCGTTCCACAGTTTGTAACACTGGATCAGATAGAGGGAAACGCTGGCGATTTTCTAATAACGGCTACCGGTATAAAATTAGGTGGGGAATATATTACTTTCCAAAATGAGGTTACCATGCAAACCGCGACCGTATATATAGCAAATATTGACGGAAGACCGTGGATATTGGAGGACGGGACGTGGAACGAATTGGGATTCTGGTACAATACTGGCTTATGGAATTATAAAAAATAAAAATAATATGGATGCACTAAAAAAAATTACTGAAGGAATGACCGGACAGGAGTCTGCGCAAATTATCTATCAAAATGATGTGAACTCTTTAACGGACTATATCGTGTCATATCTGCACCCGACGGAGGGCGAGAACGGTACTAATGTATATACTTTGAATACGGCGGTAGCTAAAATACCGCAAGACATAAGAAAAGAGGGAATGACGTGTACATTCTTATCAGAAGAAGGTTGGCGCTCATATAAATATATCGGGGCCACTATCGATGGCGAGGACTGGAATGTAACAGATAATTGGGTAGCGGTTGTTACAGAAAAAGAGCTATCCAATATAAATGAAGAGGTAGAAAATCTACAAAGGGACATGGGTAATGCGTTTACTCAGAACGGCTTTATCTGGACGTTTGCAGGTACTAAGGTGGATATAGTTTTCAAAGACAATGGAAACACCTCTATTGCATTCCCTGAGCAAACAGTCATATCATACGGTAATACCTCTGTTATCTGCGATATGGGTATAAGTATGATAGAAGTTCCCGCAGCTACTAAAAATCTGTACCTCGTATTCAATATTAGCAAAGGGAAAGTGGAGGTTGTCACGGCGCAGAATCAGATGAACGGAACCGTATTACTTGGATGGATCAGTAACGAAGTTAAGACCGCATTCCTTAAGTGCAGCGATTACACAGTTAACGGTAAATCTATGAATCCGACTAATTATCTTCTTGCGTCTGACATCATAGACGGATTAATATCTACTTCTGTGGATAAACCTTTGTCCGCGAATATGGGTAGGATTCTATCTACTCAGAACGGTATGATGCAAACCTTAAGTCGGGATAAGATTGTTAACGTGAATTTTAGCAGTTCAGATCAATCCGTTACCATATCTTTACCGTCAGGACTCTATTTATCCTACGGAAATAAAAGAATCGCAGACACAGCAACGACTAACGGTCAGGTAATAACTGATCCAATGACTGATCTTAGGTGGAAATTTTTAGTCTATGATTTGGGCGAGAATCTCTATAAATTGGTAGACTCCGTAAATCAAATGAATAATTCGGTGTTAGTGGGTTGGATTAGTCAATTTACTAAGACAGCAATATTAAAGTGTGATAATTACACAGTTGATGGCGTCTCTCAATCTTTCAGTAGCTACATTCCTAAAACTGATATAGTCCACAATTTAGCGACTACTGACGCAAATAAGGTATTAGGAGCGGATCAGGCTATTCAGTTAGCTACTCAAAACGGTATGATGGAGGTAATATCCACTAACAAAAGCGTTAACGTGGATTTTAGCGATACTGATATATCCGTCACTATATCTTTACCGTCAGGACTCTATTTATCCTACGGAAATAAAAGAATCGCAGACACAGCAACGACTAACGGTCAGGTAATAACTGATCCAATGACAGCAGGCAAATTAAGATATTTGGTCTATGATTTAACCGAAAACCAATATAAATTAGTTGGTTCTGTGAATCAAATGACTAATTCAGTGTTGGTAGGGTGGATTAATCAGTATTTTAAAGAAGCAATTTTAAGATGTAACAACTATTTTGTAAATGGCGTTTCTCGATCTTTCAGAAACTATATTCCAAAATCCAATATCGCCCATGATTTAATTACTTCCGACGTAAATAAGGTATTAGGCGCGGATCAGGCTGCTATTTTAGCAACTCAGAATGGTATGATGCATATATATACCGGCAGTTCATTTGTTTCCGTTAATTTCAGTGAAACAGATACATCGGTAACTATCTCTTTACCAAGAAGACTACTATTGTCGTACGGAAATACGAGAGTTGGAGATTCGGCTACCGATACTGGACAGGAGATCATTGATCCAATGACAGACGATAAACTTAAATATTTAATCTATGACGTAAGTGAAAAACAGTATAAATTAGTAAGATACTTAAATCAAATGTCTGGTGTGCTCGTTGGGTGGGTAAATTCGTATTTTAAGGAAGCTGTACTAAAATGCAATAGGTATTCTGTAAACGGTAAGATGATAGACAATGATAGCCTATCGGATACATTATATGCAAATATTCCTACTACGATGATTCAGCTGAAAAAAATTGCTGACGGGGGATATATAACTATCTATTTAACGTCTTTATTTGATACAGAAGTAACAATAACAGGAGGGCATGTTTCTTCTGGCCCTACAGATAAAGGAGAAACATCAATAGGTATAAAAAAGGGAGTGAGTACTTATTTATATTTTTGGGCAATAGAATCTTATGCCATTGTAGAGGCAAAAGGAGTATATAGTATAGTTGTCGGTTCTAACCTTTCTAATTATAATGTATATCAAAGTATAAAGGATTTTGGAAATTCATTGACATACTTAATCGCAAATAGTAATCCCGGTATCTACGGTGAAGTAAAGGATTTTAATAGAAATATGACTAATATTAGTATCGGTGATGGTACTAATTCAAGACCAAATATATCCGGTGATTTTAAAGACCTTCCGAGACTTTTAACATATTTACAGATGACAAGTCCACTAATAAATATTGGTGGTAATGTTTCCGATTTACCAAGAAAATTAACCTTTCTGTATCTTAATACTGGTTCAGGTTCTAATATTACTGGCAATGTTTCCGATTTACCTCGTAGTTTGGAAGTAGTTCAAATGTACAATTTAACGAGTGCGTTTACGGGAAATATAATAGATGCACCTCGTATGTTAACGACTTTATTATTATCTGGTCCAAGTTTTATTATATCTGGAAATGTAACCGATCTACCACCTCTTTTAAATGTTATTAATATTTCTGGAAAATCGACTATATCGGGTGACATATTAGACCTTCCTAAGCAACTAACATCTGCTGTTCTTGCAGGAGAGTGTAGTTTAAAAGGACGTTTAGCTGATTTACCAATAGGAATTATAGCATTTAATATAAAATCGACAGATGCTAACAATCAAATAACGGGAGATATTAGTAATATACCCAATAAAACAATGGTATTTTTAGAGTTATATGGGCATTTTAATGTTACATTTAATGGTGATTTTCCCCTGTCGGATAAATTTTATAATTTCAAGTTAGCTCCTGAAATAACATCCCCTATTGACTCTACAACAGTTGACAGTATACTTATAAAATTAGCGGCTATTGCAGGGGAGAGAACGGGAACGAGAACGATAGCTCTAACCGGTGCATGTGATGCACCTACCGAAGCGTCACAAGCTGCGATCACATCGTTACAACAGAAAGGATTTACGGTACAAACTAATTAAAAAGAATAAAACTATGATAGTATTAACAAAACCCTATGTTCTTATCTATAACGATGGGACAGTACAAGCGATCATTAAAGAGAATAGCGGTAAGGTATATCCTTCCGCGAATTCCGAGTACGCAGAATTCGATACTGAATCGGAAATGAACGATTTTATCGAGAAGAACAAATTGGAAATTCCAGATTGGGTGTTAAATCCGGAATTACAAATACCGGAAGAAATGATACCGGAACCGGAGGAAGAGGGGACTCCTGATTTAATTCCCGAAGAAACTGACGACCCGGACAGCCTTATACAAGAATTGATATAAAATTGCTATGAAAAAATAAGATTTAATCGTATGTTTTTGATTTATAGAGTTTTATATGGGTCTAAAAATTAGCCAGATGAGCTAACCCCCCAATTAAGTTACGTCAACGATTGCAGGCTTTGTTCCGTTTTCGTGGCGCAAATATAATGCATTATTCTGAAATAATTGCTATGTTTGCGGTAAATAATAATCAAAAAAGAAAATATGCTTATCTATAATACAACCTTTCAAGTGGATGATGAGATTCACGATAATTTTTTGATATGGATCAAAGAATGTTATATCCCTGAAATAGAGAAACATGGAGCGTTGAAGTCACCACGTCTTTGTCGGATACTAAGCCATCGGGATGAGGGTACATCTTATTCTTTACAGTGGGAAGTGGAGAGTAGTGGAGTGTTGCATCGCTGGCATTTGGAGCAAGGGGTGAAACTGAATGAAGAATTATCAAAAACATTTAAAGATAAAGCTATTGGATTTCCTACACTGATGGAGGTAATACAGTGATACAGCCGGTCAAAGAAAAGATAATTCTGGGCATTGATCCTGGTACTACCATTATGGGATATGGGATTTTGCGAGTAACGGGCACAAAGCCTGAAATGGTTGCTATGGGAGTTATCGACTTGCGAAAATTTGGTGATCACTATTTGAAACTTAGACATATACACGAACGTGTATTAAGTATTATTGAGAGTTATTTGCCGGATGAACTGGCCATTGAGGCACCCTTCTTTGGGAAAAATGTACAGTCGATGCTGAAGCTTGGACGTGCGCAGGGAGTGGCAATGGCAGCAGCATTGAGCAGAGATATTCCGATTACGGAGTATGCTCCGCTGAAAATAAAAATGGCAATTACAGGTAATGGTCAAGCGTCTAAAGAGCAGGTGGCGGATATGTTGCAACGAATGCTCCATTTGGCAAAGGAGGAAATGCCTGTCTTTATGGATGCTACAGACGGATTGGCAGCAGCTTATTGTCATTTCCTTCAGATGGGACGCCCTACGATAGAGAAAGGTTACCACGGATGGAAAGATTTTATAGCTAAGAATCCGGATAAGGTGAGGTGAATGTTTTAAAAACAGGAAATTTGAATTTTAAATATATTAAGGATACTATGAAGTTTAATTATCTGGCAATAATTGGAGTGACAACAGTTGTGGCAATGAGTTGTACTCCTGCAAAAAAGGAATATACTTCTTATGAACTGTACCCCGTACGTTCGGGAAATCTGACGGAGATGGAATATACACCTGCTGCTACAAAGTTTTCTCTTTGGGCTCCAACCGCAGATGAAGTACGGTTGATGTTGTTTGAGGCCGGAGAAGGTGGGCATGCTTATGAAACAGTGCCATTAGTATCGGGTGAAGAAGGTACCTGGACGGTTACAGTGGATAAGGACTTACTGGGGAAATTTTATACTTTCAATGTGAAAGTGAATGATAAGTGGTTGGGCGATACCCCCGGAATTAATGCCAAAGCGGTAGGTGTGAATGGTAAACGTGCTGCAATTATCAATATGAGGGATACCGACCCTAAAGGATGGGATACAGATACCCGTCCGGGATTGAAGTCGCCGGCGGATATTATTCTTTATGAGATGCATCACCGGGACTTTTCGGTAGATTCTGCTTCGGGGATTAAGAATAAAGGAAAATTCCTTGCATTGACAGAGCATGGTACAATGAATCCTGATAAATTGTTGACGGGAATAGATCATTTGATAGAGTTGGGAGTGACCCATGTACATCTATTGCCATCTTATGATTATGCTTCCGTGGATGAAACAAAGCTGAACGAGAATAAATATAACTGGGGATATGATCCTCAGAATTATAATGTACCGGATGGTTCATACTCTACTGATCCATACAATCCAGCTGTACGTATTAAGGAATTCAAACAGATGGTGCAGGCTCTGCACAAAGCAGGTATCCGTGTAGTACTTGATGTGGTCTACAATCATACATTCAACACGGCCGACAGTAACTTTGAACGTACTGCCCCCGGCTATTTTTATCGTCATAAGGAAGACGGAACATTGGCCAATGGTTCCGGTTGCGGGAATGAGACTGCAAGTGACCGTGCCATGATGCGTAAATATATGATTGAATCGGTATTGTACTGGATTAATGAATATCATATCGATGGCTTTCGTTTTGACCTGATGGGAATTCACGATATAGAGACAATGAACGAGATTCGTAAAGCGGTGGATAAAGTAGATCCTTCTATTTATATATATGGAGAAGGATGGGCGGCTGAGGCTCCTGAATATCCGGCCGATTCGTTGGCTATGAAGGCAAATGTGCATGAGATGCCAGGCATTGCTGCATTCTCAGATGAATTACGCGATGGGTTGAGAGGCCCTTTCAATGATAATCATAAAGGTGCATTCCTCGCTGGGCTACCCGGAGGAGAAGAAAGTCTGAAATTTGGTATCGTGGGAGCTATCCAACATCCGCAAATTAATTATGATTCGGTGAATTATAGTAAGGCACCGTGGGCATTACAGCCTACCCAAATGATTAGCTATGTATCTTGTCACGATGATATGTGTCTGGTAGATCGTTTGAAATCAAGCGTCCCGGAAATTACTCCGGATTTATTGGCACGTTTGGACAAACTGGCTCAGACAGTAGTATTTACTTCACAAGGTGTGCCTTTTATTCAGGCAGGCGAAGAGGTCATGCGTGATAAAAAGGGAGTACACAATAGTTATGAGAGTCCGGATTCTATTAATGCTATCGATTGGAAACGCAAAACAACAAATAACGATGTGTTTACGTACTACAAACGGTTGATAGACTTACGCAAATCACATCCTGCTTTTCGTATGGGAGATGCTGATCTGGTACGTAAGCATCTGGAATTTATTCCTGTAGAAGGTAGTAACCTGGTGGCATTCCGTTTGAAAGATCATGCTAACGGAGATAAATGGGAAGAGATTGTTGTGGCCTATAATTCACGTAATACTCCGGCGAAGTTGACGGTACCGGAAGGTAAATATACAGTAGTTTGCCGTGATGGAGCAATTGATAGCCGTGGTATGGGAATGTTGTACGGACCAGAAGTTACTGTTCCTGCACAGTCGGCATTGATAATGTATAAATAAGACAGATGATACAGAATACTATTAGTATAGCGGGGGGCGTAACACGCAACCCGCTTATTCGTTTGGCACAACCGGTAACGGTGGCACTGTCAGCAGGAGAACATATTGCTGTGGTGGGACCTAATGGAGGTGGAAAGAGCTTGTTGGTGGATACGCTTTTGGGAAAGTATCCGCTAAAGGAAGGAAGTTTAGTGTACGACTTCTCTCCGTCTGTTACCAATACGGTATATGACAATGTAAAATATATTGCTTTTCGTGATACTTATGGGGCAGCGGATGCCAATTATTACTATCAGCAGCGTTGGAATGCGCACGATCAGGAGGATGCACCCGAGGTTCGTGAAATGTTGGGAGAGATAAAAGATGAGGCTCTGAAACAGGAATTGTTTGAACTGTTTCGCATTGAACCAATGCTGGATAAGAAGATAATTCTGCTTTCGAGTGGGGAATTAAGAAAGTTTCAGCTGACAAAAGCGTTGCTTACTTCTCCACGGGTACTTGTTATGGATAATCCTTTTATAGGATTGGATGCACCTACGCGTGAACTGCTTTTCAGTCTGCTCGAACGTCTTACGAAGTTGTCGTCTGTACAGATCGTTCTCATACTATCAATGTTGGACGATGTACCTTCGTTTATAACTCACGTTATTCCTGTAGATCATTTGACTGTGTATGATAAAATACCTCGTGAAGACTATTTGGAGAGATATCGCGAACATGCGATCGAAGAATCGTTCACAGAACTACAGCAACGTATTATTGATTTGCCTTACGAAAGTACGAATTATGATTCGGAAGAGGTCGTAAGATTAAATAAAGTCAGTATTCGTTATGGAGACCGTATTATTCTTAAAGAGCTTGACTGGGTTGTACGTCGGGGTGAAAAATGGGCGCTCAGTGGAGAGAATGGTGCAGGAAAGTCTACTTTGCTCAGTCTTGTTTGTGCCGACAATCCACAGTCGTATGCTTGTGATATCAGCTTGTTTGGGCGTAAACGCGGTACGGGAGAAAGTATTTGGGAGATAAAAAAGCACATTGGTTATGTGAGTCCTGAAATGCACCGGGCTTATTTGAAAAATCTGCCTACTATTGAGATTGTGGCAAGCGGATTGCATGATAGTATCGGACTTTATAAACGTCCGCAACAGGAGCAGATAGCGATATGTGAATGGTGGATGGATATTTTCGGCATTGTCCGGTTAAAAGATAAACCTTTCCTGCAGTTATCGAGTGGTGAACAACGCCTGGCATTATTGGCACGTGCATTTGTTAAGGATCCTGAGTTACTGATTCTGGATGAGCCACTTCATGGACTCGATACATTTAATCGCCGGCGAGTGAAGAAGGTGATTGAAGCTTTTTGCCGTCGACGGGACAAAACGATGATCATGGTGACACATTATGAGTCTGAGTTACCGGATGTAATTTCAGATCGTATTTTCTTGAAAAGAAATAGATAAGAATAGGGTTCTCTTTTGGATTCTTCAAGTTATGAATGGAATTTTAGTGGATAGAAGAGCAATGTTTACTTCTTTCAGGTGTAATGAATATTTGCGACTTCTATCCACTAAAATATGTCAAAGCGTTATTTAGTTTAGCGGGTGAGTGAACCAAAAACAAGAACCTTTACCCGGTTCTGATTCAAGACCAATTTTACCGCCTAATTGTGTGACAATGCTTTGACAGATGGAAAGTCCTAAGCCGGTACCCGGAATAAAAGAATTGAGCTTGACGAAGCGTTCGAATACTTCTTTTTGTTTTTCCGGTTCAATGCCGATGCCTGTATCTTTTACATAGAATTTTACTTCTTTCTCACAAATTTCATATCCCAAAGTAATGCTTCCCTCCGAGGTGAATTTCATAGCATTGGTCACGAAATTCATTAATACCTGATGTATTCTGTTTCTGTCGCTTATAATATGTAGTTTGGGTAAGTTTGGAGCAATACGTAACTCTACATTTTTTTCAGCCCTGATTCGCAATGTACTTATCAGGTCGACACAGAGTTGCCGTACTTCCATTTTTCCCAGACACATTTCAACAGTACCGGATTCTATTTTGGACAGGTCGAGAATGTCTGAAATTAACTGTAACAGTAACCGGTTGTTTTCTTCTATGATATCTACATATTGCTTCTTTTCTTCTGAGTCGGTAGTTGCTTGTAACAAGCTTGAGAAACCTATAATTGCATTTAGAGGCGTACGTATTTCGTGGCTCATATTGGCTAAAAAGGCTGATTTCAGATGGTCAGACTCTTCTGCTTTTTCTTTGGCCTTAGTAAGTTTCATTTCAGTTTCTTTGAGTTCGGTAATATCAAAGTTAATACATAGCATCTCTATGATATTATCCTGTGGACGATAGTTCCTGACAAGCACATTCACGCGTGTCCATGTGTAATGGCCGTCTTCCCGGCGAATACGAACGTCCCGGCATAATTTCGAAGCAGTACCTTTCACTACTTCATCAAGGAAGTTGATCATTACGGCACGGTCTTCAGGATGAAAATGAGAATGAATGCCGATAATTTCTGTTAGTGGGGTACCCTCTTTTTCTCCTACATTCCTAAACCAGCTTTTCAGTGCGTATCCATCCCGGCTTAATCCGTCAAAATGTGCATACCCCACTTTAGCATAATCGCCAACAAGATCAAAGAAACTTTTAAACTCCTGGATTTTATTATATGCCAGTGTATCTTCGGTTTTATCTACGTTGATTAACAGGTAGTTTATGGGATTCCTGTTATTATCATACAGAGTAGTAACCTTTGTCATTAAATCTATCGTGCCTTGGCTCTGCTGGGATTTATAATATCCATTCAATTTGGAGAACTCATAACGGAATGTGACATCTGCGTCCTCGTGATTTCTTACCTTTTCTTTTATCTCTTCCGGAAATATGGGGTTATCGAAAATATTGATTCCTAAAACTTCTTGTTTTCCGGGAATATGAAATAAATCCAACTCTTTTTTATTGAGGTCTATCAGGTAGCCTTCTTTGTTATATAGTTCGATACCTACCGGAAGGTTTTTGTAAATATTATGCAGAATGCGTTCACTGTTCTTCAGCGCCTGATAGGCAGTAGTCATATTAGGCCCGTCTTGTGCCTCGGCGATACCATATATTTTTGTATTTCCTTCTTCATCAGTCTCCTCGAAACATTTTTTACTACGTATCCACACACTGCCTTTGGGAGTGTCAAGAAGGTATACTTCTTCAATCGTTTGCTGTATTTCAATGGAAGAAAGTGGACTGGTATGATTTTGGTCTTCTTTCAAAATACGTTTATTGAAGTCTTCAAAACTGATGATTCCGTCACTATCGAGTCCTAATATGTTGGAAATGAATTCGGAGCAGATATAACTTTCAGTTTTTAAATCGGCTTCCCACCATCCCATATTTGCTTTGTTCATCAGCTTAAAGAAAAATTCGCTGTCTGACTGTTTGTTCGTCTTCAAAGTGGTATCTTTTTATTCGGTGTTTTTTAACGCTGTAAAAGTACGCATTTGAATTGAGAAAGGAAATAATAAATCGGTATTTTTGGGTATTGACAACTTTATCTGTTATAGTGAACTTTGCTCTTGCTAAAAGTGTTGTATACTAAAACAGAAAGGAGTAATGATAGATGAAAAAAATAGTTTTGCTTCGCCACGGAGAAAGTGCGTGGAATAAAGAGAATCGTTTCACCGGATGGACAGATGTAGACCTTACGGAAAAAGGCATTGCCGAAGCCAACAGAGCAGGTGAGTTACTGAAAGAAAATGGTTTTAATTTTGATAAAGCCTACACCTCTTATCTTAAGCGGGCAGTGAAGACATTAAATTGTGCATTGGATAAGTTAGATCAGGATTGGATTCCGGTAGAGAAAACCTGGCGTTTGAATGAGAAACATTACGGTGCATTGCAAGGATTGAATAAAGCTGAAACGGCTGCTAAATATGGCGATGAACAAGTGTTGGTTTGGCGTCGTAGTTATGATGTAGCTCCTCATGCATTGGCAGAAGATGATTCGCGTAATCCTCGTTTCGAAAATCGCTATAAAGAAGTTCCTGATACCGAATTACCCCGTACGGAGTCTCTTAAAGAAACCATTGAGCGTATTATGCCTTACTGGAAGTGTATCATTTTTCCAAATCTGAAAACCGCTGATCAGTTACTTGTTGTAGCCCATGGAAACAGTTTACGAGGGATTATCAAACATCTGAAACATATCTCTGATGAAGATATTGTGAATTTAAATCTTCCGACAGCAGTACCTTATGTTTTCGAGTTCGACGATGATCTCAATCTGGTGAATGATTATTTTCTGGGTGATCCTGAAGAGATAAAAAAACTGATGGAAGCAGTGGCTAATCAGGGCAAGAAAAAGTAGTTGGGGTGCTAACTTTTAACTACTGGTTTTATTAATTTTAAAAAACAACATTATGAGTAAAATAACAGATTTATTGGGTGACAAGGCCGCATATTACCTTGACCATACTTGCAAGACTATAGATAAATCGATGATTCACATTCCTTCTTCCGAAACGATTGATCGTATTTGGATAGATTCAGACCGTAATATACAGACTTTACGTAGTTTGCAAACGATTCTCGGACATGGTCGCCTGGCCAATACCGGTTATGTTTCTATTCTTCCTGTTGATCAGGATATTGAACATACTGCGGGTGCTTCCTTTGCTCCGAATCCGATTTATTTCGATCCGGAGAACATTGTGAAACTGGCTATTGAAGGAGGATGTAACGCCGTAGCTTCTACCTTTGGTATATTGGGTGCTGTGGCACGTAAGTATGCACATAAGATTCCTTTTGTGGTGAAGCTGAATCATAACGAATTATTAAGCTATCCTACTACGTATGATCAGGTACTGTTTGGCACTGTGAAGGAAGCCTGGGAAATGGGAGCTGTAGCCGTAGGTGCTACTATTTATTTCGGTTCAGAACAGAGCCGGCGTCAATTGGTGGAGATAGCCGAAGCGTTTGATTACGCCCATGAATTAGGTATGGCAACTATCTTGTGGTGTTATTTGCGTAATAGCGATTTCAAGAAAGATGGTGTGGATTATCATGCTGCTGCTGACCTTACCGGACAGGCTGACCGCCTTGGTGTGACTATCAAAGCTGATATTGTAAAACAGAAACTTCCTGTAAACAATGGTGGCTTTACTGCTATCGGTTTTGGTAAAACAGACGAGCGTATGTATACACAGTTAGCTTCGGAACATCCTATTGATCTTTGCCGCTATCAGGTAGCCAATGGCTATATGGGACGCGTTGGATTAATAAATTCCGGTGGAGAATCTCATGGTTCTTCCGATTTAAGAGATGCCGTAGTTACAGCTGTTGTTAATAAACGCGCCGGAGGTATGGGGCTGATTAGTGGACGTAAAGCTTTCCAAAAGCCTATGAATAAAGGTGTCGAATTATTGAATGCCATTCAGGATGTTTATCTTGATCCGGCGGTGACGATAGCGTGATAAATAGTGATGAGTGATTAGTGATGAGTGATTAGTGCCATGCGGCATAATAGCGTAGCCACTAATCACTCATCACTAATCACTCATCACTAATCACTCATCACTTCACTCATCACTCCCTCCTAATTTTCCCCCCTTCTCCTACAATCTTGTAACTCTGTCCTTTCTGAGTTTTGAATGAGAGAGTTTGGTCACCATATTTAATAGTACAAGGTGTTCCGGCTTTTGATGTGACAGTTGCTTCTTTTAGTTGGTTATTTTCCCAGGCGATAGAGACCTCAAAATTACCTTTGGCACAAATGCCATTGATTGAACCTTCTTTCCAGGCATCAGGAAGTGCCGGCAACAATTGAATAAATCCCATATGGCTTTGTACCAACATCTCTGTAATGCCTGCTGTCCCTCCGAAGTTTCCATCAATCTGGAAGGGAGCATGAGTATCCCACAGATTATCTAAAGTTCCGTTCTTTAATAAATTTCCGAATAACATATAGGCGTGATTTCCATCTTGTAACCTTGCCCATTGATTTAACTTCCACCCCATACTCCAACCGGTAGCACCATCACCACGGTGTTGCAATACTACTTTGGCAGCCTGAGCCAATTCCGGAGTCGTAATGGGAGATAGAGTATGTCCCGGGTGTAACCCGAATAAGTGGTTAACGTGGCGGTGTTTGTCGTCGGGATCATCAATATCTGCTGACCATTCCATCAGTTGTCCGTATCGGCCAATCTGATAAGGAACCAGGTTCTTTAATATATTTTCCCATTGTTTGCGCTCTTTTGCGTCTACTCCTAATATCTTACTTGCTGAAATAGCATCTGAAAGGATTTCCCGTACGACTGCATGTACGAAGGTAGCTCCTTGATCCACCGGACCATGTTCCGGAGAAGTAGAAGGGGCTGCTGTATATGTTCCATCCGGTTTATGCCACAAGTAGTCAGCAGTGAACTGTGCACTACTTTTTATCAGTGGATATCCTATTTCTGAAAGAAATTTTTTGTCGCGCGTATAATCATAATATTCCCAGATGTGTGTAGCCAGCCAGGGGCCGGCCATTGGGTTGAAGTTCCACTCCATCTGTTCACTGGATAGGGGAGCGGTGAATCCAAAGATGTTTGCAGAAATAGAAGCCGTCCATCCACGTGCATTAAAATACGCCTTTGCTGTTTTTTCTCCGGGTTTCACTAATCCACGTATAAAGTCGATTAGAGGTAACATACATTCGTCCAGATTGGTAGAACAGGCAGGCCAGTAGTTCATCTGGATGTTAATGTTGTTATGATAATCTACCCTCCATGGGCCATCCAGGTTATTGTGCCATATACCTTGCAGGTTTGCCGGCATATTTCCGGGACGTGAACTGGCTATCAGCAGATAACGTCCGTATTGATAATAAAGTTGTTCTAAATAGTAGTCCGGGGTTCCCTGGCGATAATGCTTCAGCCGTTGATCAGTAGGTAGGTCTGCAATGGGCATTTGAGGGTTCAGACTCAATTTCACACGGTTGAAGAGTGCGGTATAGTCATTTTGATGGCGAAGGTAAAGTGCTTCGTAAGTCTTTGCTTCCGCTTGCTTCATCATGTTTCGGGTAGTTTCTGCCGGGTTATTTCCCACATACGTTTCCGGAGTGTTGAAGTCCGGGTTAAAGTTCATTTTATAATCCGTATCGGCTGTGAGTAGAAAGACAACTTCGTTTGCATCTTTTATCACGAGTTTTCCGTTTTCAACTCTTACTGTTCCTCCTTTGTTTATGGCGCGGAACCGAAGTGCAAACTTCATTTGATTGTTATTTAGCTTTCCGGCGTAGCAAAGACCGTTTGTTCCATCTGCTTCTATCTTTCCTTGTGCCTCAGTATTGGGACTGTAGCTGAATGTGAGATTTTGCATTCCCGGTTTATCCGCAGTAAATCTCATCACCATCACACTGTCCGGATAAGAGATGAAATAGTTCCTTTGATATTTAATTCCGTCTTTAAGGAAACAGACTGTTGCCATGGCTGAATCCAATGACAAAATACGTTTGTAATCACTCATGCCGATTTCACTTAATCCGGTTTCCACATATACCTCTCCCATGGTAGTGAACGAACCGAAGCGGAAAGGAGTCTCGTCCTTTTCTTCATAAGCTGCCAGACCATTAAAATTTTTGCGGGTCAATGTCTCTGCCTGTTTTTGGTCACCATCTGTGAATGCCTGGCGTATCTCTTTTAATATTGGTGCCGACTGTTTATTTACATTCCAATAATAGTCTGCTCCGCCGGAAGTATTTGGTCCGCCCTTCCATAGGGTCTTTTCGTTTAATGTAATACGTTCGGCAGCAATAGAACCCATAATATTGGCTCCAAGACTACCGTTTCCCAAAGGTAGTGAACTTGTTTCCCAGGCTTTATCCGGGTTTTCACCTTTACCATCGGCTCTTTGCCAGATAGCGCGTCCGTCAAGGTTGTTGGGAGTATCAAACCAGATGGAAAGAGAGGGAGTGTTATCAGGCTTCTCTGCGCGGGCACCTACAATGAATAGGGCAGCCAGAATAGATAAATAGAGCTTTTTCATATAAATATGATTAATAATTTAGCAAAGATGATTATTCAATTGTAATAATAACGTGTGATTTATTTTCTTAGTATCAGGCTTTCTTTGAAAAACGGATAATAAAATCCGGATAGGACGACTTTAGACAAATTCGAACATATCAAAAGACAAAAATGGAAAAGCCTTTTCATAGAAAACCTTATCTTTGTGACGAAAATCTTAAATATTAGTACATAATGAGAAACAAAATTTTATACGGAAGTGTATTACTTATCGGTTTTTCCGGAATTCAACCGGGCTTTGCACAGAAAAAGAAATCAAAAACTCCCCAACGTCCTAATGTTGTTTTTATTCTGGCTGATGACCTGGGTTACGGTGATCTGAGCTGTTACGGGCAAGAAAAATTTGATACTCCCAATATCGATCTGTTAGCTCAGAATGGAATGCGTTTCACGCAATGTTATTCCGGTACAACGGTCAGTGCTCCTTCACGATCATGCCTGTTGACAGGTACTCATAGCGGTCATACAGCTATCCGGGGAAATAAGGAATTAAATCCCGAAGGGCAGTTTCCTTTACCGGCAGACTCCCGTACTATTTTTCATTTGTTCAAAGATGCAGGTTATGAAACCGGTACGTTTGGTAAGTGGGGATTAGGATTCGTTGGTTCCACAGGTGATCCTAATAAACAAGGCGTCGATCATTTTTATGGTTATAACTGTCAGTTACTGGCTCATAGTTATTATCCCGATCATTTATGGGAAAACGATCAACGTATTGAACTCAAAGATAATGTGTTGGAAGTGGAATATGGCAAAGGAACCTATTCTCAGGATTTGATTCATTCTAAAGCACTTTCTTTTTTAGATAACAGGAAGCAGGAAGAACCTTTCTTCTTGTTTTATCCTACTATCATTCCACATGCCGAACTGATTGTACCCGAAGATAGTATTATAAATAAATTTCGTGGTAAATTTCCGGAGGTTCCATACAAAGGCTTTGAACCCGGAAGCCCGGCATTTCGTAAAGGAGGGTATTGTACTCAACTCAATCCCCGTGCTACATTTGCTGCAATGGTCTATCGGCTCGATGTATACGTTGGCCAATTGGTACAAAAGCTGAAGGATAAAGGAATATACGATAATACGATTATTATCTTCGCCAGTGATAACGGGCCTCATAGAGAAGGGGGAGCCGATCCGGATTTCTTTAATAGTAATGGTATCTGGCGTGGTTATAAGCGCGATTTGTATGAGGGAGGAATTCGTGTTCCTATGATCATTTCCTGGCCGGGACATATCCAGGCGGGTACGGAAACAAATTTTATGTGTTCTTTCTGGGATCTTATGCCTACTTTTGAAGAGCTTTTGAATCCAAAAGCTGCTGTCAAAGAGATGGATGGTGTGAGCATGCTTCCTTTGCTTGAAAATAGAAAAGGACAGAAAGAACATGAATACCTGTATTTCGGGTTTCAGGAACTGAATGGGCGTCAGGCGGTACGCAAGGGAGTGTGGAAATTAGTGCACATGAATATCCGTGGTGAAAAGCCATATTATGAACTTTATAATCTGGCGGCAGACCCTTCTGAGAAGTATAATCTACTGAATAAATATCCGGAAAAGGCAGAAGAATTGAAAGCTATCATGCTGGAAGCTCATACGGATGATCCGAATTGGCCACTCTTTTAATACTCTTTTTTTGGTAAAAGAGAAAGAAACGTTTATTTTTGCCCTGATCACATACGAATCTTACTTATGAAAATATCTAATAACTTTCGTCTCTTTTGTTTGATAATAGGCTTGTTTCTTTATTCTAATGGTTTGAAAGCCAGTCATTATTATTTCAAACAGATATCCTTAAATGAGGGTTTACCCTCTACGGTGCGGTGTATTTATGCCGAAAAGAAAGGATTTGTATGGATCGGGACAAAAGCTGGTTTGGGCCGTTTCGACGGGCATGAGTTAAAACGTTATATACATCAGTCTGACAATCCCAATTCATTACCTCATAATCATGTTCATCAGATTATGGAGGACAGTCTGCATAACATTTGGATTATGACAGATAAAGGGATAGCCCGTTACCGACGCAAAAGCGATGATTTTGATGTTATTAAAAACCGGAACAATCAGAATATAATAGTTAATGCTTCATGTAGAATAAATCAGGGGATCTTGTTTGGTGCACGAAATAAAATCTACTTTTATAGCTATAAAGATGATTCCTTCACTCTTCTTCAGGATTTTACTTCCGATACTCAATTCTCCATTTCGTTTATTGGCATGTGGGATGCAGAAACACTGCTTTGTGCCAGTCGCTGGCAAGGTGTTTTACTGCTTAATCTCCGTTCCGGACAAGTAACTTCTCCTCCTTTTGATTGTGGCAAGGAGATTATGGAAATAATGATAGACTCCCGGCAGCGTATTTGGGTGGCTCCCTATAATAATGGAATCCGGTGTTTCTCAAAAGACGGTACTTTACTGGCCTCTTATACAACTCAGAATTCTCAACTCAATAACGATGTTGTTCTGTGTATGACCGAAAGAGATGATCATCTCTGGATAGGGACCGATGGGGGAGGAATTAATATATTAGATCCCGAATCAAAAGAAATGTCTATTCTTGAGCATATTCCCGGTAATAGCTATTCCCTGCCTGTAAATTCTATTTTATATCTGCACAATGATGTCAATAATAATATGTGGGCAGGTAGTATCCGGGGTGGTCTGATCAATATTCGTGAAATATCGATGAAAACCTATACGGATGTAGTACCAGGGAATGATGACGGGTTAAGTGATAATGCTGTTCTTAGTCTATACCAGGATTCTGTATCCGATGATATATGGATTGGTACGGATGGAGGTGGTCTGAACAGATTAAATCCTGAATCAGAGAAATTCCGGCATTATCCTACTACCTGGAAGGCTAAGGTTGCCTCTGTTACCGGCTATACGCCTAATGAATTGTTACTTTCTCTTTTCTCCAAAGGATTGTTTGTCTTTAACAAATCGACGGGAACTCTCAAACCGTTGGTCATTGACAACGAAGAAATAAACAATCTGCTCCGGTATAGTGGGAAGACAGTAAATGTTTGTCAGGTATCTTCGGGTTCTGTGCTATTGCTTGGCTCTCATATTTACCGGTATGATATCGCTTCCGGAAAGGTTGAAGCAGCTATCGAAGAGGAAGGAAGTGATTTGGTCGGGACAATTCTTCCGGTAGCCCATGAAGCAGAGGTAAGTTATTTTTGTGATCTGAGACGAATTTACGTATTAAATCACTCTACTAATAAGCTACATACGGTGTATACCTGTGGCAAAGATACGCTTATCAATGCCGTATCACGGGACGAACGTGGTGTCTTCTGGATTGGCAGCAACCAGGGGCTGAGCAGTTATAATCCGGAAACCCGTCAGTACAATCATTTACCTACCTCGCTTTTTGGTGAGATCACCTCCATAATGTGTGATCAGAGAGGTAAAATATGGATAGGTGCGGACAATATGTTGTTTGCATGGCTTGTCAATGAAAAGAGGTTTATTCTGTTTGGCGAATCGGACGGAGTTTTTATAAACGAATATTTGTCTAAACCCAGACTGATTTCTACCCGGGGAGATATTTATATGGGTGGCATCAGAGGACTGTTGAGGATAGACAAGAATTTGCCGGTAGAAAGTTCAGAGTATCCACAAATGCAGTTGACGGATGTACTGATTAACGGAGAGTCGGTAAATGATGCGTTAAGTGCAAATCCCACCGGTATTTCCGTATCCTGGAGCAGTAAGTCTATTGCGGTTCGTGTAATGTCTTGTGAGAAAGATATTTTCCGTCAGAAAATATATCGTTACCAGATTGTCGGATTGAATAACCAGTACATTGATTCCTATAGTTCGGAGTTAGTCATTCGTTCGTTACCTCCCGGAGATTATCGGATTATGGCTTCATGCAGTACAAAAGACGGAAACTGGACTCCTTTACAACAAGTTTTGAGTTTGACCATATTACCACCGTGGTATCAGACGTGGTGGTTTATCCTATGTTGTATATTACTTGTATCCGGTGTCATTATTCAGGTTTTTCTGGTCACTATGCGCCGTAAAGAAAACAAGTTAAAGTGGGCGATGAAAGAGCATGAAAAGCAAATGTATGAAGAAAAAGTACGTTTTCTTATTAATATTAGTCATGAACTTCGTACGCCATTGACATTGATACATGCACCACTCAATCGTATTTTGAAATCTTTGGCACCTACAGACTCCAATTATGTTCCGCTTAAAGGAATTTACAGGCAGTCACAGCGTATGAGAGACTTGCTTAATATGGTGTTGGATTTACGAAAAATGGAGGTTGGAGTCAGTAAGTTGCAGGTCTACCCACAGCAGTTGAATGACTGGGTGTTAGAGGTTTCTGCCGATTTTATAAGTGAAGGAGAAGCACGGAACGTACATATACGCTATCAGTTGGATGAACAGATTACAGTGGTTAGTTTTGACAGGGAGAAATGTGAGATCATTCTTACCAATTTATTGATTAATGCCTTAAAACATAGTCCGGAGGGTGGTGAAATTTTGATTCAAACGCAGCTGCTGCCGGATGAGCAGTCGGTTCGCGTTTCCGTAGCCGATCAGGGTTGTGGATTGAAACAGGTAGATATACATAAACTCTTCACCCGATTCTACCAGGGAAGTGGTGAAAGGAATGGTACGGGTATTGGTTTGTCTTATTCCAAAATATTGGCAGAGCTGCATGGAGGTAGTATTGGTGCCAAAGACAATGATACAGCTGGTGCCACTTTTTTCTTTGAACTTCCGCTTCAGGTAGTATCAGAGGAGATTATTTGTCAGCCCAAAGCCTATCTGAACGAATTGATAACGGATGATAACGAAGAAAAAAATACAGAAACAAATACTTTTCAGACGAAGGATTATTCATTGCTTGTAGTAGATGATAATCAGGATTTGATTGATTTCCTGAAAGATACCATGAAAGTACACTTCAAGCAAGTATATACTGCTGCAGATGGTGTAGAGGCTTTGGAAATCGTTCGGAGGTACCAGCCCGACATTGTAGTCAGTGATGTGATGATGCCACGTATGAACGGATATGAACTCTGTAAACAGATAAAAGAGAATATTGACATCAGCCATATACCGGTTATTTTGCTCACTGCACGTGATGACGAACAAAGTCAGTTGCACGGATACAAGATTGGTGCAGATGGTTATCTGACCAAACCGTTTGAGGAAGAAATGTTATTGGAACTGATTCGCAGTCGTTTGCGCAACAGAGAGCAAACTAAAGTACGTTATCTCAATGCAGGGTTATTGCCGGCACCGGAGGAAAGTACTTTCAGCCAGGCAGATGAAACTTTCCTTCTGAAGCTGAATAAAGTTATTGCAGAAAATCTGGATAGTTCAGTACTGGATATTGCATTTCTCTGTAAAGAGATGTATATGAGTCGCGCTACATTGTATAATAAGCTGAAAGCCTTGACGGATATGGGAGCCAATGATTATATCAATAAGTTCAGACTGGAAAGGGCAATACAGCTTATTACTACTACTGACCTCAACTTTACAGAGATAGCAGAGCGTACAGGATTCTCTACCTCACGTTATTTTAGTACAGCGTTCAAGCAATACACAGGAGAGACACCTACTCAGTATAAAGAGAGCCATAAGCGGACCTCTTAATCTGAATATTGATATACTTTGAGTTCAAACTTCGGAACCATTGCGAGCAGATGGTCGAAGATATCAGACTGGATTCGTTCATATTCTTTCCATATCTTGTTGCGGGAAAAGAAGTATACCTGGATGGGTACACCATATTCGGTTGCTTCTTTCTGGCTGATAATCAGGTCCAGGTCCTGATTGACTACAGGCAGGCTGCATAGATAACGTTCTATGTAGACGCGGTAAACTTGTGAGTTTGTAGGTATTACCCCTTCTTCCGGTTGGTAGTCGGCCAATAAAGGAATCTCTTTCCGAAAGTTATCCAGCATTTCCGGGGTACAGAACTTCAAAGTGGTGAGGTCGAGTGTGATATTCTTCATAACACGCCGTCCACCCGATTCTACCATTCCACGCCAGTTTTGGAACGGGTTACTCACCAAACTGTATGGAGGAACTGTAGAGATGGTATTATCGAAATTCTGAATTTTTACGGTATTCAATGTGATTTCCTGCACCACTCCATTGGCATTTCCTGAAGGGAGAGTGATCCAGTCGCCCAAACGTACCATATCGTTGGCAGAAAGCTGAATACCTGCTACAAAACCAAGAATTGTATCTTTAAATACCAACATCAGAATGGCTGCCGAAGCACCTAATCCGGCAAACAGGCTGGCAGGAGATTTATTAACGAGGATAGCAATCATGATAATACCACCAACGAAGAAGAGAAGAACCTGTAATACCTGGATGAAGCCTTTCATCGGACGATTTTTCGCTGTCGCTTTCTCTGTATATACATCCAATATCATTAGCAGAACTCCGTTCAGAGCGAGCAATAAAGACATGATAATGTAAATAGCACATATCTTTTGCGAAATGAGCAGTAACTCTTTTCCTCTGACGAAAGCCATCGGAAGCAGTGCATATATCAATATGCCTGGAATGGTATGTATGAGGTTATGAAATACACGTCGTTTCATCAATAATGTATTCCATACATGGGGAGAGTGCTTGGTGTACTTCTTCATCCCGCCAACAAAAATACTTTGGCAGAGATAATCAAGCCCCACAGCAATACAAATCATTAAAACAGCGATAATAGCCTCATCGAAAGTGTTAGCTATCTTTGGGTCTACTCCCCATCCGATGAGAATCTTATTCATCCAATTTCCTAAGTCCATAGTTATATCTTGTTTTTATTAAGTATAACGGCAGACTCAGGAAATTGTTTGGCCCGGATTTTTATCCGTTTACCTTTTTATAGTCCTCCAGAAACTTTTTGAGTCCGGAATCTGTCAATGGATGGTTGAGCAACCCCTTGATGGCGCTTAGCGGACAAGTGGCTACATCTGCACCGGCCTCTACACAGTCCATAATATTTTTTGTACTGCGTATGGAGGCAGCCAGTACCTGAGTTTTATAATTATAAAATCTGTACATTCGTACGATTTCGGCAACTAAGCCTACGCCATCTTCACAAATATCATCCAGCCGACCAACAAAGGGAGATACGTAGGTAGCTCCTGCTTTGGCTGCCAATAGTGCCTGCCCGGTGGAGAAGACCAGTGTACAGTTGGTACGGATACCCTTTTCTGTAAAATATTTAATAGCCTTAATACCTTCGGCAATACAAGGCACTTTTACTACAATATGGGGATTGAGTGCTGCAAGTTCTTCACCTTCGCGAATCATTCCTTCGTAATCGGTGGCTATCACTTCCGCACTTACATCACCGCCTACAATATTGCATATTTCAACATAATGTTTACGTTGATTTTCGGTACCTTTGATTCCCTCCTTTGCCATGAGCGAAGGATTGGTAGTAACTCCGTCGAGCACTCCGAGTGCATATGCCTCGCGTATCTGCTCCAGATTGGCTGTGTCGATAAAAAATTTCATAACTTATATAGTTTTAGTGATTAACTATCTAACGTCCAAAGATAAGTATTTGTTTATCCATTTCCAAGATTATCAAAAACAACCTTTCTCTGTTTCCAAATTTGTCTATCAATATGTCCATAAACGTCTTTTTTTTCATTGTACGGAAAAAGTATTGACTGATATAGGATGTAAATCTCTTTGTAAATGACGATATTTGTTTCGGAATCTAATATTAATTAATTATGGAAAAAAGATATTTTGTACTTCCTCTTGTTTTAACCCCTTGTCTGGCTCAACAGATTGTTGCGCAAAATAACGAACCTCAGCGTCCCAATGTAGTTTTTATTTATGCCGATGATATTGGTTTCGGTGATTTCAGTTGTAATGGTGCAAAAACGATCCACACTCCTAATGTAGATCGTGCTGCTGCCCAAGGTGTGCGTTTCACCAATGCACATAGCGCGGCGGCTACGAGTACCCCTTCCCGTTATGCTATGCTTACGGGCGAATATGCCTGGCGTAAAGCCGGAACAGGTATTGCCGATGGTGACGCTGCTTCAATCATCCGGCCGGAACGTTATACTATGCCGGATATGTTTAAGCAAAGTGGCTATGCAACCGGAGTGGTAGGTAAATGGCATCTTGGGCTGGGAGATAAGGGAGGCGAACAGGATTGGAACAAACCCTTGAAACCGGGTACTAATGATATTGGTTTTGATTATTCGTTTATTATGGCTGCCACCGGTGATCGTGTGCCTTGTGTATTTGTAGAAAATGACCAGGTGATCAATCTTGATCCTGCCGATCCTATCCAGGTGAGTTACAAAAAGAACTTCCCGGGTGAACCTACCGGTAAGAATAATCCGGAGTTGTTGGTTATGCACCCTTCGCACGGGCATGATATGAGTATTGTCAACGGAATCTCCCGTATCGGGTTTATGAAAGGTGGAAAGTCGGCACTTTGGAAAGATGATAAAATAGCCGAAACACTGACCGGAAAAGCTGTATCTTTTATTGAAAAGCACAAAGATGGTCCCTTCTTCCTTTATTTTGCCACACAAGATGCTCATGTTCCTCGTGTTCCCGGAGCACAATTCGTAGGTAAGAGTGGCATGGGGCCTCGTGGCGATTGTCTATTGGAATTTGACTGGAGTGTGGGTGAGATCCTGAATACTCTTGAAGAGTTGGGATTGGATAAGAACACATTGGTCATTATTTCCAGTGATAATGGGCCTGTGGTTGACGACGGTTATAAAGATCAGGCCGTAGAACTGTTGGGCGATCATAAACCCGGAGGTGAATATCGGGGTGGTAAATACAGTATTTATGAAGCCGGAACACGTGTTCCTTGCATTTGGAGATGGCCGGGACAGATTAAGCCGGGAGTATCCGATGCATTACTTTGCCAGATTGACTGGTTTGCTACCTTTGCCCAGATGTTGAATCAGGCTCTTCCCGAAGGTGCAGCACCGGACAGTCGTCCAATGAAAGCTGCCTGGATGGGAAAAGAGAAGAAAGGACGTGACTATCTGGTATTGCAGAATGCACAAAACAACCTTTCTATTACAGACGGGCGTTGGAAATATGTCCGTCCCGGTAAGGGCCCTGCTTATAATAAGACTGTGAATATCGAATTGGGTAACAGTATGGAACCACAATTGTATGATTTGAAAAAGGATGTCGGTGAAAAGAATAATCTGGCAAAAGAGCAGCCCAAACGCGTACAACAGTTAAGTACTGAATTGGAAAAAGTGGTAGATGGGCGATATGGATTGCCGCTGTACTGAGATTGCTATTGATTTGAATAGAACATATCTTTAATAAAAAGGTTCCCCGTGATGGGAGCCTTTTTATTTTTTCTAAAATTTTGTTTCAATGTATCGTTATAAGATTATTGCTCAAAATAATTAGAGAAGTAACTTAGTTGTTAAAAAAGTAAGTATGGATTTTTGTATAAATAAGATATAAAATGATATTTGAATGTTGTGGTTAGTATAAATAGCTGATTATTAGTTAGAATAGAGGCGCTGTTTCATTGGGTTTAAGAGCGTACACTTTTCATTGTGTTAACTGTACACTTTTGCTATGTGAAAGTGTACAAGTTTGTGTATCAAAAGTGTACATTCTTGCATAATAAAAGTAATTGTTAATATTAAATGTTAATAATGTGCTTTATTTTAACAGATAATTCATTAATGAACTATAACTTTAACCAGTGTTTGATAGATAGTTGATTTATCAAAACAATGATTAAATACAAGTAGATATAAGTATTCCTACAGTATATAAGGGTGCTTCTGCACCTCCTTAAAAATAAAATAGATGTTAATTTCGTTTTAATCTCCCGAACCAAAATTAAATATATTGTGTTTTTTAATATGAAAACGATATCGAATATTGTTTTAAATATTGAATTAAAAAGAAGGTTTGATTTCTTAAACTGAAACAATGTATCTGCTTGAAAATGTATTAGATATATATGTTGTAAGTATATAGGATTAACCTTCATAAATAAACTTTCAACATGAAATGTACGATATGTTTATTTTATAACCAACTTAACGTATTTTAATTATGAAAAAATTTATTATTGTATCTGCTTTTGCACTGGGAGCATTTACAGCAAATGCTCAGACAGGCGAGACTGCTCTTCAGGGAACTAAATTTGGTGATAACTGGTCTATAGGAATTAATGCTGGTGCTGTGACACCTCTGACTCACAGTTCATTCTTCAAAGATGCTCGTCCAGCTTTCGGATTTGGAATAACTAAGCAACTTACCCCTGTTTTTGGTTTGGGTATTCAGGGTATGGGATATGTGAACACCACTCAAAGTAAGACAGCATTTGATGCTTCTGATGTCAGCTTGTTAGGTAAAGTCAATTTGATGAATCTGTTTGGGGGATACCAGGGAAGTCCCCGTTTATTTGAAATTGAAGCTTTGGCTGGTATGGGCTGGCTACATTATTATATGAACGGTCCTGGAGATCAGAATTCCTGGTCTACTCGTTTCGGCATGAATTTAAACTTCAATTTAGGAGAGGCTAAGGCATGGACATTAGGAGTAAGACCAGCTATTGTATATGATATGGAAGGCGATTTTAATACAGCAAAGAGCCGCTTTAACGTAAATAACGCTGCTTTTGAACTGACGGCCGGAATCACTTACCATTTTATGACAAGTAACGGGACACATCATTTTACGAAAGTCAAACCTTATGATCCTGCTGAGATAGCCGATCTGAATTCTGCTATTAATGATCTTCGTTCACAGGTAAACAACAAGGATAACCAGTTAATTAATGCCAACCAGCAAGTCAACGAGTTACAAAGTGAGCTAAATGAATGTCGTAATAAGGTTGTTCCTGTTGAAACGGTTGTAAAGACCAGTCGGATTCCTGAATCTATCATTACTTTCCGACAGGGAAAATCAGTCGTTGATGCATCGCAGTTACCCAATGTAGAACGAGTAGCTTCTTATATGAATAAGCATGTGAATACAACTGTCGTTATCAAAGGATATGCTTCTCCTGAAGGAAATCTGGCATTCAATGAGAAACTGGCAAAAGCACGTGCCGAAGCTATTAAGACTATTCTGGTGAAAAAGTATAAGATTGATGCTGCACGAATTACGGCCGAAGGTCAGGGGATTGGTGATATGTTCTCAGAACCGGACTGGAATCGCGTAAGTATCTGTACGATTGATGAATCGAAATAATCTCTGAAAAGGAAGATTACATAAAGCTGTATAAACTTTAGATATACTATTATTTTGTTCGGAATCTATCTATTCTCCTGATAGGTGAATAACGAAAATAGATGCAACAAGAAAATTAATCATGCAAAAGAGTGCAAAAATATGCATCTTGTTTCGTATATTTTGATTCTATTTGAATATATATTCTACTTATCCCGGTGTCATATCTCTCTTATGATGTCGGGATAAGTTTTTTCCTCTACCATTATCTTTGCCATGGAAAACATAGTTCTTTATGAACGTTAATAAGAATAAATTTCTTAATATT
>NZ_CAXSVC010000008.1:0-206266 GCF_964240755.1 Bacteroides sp. HPS0048 | reverse complement strand
GCTTACAAATGTCAATTATACCTATTTTCATGTCAATTACTGTTTAATATTACCATGTAAATATACGAAATATAAACGAAATAAAACAATACTAAACAATTAATATTCAATTAAATAACAATAAGAAAAGTACATATGCAATAGTAATTTATTTAATGCGTCGGCCCTGTTATCCATGTTTAAAGAATGGAAAACATCCGGGTGTTTTTTCTTAAAACATCCCCATGTTGTTATAGATAACATCCGGATGTTTTGATCAACAACATCCGGGTGTTGTTTGTCCTTACTCCGTGTTTGCTATCACTAATATATTGATATACTGTATTCCTATAAGTATATATCTTACCTGTCTTAAAAGGTATAATGAAAAGAATCTCTTTTATGTACTTTTTGTTCTGAAGAAACATTATATTTGTGCATTAATAACCGAATAATATACAGCCGTATGATTACAACTCAGTTGCTCCGCCCAGAGAGTATTGTCGTAGTGGGCGCATCAAACAATGTACATAAGCCCGGAGGCGCTATTCTGAAAAATCTTATCAGCGGAGGATACCGTGGTGAACTTCGTGCTATAAATCCCAAAGAAGCAGAAGTGCAGGGAATTCCTTCTTTTGCCGATGCAAAAGATGTACCCGATACCGATCTTGCCATTCTTGCCATTCCGGCCGCCCTGTGTCCGGATGTGGTTGAGACTTTGGCACGTGAAAAACAGACCCGTGCATTTGTTATTCTTTCTGCAGGTTTTGGCGAAGAAACGCATGAAGGTGCCTTGCTTGAGGAGCGAATTCTTGAAACGGTAAATAAATATGGCGCATCGCTTATCGGTCCCAACTGTATTGGAGTGATGAATACCTGGCATCACAGCGTGTTCAGTCAGCCTATACCACAACTCAGTCCGAAGGGAGTGGATTTGATTTCCAGTTCCGGTGCTACGGCGGTATTTATTCTCGAGAGTGCGGTGACGAAAGGGTTGCAGTTCAATTCCGTATGGTCTGTAGGAAATGCCAAACAGATTGGCGTGGAAGATGTGCTGGGATATATGGACGAAACATTTGATCCGGAGAAAGATTCCAGAATTAAACTGCTCTATATAGAGAGTATCGGCGATCCCGACCGACTGTTGTTCCATGCTTCATCGCTGATAAAAAAGGGATGTAAAATTGCAGCGATCAAGGCTGGAAGCTCCGAAAGTGGCAGTCGTGCAGCTTCCTCACACACAGGGGCTATTGCAAGTCCCGATTCTGCCGTAGAGGCATTGTTCCGTAAGGCAGGTATCGTGCGTTGCTATTCACGCGAGGAGCTTACTACGGTAGGCTGTGTCTTTACTTTGCCGGAGTTGAGAGGTAAGAACTTTGCTATTATCACCCATGCCGGTGGTCCGGGAGTGATGCTGACCGATGCCCTAAGTAAAGGCGGATTGAATGTCCCTCGGCTGGAAGGTGAGGCGGCAGATGAACTGAAAGCCGGATTATTTCCCGGTGCTGCTGTGGGAAATCCGATTGATATCCTTGCTACCGGTACACCGGAGCACCTCCGTCTCTGTATTGATTATTGTGAAGAGAAGTTTGAAAATATAGATGCCATGATGGCCATTTTTGGTACACCGGGATTAGTGACCATGTTTGAAATGTACGATGTATTGCACGAAAAGATGCAGACTTGCCGTAAGCCTATTTTCCCTATTCTTCCGTCTATCAATACGGCAGGGGCAGAAGTGGCAGCTTTTCTTGCCAAAGGGCATGTGAACTTTGCAGATGAAGTGACACTTGGTACGGCTTTGTCGCGCATTGTAAATGCACCGCGGCCGGCAACGAATGAGATCGAACTTTTTGGTGTGGATGTTCCCCGTATTCGTCGCATCATTGACTCTATTCCGGCAAATGGATATATCGAGCCGCATTATGTGCAGGCATTGCTCCACTCGGCAGGTATTCCGATTGTTGACGAGTTTGTTTCGGGAAATAAAGAAGAGGTGATTGCTTTTGCCCGTCGTTGTGGATTTCCTGTGGTGGCGAAGGTAGTAGGACCTGTGCATAAATCGGACGTAGGTGGTGTAGTGCTGAATATAAAAGGAGAGCAGCATCTGGCGTTAGAGTTCGATAGGATGATGCAGATACCGGAAGCGCATGCTATCATGGTACAGCCTATGCTGAAAGGTACAGAGTTGTTCATTGGTGCCAAATACGAAGAGAAATTCGGGCATGTGGTGTTGTGCGGATTAGGAGGAATTTTTGTGGAGGTATTGAAAGATGTTTCTTCCGGCCTTGCCCCGTTGTCTTATGAGGAAGCCTATTCTATGATTCACTCGCTCCGGGCTTATAAAATAATTCAGGGTACTCGTGGACAAAAAGGAGTGAATGAAGATAAATTTGCTGAAATAATAGTTCGTCTCTCTACTCTGTTACGGTTTGCGACTGAGATAAAGGAGATGGATATCAATCCACTATTGGCTACAGAAAAAGAGGTGATAGCAGTGGATGCACGTATAAGAATTGAGAAGGGAGAATGATATAGAAGGGAGAAGGGAGAATTGAGAAGGGAGAAGTACTATGCAGCGTGATAGCGCAGCTTACTTCTCCCTTCTCAATTCTCCCCTTTCCCTTCTATTTATAGCTATATGGTGTGGATTTAAATATTACAGATGAAAATATTTTTTCAAATGTCCGGGTCTTTTTTTGCTTTTATATTGTATTGTTCTGAAAATTAGGTGTTTATTCTGCTTGTTTGGTGTCTGATTTCTCCGGGTGCTTTTTTAGGTTTTTATGACATATTTCTTTATTTTTGTACAAAACATTTTTTGTTTGAGACATAGGCTGGCCATGTTTTACTGAGATAATTCTTCCAGGTGTTAACATTTAAATTTTTAGTATGAAAAAGATTATTTATTCATTAGTTGTATTTGCCATTCCTTTATTATCTATGAGTACCCATGCACAAACAGCAATGTCATTAGGCGTTAATGATACAAGGAACATAAGTGAGCCACCTCGTGATTATGGAGAGAGAGAAGTTAAGGCTGATTTGAAATTTTTAACGACTTCAGGTATTAGTACTGCATATGGATTTACTACGAATCTTACGATTTCTCCTGGGTTTAATGGAACCGCAGGTTATATAAGTCAGTTGAGTTTTAACAATAATGGTGTTTTTTATAGAAATGGTGATTATTTCTCCTCTTCTTGGAATGGATGGAATAAGATATTAATGAGTGATTTATCTGGGAATGTGAATTTGGAGAATTTAAAAGTCAATGGTTCATCTGAATTTGGTAACGAACTGGATAATACATATTCTACATTTATAATTCAAGGACCTAATTCTCCTACCGGTGAAGCAGGGAAGCGAGATATTATTTTTAATTTTAAGTATGCAGGTCAAAGTGGTATAAGAGCATTTAGAGGGGATGAATGGGGGACGTTTTTACAATTAATGACTAGCCAGCCAGGAGATGTTACAGGAACTGCAAGAGTGAGAATGCATATTGATCAATATGGGAAAATAGGTATTGGTACAGTTAACCCATCTAATGAGCTGGATGTTAATGGTACGATACGCGCCAAAGAGATTAAAGTCGTTTCTGACTGGGCTGATTTTGTATTTAAAAAAGGATATAATCTTCCTACTCTAAAAGAAGTAAAACGACATATTGATGAAAATGGGACCTTGCCTGGTGTTCCTTCGGAAAAAGAAGTCAAAGCTAATGGAGTCAATTTGGCAGAGACGGATGTTTTGTTACTTCAGAAGATAGAAGAACTGACTTTATACATAATAGATTTGAAGCAGGAAATAGAGGACTTGAAATCACAAATAAAAAAATGATAATATGAGAAGGCTATTATGAACTATAAAATGTAAAATGATATGAAACGAGTATATTTATCTTTCTTAGTATTGTTGTTTGCCATATTTCAACTTTCTGCCCAAACTTATAAAGTTGTTTATGAATATGATCATGCAGGTAACCGCGTAAGCAGAGTTGTAATTTCTATAAATACACGTGCTAAATCTGTTGATGATGAAATCTCTCCTTTGGAACAAGAATTGATGCAATGTAAAATAAGGGTATTTCCGAATCCAACAAAAGGTTTTTTAAATATGGAAATCTCTTCAGGTGAAGAAAATTGTTGTTATGATTTTACACTTTACTCTTCTTCCGGGCAAAAACTATTAAATAAAAAGCAGATTGGAAATGGGAATGTCTCTTTAGATTTATCCACATACAGTACTGGTATTTATATTCTTATTTTGAAATATGGAGAGGAAGTTGTACAATATAAGATAGTCAAACAATAAAACTCTACTACTATGAAAAAGATATATTTTGTTTTTATTTTAATGATATGTTTTATCACTAATAGTAAGGCGCAAAATACACAGCCTAATTGGGAACTTCAAACACCTCAATCGGGAAATAATTCTTATGTAGCTCGTGATTATATACTGTTAAAACCGGGTTTTTCCTATACCGCCACTCCGGGAGAGAGTTTTCATGCTTATACAAATCCTTGCCTTTTATTCCCTCCGACAGACAATACTTATGCCAGGCCCGATGGAACGATAGTGGGAGATGCCACCCAGGGGGCTGTTGTTGGGAAAATACCAGGAGAATTAAATGTCGGTGCCAGTGGGAATGCAGCATATACAATTCCTATATCTTGTCCTCCGGGAGTTAATGGCGTGCAGCCCAACATATCTTTGGTGTATAATAGTCAGTCCGGTAATGGTATTGCGGGTTGGGGATGGAACTTAGGTGGATTGTCCATGATTTCCCGTGTTCCTAAGAATTATTATTATGATAATGAAAAGAGTGGAATCATTTGGGACAAATATTCGCCTTTGGCATTGGATGGACAGCGTCTGGTTGTAAATGGTCCGTTAGTATCTTCTTCTGATACGATTGAATACCGGACAGAGAATGATGAATCTAATAAAATAGTCGGTTACAATATCACTGCCTGGGGTCCTAAATATTTCAAAATATTCCAAAAAGATGGAAATGTTTTGGAATATGGAAACCGTTCTTCTTTAGCTTCTTATTTTCCTGTTAAATCATCTTCATTGAATTTACCGGATACAGAATTTTACAATTTGGGTTGGGCTCTTCATAAAATAACTGATCCGAACCACAATTTTGTAGAATATGTTTATGCTACAAATAATTCTTTGTCCGGCTCTTATAGCTTTAGTGATACCCGCCTGTCATCAATTATATACGGACACGAAGAAAATGGCAGCAAACAAATTGTGGCAACTATCTACTTTGAATATGATATTATTGCTAATATGGGGCCTATGTACATTGACGGAATGGAGACAAGAAACCGTAATTGTTTAAAAAAAATAGTTGTTAAAGGACTCAATTCTCAAACACTTGAAACGTATGATTTGAAATATGAGCCGGAGAGAGATATTTATCATTTAGTAAGTATAAAAAAGACAAATGCCAGTGGTGAATCATTTTTACCGATAGAATTTACATGGGGAGCCCATAGTTATAGTCAAGAATATTCCTCTGAGATGACACTCGAACAAACTCCCCGACTTAAAGCGTTGAATTCTGAAGGGTATGAAATCTCATCTATGATAAAATTTTGGGGAGATATTAATGGAGATGGAATTTCGGACCCAGTGGTGAAATTCCAAATGAAAAATGCTGCCGGTAATATGAAATACCTTTGGGTAATGTATCGCAACGGTGGCAATGGTTGGTTTTATTATGTAATGGAAGCTGATGAGTTTGATTGGAATACTCATCGCACATTTGCTTTTGCTGACAATGATAATGATGGTAAAGATGAACTTTATATAGGAGAAGCGGCTACCAGCCCTTATTATTCTTTATATTGCTTTAAATATCAGAATGGTGTATTTGGTGCTTATTCCAGTGGCGATGTGAATATAAGGTTGTCTGAATATGATTTTGGTAGAAAGGATGAGTTGTATGCTATTCCTGGTGACTTTTTGGGAGACGGTAGTACTCAATTTATGGTGATAGTGGGTAATAATTATATATGTAAATTTTCTGTTGATGGCGTTTCTTCTGATATAGGCTATTGTAAAAGGATATATCTTACCGATATAAATGGAAATGGAAAGCAGGAATTGATGTGTATGACGGACAATACTACCAATTTTTATGAATATAGTAAACTGTCTAATTCTTTTGTTAATATCTATTCAACAAATTCTTTCCATTATAGGGACAAAATATATGTAGGTGATTTTAATGGAGATGGTAATACTGATATATTAAGACATGAATTTTCTAAATCTTCACATATCTATTGGAGTCTTTGGAAGTCTGATGGTAAGAGCTTGTTTGATAGCGGATTGGATAAGAAAATTTTTGGAGGTAGAATGGATGTAGAACCTCTGCTAATGGATGTCAATCAAGATGGGAAAACCGATATATTGGTGAAGTATCCTAATTATGAGAATTACCCTAATAATATAAAAGATTGGAGTATGGATTTGTTGTTGAATGTCGGTACTACATTTGTTAGTATATTGAAAATAACAAAACAAAATTCACAAGAATTTGAGTTCACTGTTTCTGGTAAATTTGATTCAGGCTTGAATAAAAATGTTTTTGTTGAAAATACTTATCTTGTAAATTCTACGATAAAACCTCATTATTACACCTTCTGCCGGGGAGTAAAGTTTAATAAGATACTCAAAATAAAGAACGCTTATGAGGATGAATATGTTATCAACTATAAGAGCGTAAAAAGTCCTTTTAACGGTGGTACAAATATTACTGTTGATGCCAATATCCTGACATCTTTACCTCCTGAGTTTGAAGTTGTCAGCCAGATCACCGGAAAATTGTTTAATCAGCAATATACCTTCGGTACTCCATTGATTCACAAGCAAGGTAAAGGGTTCTTTGGATTTAAGAATATACAAATTCGTGACAATATTAATGGCCGGATAACCGTTAATGAGAATGATATGAATACTGAGTATTATGTTACTTACCCTAAAAGTACACTGACGAAGACTACAACTGGGAGTCTCATTAGTGAGAGTAAGAATGTGTACAGTTTTGTGAAACAGCAGAAAGCTTTTCATCTTCAGCTTCAATCTCAAACACAGAAAGATTATTTGAGCAATGTTACTGTGACTAAAGAATATAGTCGCTATGATGACAGTAATAATCCTCAAAGTATTGTAACGAAATATGGCACTTCCTTTACTGAGACTCAGGAATTAAAATATATAAAGAAAGGTTCCTGGTGTGCCAATAAGATAGAAAAAATAACAACTACAAAATCCAGGGCAGGTGTTCCCGATGATATTCGTACACAAGAATACACTTATGATGGCAAAGGTAATCTGCTGACTAAAACAGAGGACCCGAATACCTCTTTTGCTGTCTCTACAGTTTATAGCAATTATGATAAATATGGGAATCCGGGATTAATAACCCTCAAGGCTGGTAATGAATCGCGTTCTACTTCTTTGGCTTATTCGTCTACCGGACGTTTCATTGCCAGGAAAACGAATAACCTGTTGAATGAAACCGTCACTTATAACTATGATGAAGGCCGGAGTCTGCTTTTGAGCGAAACATCCAGGCTGGGTACTACGATTTATGAATATGACGGATTCGGTCGTCAGATTAAAACAGTTTCACCGGATAAAGTGGAATCCGTAAAACTCCTGAAATGGGCCAGTACCGGTAGTATGGCCGGAAGCAGATTTTACGAATATACAGAAACTTCCGGTCAGTCTCCTGTTACCGTCTGGTATGATAATATGGAGCGTGAACTTGGTCAGAAGTATTATGGCCTGGGTGGAAAGGAAATTATTTCAAGTAAGGAATATAACTCCAAAGGACAGTTGTATCGTATTTCCGAACCTTACTTTTCAGGAGAATCTGTCACTTGGGCTTCCACTAATTATTATGATAGCTATGGGCGTTTGCAGAGTTCTGTTACGCCTTTGGGCACTACTTCTTATTCTTATAGCGGACTGACTACTCAAGTGACCTCGCCTAACACCACTACTACCACTGTGAAGAATGCTTTGGGTGAAACCGTTTCACAAACGACTAATGGCAAAACGGTTTCTTACTCCTATTATGCTTCGGGAGCAGTGAAGACTGCTACTCCCGAAGGTGGGACACCTATTAGCATGGAATATGACTTGGTAGGAAACCGTACAAAACTGACAGATCCGGATGCTGGTGTCATTACGACTGTTTATGATGCCTGGAGGCAACTGAAAAGTGAGACACAAAGCATACATATAGGAAAATCTCCTGTGGTCACAAATTATACTTATTCAAAAGGTTTATTATCGAAAGTGAATCGTCAGGGTGAGGTTACAAACTATGATTATGACAGTAATAACAGGCTAAGCGAAATCCGTATTGACGGTAAGCATACCCAGCAGTTTACCTATGATCATCTGGACAGGATTGTGAAGCTCGTCGAAAACATAAAAAATGAAAAGTCATATACTGCTGAAACTTCTTACGATGTCTTTGGCAGAATAAAGAAGGAGACTTATCCGGACGGATATGTCATCAACAATTCGTATGATTCTTATGGCAATCTGATATCCGTAACCGATTCTTATGACAATAGGATCTGGCAAGGCTTGTCGGCTAATGCCCGTGGACAGCTTACTAAGACTAAACAGGGAAATGTAGAGAAAACTCAGTCTTATGACAGTCGTGGACTGCCCTCATCCATTTCTGCCGCCGCCATAATGAATATGGCTTATACTTTTAATAATAAGGGCAACCTAATCTCCCGAAGCGACTTGCTCACCGGTCACAAGGAGGACTTTACTTATGATGGCATGAACCGTCTGACAGCCTGGAATATAAGTAAAGATAATATTTCACAAACGAGTAACAGTATAGATTATAATCCTACCACCGGAACAATCACTACTAAAAGTGATGTCGGTTTTACTTTCGGCTATGGAGAAGAAAATGGTAAGCCTCATGCCTTGACTTCATTAAGTGGTAAGCCCGATAGAATACCTAATTTGACTCAGACTGTCACCTATACTGATTTCAAGAAAGTAAAGAATATCAGTTTGGGAAGTAAATCTCTGGTTTTGGATTACGGGGTAGATGAGCAGCGGCGTAAAGGTATCTTTAAAGATGGTAGTGCCACTTTTACCCGTTATTATTCCGGTAATTATGAAGAAGAGGTCGATTCATCGGGTAAAGTTAAAAAGATTCATTATATTAGTGGTGGAGATGGTTTGGCCGGAATTTACATAAACGATGACGGCAATAATCGTTTCTATTCTACTTATTGTGATTATCAAGGTTCACTGTTGGCTTTAACAGATATGAATGGCGTAGTAAAAGAGAGGTACGCCTATGACCCGTGGGGGAATCGTCGTAACCCTGCTTCATGGAAAGATACTGAAACACGCACTAAGTTTATTGTTGATAGAGGGTATACCCTGCATGAACATTTGGATGGTTTGGGATTGATAAATATGAATGGTCGTGTATACGATCCTTTGCTGGGTATGTTTTTAAGTCCTGATCCTTATGTGCAGGCACCGGGTAATTGGTTGAATTACAATCGGTATGGGTATTGCTATGGAAACCCGTTGTTGTATACAGATCCCGATGGAGAATGGTTCTGGTTGATTCCTATTGCTGCCGGTGCTATTATAAACTGGATAACAAATGGAGCTGACTTCACTTGGGAGGGACTTGGTTATTTTGGTACTGGCGCTTTGGCTGGTGCTTCAACTTTACTGACACTAACAGGTGTAGGGGCGTCCGTCGTACCTGCTTTAACAGGAGGAATTACAGGAGCAGGAAATAATCTTATCTCACAAGGTTTTGCAGGTGGGAATGGAAATACTTGGAATGGCAGTAATATTAATTGGGGACAAGTAGGAATAAGTGGAGCTTCAGGAGCCATTACAGGCTATGTCGGGGGGAAACTGGCTGATAAGTTAACTCCTTATGTGAGTAAGTACATTTCTAATATGTTCGATGGTCCTGTATTGCAAGACATGGTTACTAATGGTGTTGTTAGTGGAGCTACCGGATTTACTGTTGGTGCGGGATGGACAGCGCTAAATGGAGGCAGTTTTGAAGAATCCATGCAAGGAGGTTGGAATTCAGCAAAAGTTGGTTTTGCTGTTGGAGGAGCTACCGGTTCCCTTTCGGGTTGGCAAAGGGCAAAAGAGGCACGTGTAAGCCCTTGGACTGGAAAATTCAATGTAAGGCAAGAATTACAATATGATACTAAACAGCTTGGACGGAAATATGGAGAACACATGAAGGATTATCCTGATATGAGCCATGATGATTATTTGAATATGGCTAAAGAAATATATTCAAACCCACTATCAACAAAGACTACATATCCTACTAATGCTCCAATGTATCCTGGAGAAACACATTATCAAAATAATGGTAATTTATTGCGTATTGCTCCCAATGGTAAATTTAGAAGTTTGTATCCTTATAAAAGAAAATAGTCATGTATGTAAATTTAAAAAAATGTATTGGAAAAAGTGTTGAGAGAGTGTTTTTAGAATGGTATTATTTTAATGATCAACCATACTCTATAATCAGATTGTATATTAAAGTAGATTTGTACTTTGGCATAACCTGTTGTGAAGAAAATATTTCTATTAGAGAACAAAAGGAAACTCCGATGACTATAAATTCTGGTGAATTTACTTATAAAATTATACATCAGGATATTAAGTGGCTATCTCAATATAAAATCGTTTCCATAAAATATTTAGTGGATTCACTTGGTATAAAAAGGGGATTATTATTCGTTTTTGAGCATAATCATAATTTCATGTTCTATAATAAAGGATACGAATTTGATGATGAAGAAAAATTTGAAATAGATGTAGATATAAATTTATTACCATATGGTGTAATTGATATCTAAAGTAGATATTCACAATTAGCTCACATATAATAAATATTGTATTTTGTAGGTGCTTTGGCTGGTGCTTCAACTTTGCTGACACTAACAGGTGTAGGGGCATCCGTCGCACCTACTTTGACAGGAGGAATTACGGGAGCAGGAAATAGTCTTATCTCACAAGGTTTTGTAGGTGGGAATGGAAATACTTGGAATGGCAGTAATATTAATTGGGGACAAGTAGGAATAAGTGAAGCTTCGGGAGCCATTACGGGCTATGTTGGGGGTAAATTAGCGGATAAGTTTACTCCTTATGTGAGTAAGTACATTTCTAATATGTTCGATGGCCCTATGTTGCAAGATATGGTTACTAATAGTGTGGTCAGCGGAGCTACCGGATTTACTGTAGGTGCCGGATGGGCAGCACTTGATGGAGGAAGTTTTGAGTAATCTATGCAAGCGGGTTGGAATTCAGCAAAAGTTGGTTTTGCTGTTGGAGGAGCTACCGGTTCCCTTTCGGGTTGGCAAAGGGCAAAAGAGGCACGTGTAAGCCCTTGGACTGGAGAACCAATTCAACGACATCATTCCGATCCGAAGTTTATGGGCGGAGATCCCAATCAAAGGTTGACCCCAATGTCGAAATCCCGTCATAAAGACTTACATAAAGATATGTATCGTTATTTGGAGCAACACACAGATGCAAATGGAAATCATATGCGACCTCTACCGAATAACTCCGGGCTTCGCATTCAAAATAATTTCATTAGGCCGCAAAGGTTTGATGCTTTAAAAGGATTTTATGATAATTATCCGATTAAATATTGGGATGCAAGGCGTGATTTTTATCGAAATAATCACATTATGGGAAAATGGAGACCTTAATAATAAATAGTAAGTAATAAATTTATTAAATCAATATATCGATAATATGGAGAAAATAGTAGCGAAAAACGTAGTGGGATATGACATTGCATATATGTACAGTAATGAAAATAGGCCAGGAACATGTCCCATCTGTCACAATACAATAGAGAAAGTGCCGGATACTTTATATAGAGTTCCTAAAAAGAAAGGGGATATGTTCTATACTTATGATAACTTTTGTATTGTTTCTGAAAACTTTAAAAAGTTTTGTGATGAAAGAGGATATTCGCATTTAACCTTTGTCGCATTGACTAAGTCTATAGGGTATTATTTTTTCATGCCGGAAGATATTTACAGATTAGATTGTATCCGCAGTGGAATACAGTTTATAGATAAAAGAGATTGTTGTGGTAGCTATGATGAAATAATTGGAAGTACACTCTATAAAGCTTCAGACTTTTCAATGCCCACGGATGACTTTATATGTCGTTCAGAGTATTACTTTTCATCTTTGGGAACTAAATCTCCATTAATAATCGTCGGATTGGATACAGCAGCAGAAATGAAGGCCTATGGTTTGAAGGGAATGTATTACAATAAAGTATTATTGTAATATCTCAAAAAAGCCCCTAATATACAAGTGCAAATGGAAATCATATGCTACCTCGATCTTTATAGCATCTAAAAAAATGAAATATGTAAAATAGGATTCACCCCACTATAAAAAATAGGAGAAAAAATATGTTTTTAAGTAATTTCTTTTCTAAGCTATTCCAACATGAAGAAAAGATGGAATACATAACAGGAAAGGCTGCATCTTTTGAAGATGTTTGCCTGTCCGATTTAGAGAAATATCCAATATGGGTATTTGCGATAGACCATGAAGAAGATTATGAAGAAGGTCAGGATGAGTCTTGGATAGCGCCAATCACGAACTCAACAGATGTCGGTGAAGAGTTTTGCGAGGCTTATATTCTCCTCAAAGTGAAGGAGAATGATTGTCCGGTCCTCGCTCATTTTGACATGGGATACATGTTGCTTGATGATCTTTCGTACTGGGATTTTGTAGATGAAGATTGGAAAGAATTTCAATCGCTTGACATTCCATCACCCATTTATCTTATTTCGGTTCCTTCTATTCTAGGGCAGGCGGCAGTTGAGTTTGTAGTCAATGAAGATAAGGAAAGTGCTAGAATATATAAACATACTATTCCTTAATTTCGAAATAATTAGCGATGTGATAAATTGCATTCGATTGCCGTTGAGTTGCTAAGTATATTGATTTCCCGAAGCGACTTGCTTACGGGGTACAAGGAGGACTTTATGTATGATATCATGAACTGACTGACAGCTTGGAATATAAGTAAAGATAATATAGATTTGGTTATAGAACATTCTGAGATTGTGAATAAAAATAATGAGTCTATTGTTTGTTTCTGTAGGGCCGGATCGTATAAATCTTGGTGCTAAAGAGAGTTGGCATTGGATGAAAGGTACAAATAACTATCATATGTGTGGGGTATCAAACTATCCTATTTGTCATCAAACTTTGCGAGCCAATACAAAAATGATTGATAAATATGGTGTGTGGTTAAATAAATTGGAAAAGAATGGATCGCTCATTTATAGTTTAGAGTTAAGTAGTTGTGTTACTCGTACATCAATGGTCCTTAATATGTTTGGGATTTTTAATATTGGTATTCATCCTTTTTTGCTACATGCAAGTATGTATCTACATACTGATACAAATCTTTATAATACAATGGTGGGATTAATGATGTATAATTATGAATATTGAATTTATTAAATAGTATGAGATTTTTATTATTCTTTTTATTTCACGTTATTATCATGAATAATACTGTGATGTCAGCTCTTAGAATATCAGATAATGAGGTTTTAATAGCGTCTGTCTATAAAGAAATCGAGAATGGATATATTATTTTCTTGATACCTATTGGTGATGAAACAAAAGAAATAACATATAGCTATTCGATAGATACTTTGAATAGAAAAGTTACTTGTTCAAGATTAGGAGAAAAAGTGTACAGTAGTTCAGAACGGAAAAAGTATTTGAATAGTTTTCGATTTAAAACAGCTGATGAGTTTAATAAAAAGCAGAAAAAAAGTTGGAGAGAGAAATACTATAAATATTTTGCGGATGATTTTTTGGATATGACTAACGATAAAAAGATAAATTTATTAGATGAAATGTGTGCAATAAAAATATAAGATTCTTATGCTGCTACTTTGGGAATGCTTTTTAAATGCTTTAATTATTTATAAAGTATAATTTGGAAAAGAAAACGGAGTTGTATAAAATAGGAGTTGATAATTCACCACTACTAAACGATTATGAAACAATTTATTTTTGTATTTTATTTACTATTCCCATTGTCTGGTTATGCCCAAATAATGTTCTATTCAGATATGTTCACGAATAGTCAACTGTGTTTGACACTCAACTCTGACAACGAATTTGACCTTAAGATGTATTTTGATTATCCGGTAGATTATGATAGTCAAACGATCTGTTGGGCTGAAGGAAGTGTGGCATACAAAAACGATACAATTATTTGTTTGGATTCGAAAACAGACAAAAAAATCATTTTTATTAGAAAATTGCATAATGATATTATTAAAGCGATATACTGGAATGATTATAAGGCTGATAGTTATAGATGTCCGAATAATGGGAAGAAGATTCATTTTTCTGATTTAATAACTACAAATCCGGAGTTCTTTATAAGGATTAAGAAAAGTCGATTGAATATAGACACTGATTCTATATTTGTTAGTCTCTATTCATGGGAAAAGGGAAAGAAGAAAATACTATTTGAAGGATTTCAAAGAGAACCTTCAAAGAAAAATAAAAGATTTTGGTTTGATTAAGAAGTATTCTAAATGGGGTTTAATGATAACTAATTCGGCTATTTTTTATTAGCTCCGAATGGTAATCATATGCGATCTTAATTAAATAATCCAGGCCCTGATATTCGACAACATTTCCTTATATCACAGAGGTTTGGTGCATTAAAAGGATTCTATGATAGTTATCCGCATAAATATTAGGATGCAAGGCTGATTTTTATCGTAATAATCATATCATGAGATAGTGAGACATCATTGATTAAAAAGTGAAACTTTGAAAATTTAGAATTAAAAGATAAGTTCCCTTCTTTTACCCCGCCCAGTTCTCCCTATCCAGATTGCGGTAGCTGATGGCTTCCGCCAGATGGGCGGGGAGTATTTGTTCGCTTCCTTCCAGGTCGGCAATGGTACGTGATACTTTCAATATACGGTCATAGGCACGGGCGGACAAGTTGAAGCGTTCCATGGCGGTTTTTAGTAAAGTAAGTCCTTTGCTGTCGGGTTGTGCATAGGTAGAGATTAGTTTGCTCGTCATTTGAGCATTACAGTAGATGCCGGGATGATTGGAGAAGCGTTGTTCCTGTATCTGTCGGGCTTTTATCACACGTTTGCGAATTTCGCAGCTTGGTTCTGCCGGTCGTTTACTGGCCATTTCTTCAAAAGGAACGGGGACTATCTCTATCTGTATGTCAATTCGGTCAAGTAGGGGACCGGATATTTTATTCAGATACTTCTGTACCTGTCCGGGAGAACAAACACAAGCCTTTGTAGGATGATTGTAATATCCGCAGGGGCAAGGATTCATGGAGGCGATTAAGGTAAAGCTGGCAGGATAATCAATACTGCATTTTACCCGCGAAATGGTGATGCGGCGATCTTCCAATGGCTGGCGTAGTACTTCTAATACCCCTCTTTGAAACTCTGGTAACTCATCCAGAAAGAGTACACCATTATGTGCCAGGCTAATTTCGCCCGGCTGAGGGAAACTACCTCCTCCTACCATTGCTGTTTGTGAGATGGTATGATGTGGATCGCGGAAAGGACGTTTGGATATGAGTGAGGCATTACGTCCCAATTTTCCGGCAACAGAGTGTATCTTGGTGGTTTCCAGACTTTCGCCCAGGGAAAGAGGGGGGAGTATAGAAGGTAAGCGCTTAGCCATCATTGATTTACCGCAACCAGGGGCGCCAACGAGAATCAGATTGTGTCCGCCGGCTGCTGCTACTTCAAGAGCGCGTTTTACATTTTCCTGCCCTTTTACATCAGAGAAGTCGCATTCAAAGTTTTCCTGCTGGGCATAGAATTCTTCCCGGGTATTGACTATGGTAGGCTGTAGTTCCTGCTTCGCATTGAAGAATTCAATTACTTCCCGGATATTGGTTACACCATACACGTTCAGGTTATTAACAACTGCTGCTTCGCGTGCATTTTGCTGCGGTACGATCAGACCTTCAAAGCCTTCTTCACGTGCTTTAATAGCGATGGGCAATGCACCGGTGATGGGTTGTATACTTCCATCAAGGCTTAGCTCACCCATCATCAGATAGTGAGGGAGTTTCTCGCAGGAAATGGTTTCATTGGCAGCAAGAATACCTATTGCGAGGGGGAGATCATAGGCTGATCCTTCCTTGCGAATGTCTGCCGGAGCCATATTGATAACAATATTGCTGGTAGGCATCTTGTATCCGGTCACTTGTAAGGCAGAAATGATGCGTTGATGACTTTCTTTCACAGCAGAGTCGGGCAAACCAACCAGGTAGAACATACAGCCTCTTGAGCTGTTTACTTCGATGGTAATGATCGTTGCGTCAATACCTTGTATGGCAGCGCCACAAACCTTTATTAACATATTCTTTGTTTATGTTTGTTGTACGAATTTGATAATATTCCGGTAAAGGTAATTAAATAAACCGGAAATAATAATGATATGTTGTTGAATAATTTCTTTTATTTGAAAAATAACACTTTATTGTGTGATATCTTGTGTGAAATCTTTTGGAAATTTACCAAATTGTTCATAAAAGCATTTAGCGAAATAAGATGCTGAATTAAATCCAACCAAAAAGCGAACTTCATTTATTCTATATTTGCCTGTGGCCAACAACTCTGCACTTTTATTTAAACGAATAAGTTTAATATAATTATTAGGAGTTACTCCAGTAATACTTTTAATTTTGTTATGTAAGCTAGTACGACTAATGGCAAAATCAGAAGCTATATTATCTATAGAAAATTCCTCTGATGACATATTTTCCAGGATGAGCTCATTTAACTTCTTGATAAATAGTGCATTCTCGCTATCTGTTTCATTGTTTAGTTTATAATACTCTAAAGGTGATTCGATGAACTTCTTATGTATATTATGTCTGTTTTCAAGAACACTATTGATTTGTGCCTTTAATTGTTCTATAGAAAATGGTTTCTCCATATATACATCTGCGCCTTTTTTTAAGCCGTTAATTTTGGTTCCTGTATCAGTCTTTGCCGACAGCAAAATAAGAGGAAGATGGGAGAATGAAATATTACTTTTTATTTGATTGCATAATTCCAATCCATCCATTTCAGGCATTAGTATGTCCGAAACTATGATATCGATCATATTGCCACTATTCAGAATACTCATTGCTTCTACTCCGTTTTTTGCTTCTAAAACAGTATAGTTATCGGATAAACAGTCGTTTATAAAGGTCCGAAGTTCTGCATTGTCTTCTACAATCAAAATGACCTGTTTTGATTTCTGGTGGACTGATTTGGGGGATTCTGTAGGAGGTATCTCTGTTTCGATAATCTCATGTTTCATTATTAGTTTTTCTTTTAACGGGTTGGCCGGCAGTACTAATGTGAAGATACTTCCTTTACCATATTCGGACTGAACTTGAATATCTCCTCCTAACTTACGTGCCAGTGCTTTTGAGAAAGAAAGGCCAATTCCTGTCCCCCCAAGGTTTTGAAAATGCTGTTTTGTTTCCTGTATTTGATAAAAAGGAAGAAATATTTTCTGTTGTTCGCTACTTCTGATACCATTTCCGTCATCAATGATGGAAATAAGAATTTTAGAATCATTCTCTTTTTGTAGTTTTATGTTGATTTGTGTTTTAGTGAATTTTACAGCATTAGAAACAAGGTTACTCACTATTTTATAGAGAGCCTCAGGGTCTACATCTTCAATAATTGGTTCATTTTCTGCTTCGAATGATATTTTTATTTGTTGCTGGTAAGAACTTTGCTTATACTGATTGTAAACTTGTTGTACAATTTGGGTTATATTTTGTTGACTGATGTTCAGAATAAACATATCGTTTTCTATTTTTCTGAAGTCAAGTAATTGATTAATAAGTATTAGTAGACGGTCCGTATTTCGTTTAATAACTGACAAATATTTTTGTGTTTGCATATTACCATCTTTGGTGGCAATAATCATTTCTAGTGGTCCGGTAATAAGTGAGAGTGGGGTTTTTATTTCGTGAGCTATATTAGTAAAGAAATTAATTTTTGCTTCATATGTTTCTTTCTCTTTAGCTACCTGATATCTGTATTGTTTCTTTTCGTTTTCAATTATTAAATGCTTTTTGTATCGATTGATAACATAGCTTACGATGATGGTACACAGGATGATATAGAGTATAATCATGTAATACTCTTGCCAAAAAGGAGGTCTGATTCGGAGCGCTATACTATAACCATTATTATTCCAGATTCCATTATTATTACTTCCTTTTACAGTAAATGTATATTTTCCTGGAGGTATATTCATGTAATATGCTGTATTATTTGATGTGTAATTCCAGTTTTTATCAAATCCTTTTAGCATGTATGCATATTTGTTAGTTTCCGGAAAAATATAACTTAATGCAATAAAATCAAAACTGAAGGTTGATTGTTTGGAAGAGAGCACAATTTCTTTTGTATTGCTTATCGATTTTTTTAAAGGGGAACTTTGACCTATAGGTAATTCTTCATTGAAAACTTTGAAACTGGTGATATGTATAGGAGGAGTGATGTTATTTTCTGTAAATTCCGATGGGTTAATTGAAATAAATCCATTCGTACCTCCGAAATAGAGCAGGCCGGCAGAACCACGTAGGGCGCATCTAAAGTTGTATTGTATCTCTTGTCCAATATAGCCAAATGTTTTGATATACTCAGTTGTACTGTTTTGAACAATCTGTGCTAATCCTTTTGGAGTACTAATCCATATATTTCCATATTTATCATCTATGATTGAGTAGATGATGTCTGAAGGCATTCCATTCTCAAGATTGAATATGTTTTTGATTTTCTTCTGAGCTATATTAAAGACAATTACTCCTTTTTCTTTAGTTCCTATCCATAAATCATTTTTTTCTCTGTTATATAATAAACAGCTGAGGTTATTTATATCAATTTTATTGGAAATGTCGGAGAAATGTTGCCATTCTCCATTGGGATATAAGCAGTAAAGCCCATAAGCATGTGTAGCAAACCAAATTGTTCCTGATGCACTTTCTGTCATATCTGAAATAGGACGACCAGATAAAGCTTCTGGCCTTTTTAATTTTTGTCCGGGGCACATGATGGCACATCCGCCTTCTTCCAGGGCAAATATTAGAGTACCGTTTTGGGTTTTAAATATTGATTTTCCTTCAATCGTATTGAGTGGGATTGTTGCAATTACCTTACCATTTGTAGCAGAAATGATTCTCACTCCTCTTCCGTAAATACTTACGTACAATGTGTCATTGGATAAATAAAGGTTTTGTATATTGTGATAATCCAACATAAAGGTATTACCTAATTGTTTAGTTTGGGGATTGTAACGGTATACAATGTTATTATTATGGGTAGATAACAATATATTCTGTTTGTTATCTTCCACCATACTGCTGGTGATGGAATGTTTTTGAGCAGTTGCTGCTTCTATATCGTAGAAGGATATAAATTTATTGACGTTTGGGGCGAAATAAGTGACTCCGTTGAAATAGGTTCCAACCCAGAATGCCCCTTCTTTGTCACGAGAAATACAGAATGTAGAGTTATCGACTATGCTCCTATCGGAATATTCTTCTTTTACTATTTGAAAGCTTTCTGTCGATTTATTCAGGAGTATGAGGCCTTTGTCTGATCCCATGATGAGTTCCTTGTCTGAGTAGGGGGTTATCGACTTTATATTACCAATATTGGAAAGATAATGGCTACATTCATTTTTTGTAGGATTATATTTAAAAAGACCGTTTGTGAAAGTACCTATCCACAAATTATTATCTTCATCACAATAGATGGAATATATTGATTGTTTGTTTACGTCGAGTTTAGGATGTTTTATTGGAGTAAATGTGTCATTTGATGAACTGAAAAGCACAAGACCATACCCTGCTGTTCCTAGCCAAATATTATTTTGTTGGTCGTTTACTATTGTCCAAATAAAATTTGATGGAATACTTTGGGGCGTTTTTGAGGCTACAAAGTGTTTTAGAACACGAAGATTATTGTCTAATTGGAATAATCCTTCACCATGAGTTGCGATCAAAATGTTGCCATGGGAATCTTCCATTATGTCATTTACAGTGATATCATTTTGTTTTTCTTTCTTTAAAGCAATATGATGAAAGTGATCGTATTCCCGGTCATAATAATATAGTCCTCTGCGTGTTCCTATTAACATTCGATGCTTTGAGTCTTCTTTTATACAATGTATAAAATTGTGCCCAATTGATAAGGAGTCTTGAAGACGATTTTTGTATACTTTGAAATTTTTCCCGTCAAAACGATTAAGCCCGTCATTCGTTCCAACCCAGATAAACCCTTGGCTATCTTGCATGATTGCCCACACACAGTTGTTAGATAAGCCGTTTTCTTTTTGATAGTTTCGGAAGCAGGAACCTTGCACGTCGAATTGTATTAGACAACAAAGTATTGCCAGGACAAGCGTATGTTTCATAGTTTTATTTTGATTGAAAAACGTAAGCAAAATTAAACATTTTATTTAGAACCTGTTTAATTTTAAAAGTTTGAGATAAAAATAGTGTTTCTTTTTACCTTGAATTTAGTTACCGATTTGAAATAGCATTTATTCAATGGATTTAAAAAACACAGCGGCAAGTTATTAAGAAAATCCTGAATTTGCAAGAAGAAAACAAAAATATGATTTACGTATGAAATGGAATACCATATTTTATTAAAAAAATGGAATGTGAAAAGCGCATATTTTTTTCACTGATATAGAATCTATTTTTTTATGGGGCTACCTTCTATTGGGTAGAGAAAATGATAAGATTGATTTATTTCTTTGTTACATTACTTTATTAGTTGTAATATATTTGTCTTTTCTTGTTATATTTTGTTCTTTTTGGTTACTCTTTAATTCCTTTTGTGGATGCTATCTCATTGATATATAGATTATTATATTGTACTTATGCAGTATATCTTGGGGAATATAAATCGTGAGTTTGTTATCAATTGTTTTTTTTCTGTCGGATATTGTCCTCTGATGAATAAAAAGCCTAATATATTTGTTGCCGGTATTAATCATTAAAAAGTAATATTATGAAAAAAGGAATATTTACTAAAATTCTTTATTTGGTAGCTATCTTATTGCTAGCTACGCAAGATATTTTCGCAGATGTTAGTAATCCACCCCAAACAATCCCTGTTCCCCCAACTCAGGAAGCAGCTTCTGTCAAATCGATTTTTTGTGATGAATATACTGATATTACATCTATTAAAGGCTTTAGTGGGCGAGGAAGCGCTACTGCAACTGTAAAGTCTGTGATGGGGAATGATATGATTTATTTTGATCAGGGTCTTGGCGGATGGTCTTTTGTCGAATTAGGCACTACGTTAAATCTTGATGATTGCGAAGCACTTTGCTTTGACATTTATGTAGTTAAAACCGGATTTACTTTAAAAGTTTATTTTGGACAGGGTGCTTCTGTCACAATACCAACACCTTTAGTAGAAGGATGGAATAAAATCGAGATTAAACTGGATGATTACCGAAATTTGCCTGCTGGAAAAATACCTGATCTTACCCAGATAAGTAAAATAGGTTTTATAAATGGCGGTGGATATGATAGGACTGTCTATATTGATAATATTTACGCTTATGGAGATTTAGGCGGCGATAATCCCTCAGTGGATCCGAATGCACCTACGGTGGCTGCTCCTACACCTAAGCATAAAGATACGGATGTAAAATCGATTTTTAGTGATGCCTATGACAACATTACTAATTTAATTTTAAACAATCCCGGCAGCCCGGCAGCGGAAATGGCAGTAGTAACACCTTTTGAAGGCGATAATATGCTTAGGTTCAATTCATTAAACTGGGCCTTGGTTAAATTTGACCCGACTCTAAATCTTGATGGCATGGATTATCTCCATTTTGATGTTTGGGCAGAAAGTACACGTACTATTAAACTCGGTCTTGGTAATTGGTCGTCACAAGCAAACACAGATGCTCTAACCTTAAATGCCGGATGGACAAGTTTTGACATACCGATGAGTGTGTTTAAGAGTGCTGACTTAACTAACATTATTGTTTCTAAAATATTCAGCAGCAATGGCTTTGCTATTACAAGGTTGTATTTTGATAATATATATACGTATAAAGGTGATCCGGTTGGGACACCCATAATATATATAGAACCTGCGCCGGAGCCGATATTAGCCCCTAAAACTGTTAAGTCTGTTTTTACGGACAAATACAACAATATAGCCAATCTTGAAGAAGGTGGTACTGTTGGTCTCACGGATTTTGATCTTGTATACCGTCTTACGGAGGCTGACAAAGTCTTGAGAATATGCTCTCTTGAAGAGATGACACTCCATACAACTGCTACACTTGACTTCAGTGATATGGAGAATATACATTTCAGTATGTATTGTGATGGCGAAGGAGGGAGTGGTACACTTGAAATTGGATTCCAGGCCCAAGGATCGGAAACGGCTTATTATTCCTCGTTATTTCCTGTTCTCAAAACAGACGAATGGAATTATGTGAATATTCCGGTTCACGAGTTGAAAGAAGCCGGACTGGATTGTTCTAAGATAGATAAAATACTTTTCCGTGGCTCGGGTAATATCTATATTGATAATATTTTTGCTTTTAAAGGTGACTATGCTATGGGATTAGGAGAAGAAGGGACTATTTCTGTTGACTGGAATTTGGCATCGGCAGATGATGTTCTTCCTGATAAGGAGAAGGCTTATTTAGGTGTAAATCTGGCGCAAGGTTCAGGGGGAACAGTTCATGGTGTATTTAATACAAACTATTCTTATCCAACATTTAAGGATCTTCACTATTTTAAATCAAAAGGTGTACGGCTTATTCGTTTTCCTTTTCGTTGGGAACGTGTACAACATGAAGTAAATGGACCGTTGGATATGGAACTTGATATGAAAAAGATCAAGGAGGTAATTGCTGAGGCCGAACGTATCGGTATGTATGTGATGCTTGATATGCATGATTATTGTCGTAGGAATGTTGATGGTGTAACTTGTAAGATCAGTGATTCTGGAAAATTGACAAAAGAACATTTAGCTGATGTGTGGGAGAAAATAGCTGTTGAGTGTCAGATGTACAAGAATATTTGGGGATATGATATAATGAATGAACCTTATGGTTTAGATAAGGGCGTATGGTATTCGACAGCACAAGCTGTTATTGATGCTATTAGAACTGTAGATATGCAAACGCCTATAGTAATAGAGGGTGAAAGTTATGCGTCTTCATCTACGTGGCCTTCAACCGGTGGAGGATTAATTGGATTGAATGATCCGGCTAATAATTTGATTTTTCAGGCACATTGTTATTTTGATAAAGATAAAAGTGGGCATTATAATTTGGGAGATTTTGATAAGGAAGTTTCTGATCCACAACAACATATTAAACGTTTGCAACCATTTGTAGAATGGCTGAAAGAACATAATCAACGTGGAATTTTAGGTGAATTTGGGGTACCTGGAAATGATGTTCGCTGGTTGAATTTGCTGGATGAAGTTATTGCTTATCTCAAAGAAAATCGTGTTGCTGCTACATATTGGGTAGCAGGTGGATGGTCATCTAATGATAAGGTAAGTATTCATCCGCTGAAAAACTATACTGTGGAAAGAGCTCAAATGAGAATTTTTGAGAAATACACAAAAGATTATGATAACACTTCGTCAGGAACAGGATGCATTTTACATAATGAATCTGGAGATTTAGAAATTTATTCTGATGTAACAGCTGATCATGTGTACGTTAAAGCGGATAAGGCTATGAAAAGTATTGCCCTGTTTACTATGTCCGGGCAGTGTATAAAGAAGGAAAGTATTGGCTCATCTGAAGCAAGAATTGTAACTGACGGATTAGTTCCGGGTGTATATCTGATCCGGATTCTTATAGAAAACGGAAGTGTTAGGAATTTTAAATTTGTAAAATATTAAAAGATGAAAGTTTCTCATATAATAGGTATTGTTTTATTTTTTTTTATGGCAGGAATGGTTTCTTGTAAGGAAACAGTTAAGCAATCCTTTAAAGAACCATCTGCCTTAAAAGTAAAAAAGAATGTTTTTATTAATGATTCAGGAAAGATTGTTAGATTGTGTGGCGTGAGTTTCTCAGATCCAGATAAGTTGAAAAAAGAGAATCAATGGAATTTACGTTATTTTGAAGAAGCGCGGCGTTGGGGATGTAATGTGATACGTTTACCAATACATCCTTACACATGGCGGTATCGCGGAGTAGAAGATTATCTAAAAATACTGGATCAGGGAGTGGAATGGGCCAGGCAAACCAATATGTATGTTATTATTGATTGGCATGCTATCGGTAATCTGCCGGAAAATGTTTATCCTCATTTTAATTATGCTACCAATTGGGCAGAAACTATAAACTTTTGGAAAATTATAGCTGAACATTATAAGGGTAATTCTACTGTGGCTTTTTATGAGTTGTTTAATGAACCATGTGATCAAGGAAAACCATTGAGTTGGGATGCGTGGCAGCCCCTGATGGAACAGTTGATAGATAGTATCAATATGATTGATGATCAGAAAGTATATTTGGTGGCTGGAATGAATTGGGCTTATTTACTTGATGAAGTCGTGCAAAAACCGGTAGATCGTAATAATGTTGCTTATGTGACACATCCTTATCCTCAAAAGGTAGATGCACCTTGGGAGGATAAATGGGAAAGAAACTGGGGGCATGTCGCTGACCATTATCCGGTGGTGGCTACCGAAATGGGATATGTGGTGAAAGGACAACGTGGTGAACACATTCCATGTATAGGTGATGAAAAATATGGTGAAGCTATTATTAATTATCTTGATAAAAAGGGAATTTCATACACAGTGTGGTGTTTTGATCCTTCTTGGGCACCTGCACTTTTGGACGATTTTGACTTTAATCTCACACGACAAGGAGAATTCTTTAAAAGAAAGTTACAAATGAAATAGTTGTTTTTACTTACATTAAAATTTATTATTATGAAAAAGTTTTTATTCGTGTTGTTGGCCGTATGGGTTGCTACCACTAATCTTACGGCGCAAGTGGCTTCAGATGTCGTGATTTATAAAGGAACAGATATTGATCCGAATGGAAAGGCGGATGATAATATTTGGAAGGATATTACACCGGTTGATATAACCAACGTTTTTAATTATGAGGAGCCTACGGTAACCTCTTTCTTTAAGATGTTTTACACCGATGAATATATTTATGTCTTGGTTGATGTCACTGATGATGTTCATTATCCGGCTTGGTTGGCCAACGATGTAAAAAATCAATGGAAATATGATAAAGTAGAAATTTATTTTGATATTAACGATAATCTGAAAGATGGGCAAGGGCCTGCTTACATTGATGGTGTAATGGCACCTGGACATTACCAAATAGCACCTGCATTGACAGAAGAAGGTTATGGAGAACCATTTGTAACAGAGGGAGTATTATATGGGACTATGAGTGATATGGCTACAGTTTGTTATGATATGAAGCCCGACGGAAAAGGATATGTTGTAGAGTGCCAGATCCCTATTTATGCATTTGTTAATGATAAAGGCGAAGAGCTGGATGTAGATAAACTTACTTCTTTACCTCAAGGTATGGGCTTCGATGTAATAATTGTTGATAATGACAATGATGGCAAAGGACGTAAAAGAGCTGTTTGGAAGAATATCGGACCTACTGAACCTTATAATAATATGGATGCCTGCGGTGTAATAACTTTTAGTACAGCTACTCCTTCCGGGTTATCTCAAACAGATACATCCTCTGTTTATGTTCACTATGATAAACGAGCGGAAACAGTTGCTGTTAAAGGTGATTGTAGTAGAGTTGTATTTATCGCTGCCTCTGGTTCAGAAGTGAAAACTGCTGAAACAAATATTTCGGAAATAGATGTGACTGATTTACAATCTGGTTTGTACCTTCTTAAATTATATTATGGTGACCATTTGCTGAAAGTGGTTAAGATCGTTAAATAATCTAATACTAAAGTTTATGAGAGAAAGTAGTTTAATACAGAAAGTTTGTTATAGTGCTTCTCGTAAAACATTTTTTTATTGTAAAATTACATTGTTGATATTATTGGGTGGGTTAATTCAATTGAATAGTACATATGTGTATGCGCAAAAAAATGTAAGTGAGGAGAAGGATAAAGGCGGGACAATTACAGGTAATGTAAGGGATGTAAACGGTGAACCGATTATTGGTGCTTCAATATTAGTAAAGGGCACAACGGCAGGTACTACAACTAACTTAGATGGATATTATACATTAAGTAATGTTGCTTCAAATGCAGTATTGATTATAAGCTATATTGGCATGAATACTCAGGAGGTGCATATTAAAGGAAAAGATCTGATAAATGTGACATTGGAAGATGCCTCCATTGGTATAGATGAAGTAGTTGTTGTAGGATATGGTACGCAAAAGAAGGTAAATCTAACAGGCGCTGTGTCAGCTGTAAAAGTGGATGAACAATTGGCAAGTCGTTCATTAACAAGTACATCATTGGCTTTGCAAGGGAAAGTGCCAGGATTATCAATAACGCAGAATTCTGGTATGGCTGGTCGTAATGATGTTAAAATGCTTGTTCGAGGAATGGGAACGGTGAATAATGCTGATCCGTTAGTTGTCGTTGACGGTATGCCTGATGTTGATATCGATCGTATTAATATAGATGATATTGAAAGTGTTTCTGTGCTGAAAGATGCTTCATCCTCTGCTATTTATGGTTCGCGTGCGGCCAATGGTGTTATTTTGATTACTACTAAATCCGGGCATGAATCAGCCCCCAAAATAGATGCTTCGGCTTCTTATACTATAGGTACTCCTACCCATGCATGGGAGTTTATGGCAGATTATCCACGGTCACTGACTTTGTTGCAACGTGATGCTGCTGTTTCTACTTTACCTGGTAATATAAGGTTCAAGGATGGTACTATCGATCAGTGGATGGCATTAGGAATGATCGATCCAGTTCGTTATCCGAATACTGACTGGTATGATGTTATTTTAAGAAATTCACAAGTTCAGAAATATAATCTTTCTGCGTCAGGGGGAAATAAAGTTTCTAACTTTTATATTTCTCTCGGAGTTATTGACGAGAAAGGTCTTCTTATTAATAATGATTATACTCGTTATAATTTGCGTGTGAATTATGATGCTAAAATTCGTTCGAATATGCATGTAGGAGTAAAAATTGCAGGTAATTGGTCGGATCTGCAGTATGCATTAACCAGTAATTTTGATGGTACTATCGATGCCAATGAAATGAGATATGCTATTGCGGGAGTAACACCTTATGATCCTATTACAGGATATTACGGAGGAGTGATGGCTTATGGTGAAGACCCTCAGATTTTTAATCCTTATAGTGCTTATAATACGCAGCTTACACAGAAAGAGAGACAGGAATTGAATGGTAATGTCTATTGGGATTGGAGTCCGGTAAAAGGATTGACTGCACGTTTGGACTATTCTTTGAATTATGGTAATGATTTTAGGTATCAGGCAGATACTCCTAATCGTGCTTATAACTTTCAAACGAATGATTTTGGTGCTCGCTATTTCGTAGAAGATAATGCTCCGATTTATAATTATACCAATAATAGCTATAAAACTCAGTTTAGTGCACGGTTAAATTATGATATTACCTTTTGTAAACATCATACGCTGAATGCTATGTTTGCTTTTAGTGAAGAGTATTGGCATACTCGTTATCAGATGTCAGGACGCAATGATCGTTTGCATTCATCTCTTCATGAAATTGATGCAGCTCTTACAGAGAAACAGTACACGGGAGGGAATTCAAGTGCTGAAGGATTGGTTTCTTATATCGGGCGTATCAATTATGCGGCGTATCAACGCTATTTATTTGAATTCAACTTGCGTTGTGACGGTTCATCTAAATTTCTTGACGGTTCTAAATATGGATATTTCCCATCAGCTTCAGTGGGATGGATTTTTTCAGAAGAGCCATTCATTAATAAATATGTGAAAGGATGGCTAAATCATGCTAAGTTGCGTGTATCTTATGGTGTGTTAGGAAATAATAGTGGTGTGGGACGCTACGAACAACAGGAGACTTTGACTACCAATAATTATATGATTGATGGCAAGATATTGAAAGGGTATGTCAATAAGAAAATGGTAAATCGTGATTTGAGTTGGGAAGAAACATCAGTTACCAATATCGGGTTGGATATGAAGTTTTTTAATAATCGTTTATCGGTTGAACTTGATTACTATGACCGGCTAACTAGTGGTATGATTCGGCCTTCAGATATGTCTGTTCATCTGACAGGTGCATATTCTGCTCCTCGTAAAAATATTGGTGAGCTGCGAAATAAAGGAGTAGAGGCCAACATTGTCTGGCGTGGAAGGGTTAATGAGTTTAATTATACTGTGAATGCTAATGCTTCTTATAATGCTACAGTACTGGAAAAGTGGAATGAGTATTTAGGGCGTAATCAGAAAAACAGCAATGATTATGTATTTATCAACATGCCATATAACTATGTATATGCCTATGAAGCTATTGGTATTGCACAAAGTTGGAATGATGTGTATAATGCTACTCCACAAGGTGCTCAACCGGGAGATTTATTATATAAAGACTTGAATGGTGATGGGAAGATTGATGATAATGATATGAAGGCTTTTCCACGCATTCAACGTGATCGTCCCACTACAAACTTTGCATTAAGTGGTAATTTTGAGTGGAAGGGATTTGATCTTTCTATAATGTTCCAGGGAGCTGCTGGCCGTAAAACATTTTGGTTAACTGCCAATAATAATCCCGATTTGCAAGAAGCGCGGCAAGCTACTACTTGGGATCATTGGACTAAACCTTGGTCGTTGGAGAACAGAGGAGGGGAATGGACTCGTTTAGGGGGAGCAAATAATCGAAAAGAATCTACCTTTTGGTTGGATAATCTGGCTTATTTGCGTCTGAAAAATCTGCAATTAGGATATACTATTCCTCAAAACCGGTTAAAAAAAATCGGACTTAGTTCTATCAGAATGTATGTATCTGCAGATAATCTGGCTACAATTACTAAATTTCGTGGATTAGATCCTGAAAAAGAAGGTAATATAAATGATGGTTATCCTCTGGTGAAATCGTTCACTTTTGGTATTAATGTAGGTATTTAAATTTAATATCATGAAAAATAGAAGAAATTATATATTGGGTATATTACTGGGTGGAGCATCAATACTTTTAATGGGGTGTGTAAATAGTCTTTTGGACCAAATTCCTACAACTGAATTAGGTAATACGGAATTTTGGCAAACAGAAGAGGATGCAACGAATGGCTTAATGGGGGCGTATGCTGATGTACGTGGTCTTTTTAGTAGAGATTATTATTTTGATGGGCAAGGTGAATATGTCCGTGTCAGAGATGGTAGCGGTAGTTTGAGTAATACTACTACTAATATAACACAGGGGGCTGCTTATAAAGGAGGATGTTATTTTCCTGATCCGTCTTACCGTTTTGGAGCAAAGTTCGATACGTATTATAAGTTCTGTTATGGTGGCATACATCGGGTCAATTATGTGATAGAGAATACACTGAAAATGATTCCGAATGCCAAAACAGAAGAATCGAAGAAGAAGCTTGAAACCGTTATTGGTGAAGCCAGGTTGTTAAGAGGAATGATTTATTTTCGATTGATTTCTATGTGGGGTGATGTACCGTATATAGATCATGTGGTGTACAATCAAACGGAGATGGATAAAATAGTACGTACTTCCATTGCGAAAATCAAAGATTATATTATTGAAGATTTTAATTATGCTTTTGAGAAACTTCCAGTAAAATCAGAGCAGATAGGGCGGGCATCTAAGCCTGCAGCTTTAGCGTTTAAAGGTAAACTCGAACTTTATTGGGCTTGTTGGAATCATTTTGGATGGCCGGAACTTGATACTTTTACTCCAAGCGAAGAGGAGGCGAGAAAGGCGTATAAGGCTGCTGCTGATGATTTCCATGCAGTAATTAATGACTATGGATTAAATTTGTTTAGGAATGGTGAACCTGGTGAATGGGGGGAACTGGGTGATGCAAATGTACTACCTAATTACTTCTATTTGTTTCTTCCTACTACAGGTAACGTCAATACTGATGGTGAAATTATTTTTGCATTCACTCATGGAGGACCAGGAACTGGACAAGGGGAATCATTGATGCGTGATTTCGCAGGGCGTAACATTCAGAATTCTCAGTGTTGGGTGACACCTACATTTCGTTTAGCAGATCGTTATCAATCTACTGTAACAGGTGATTTCACAGATCCGTTGATTCCAATGAACCCGAATGCGCCAAATGCAAGAACTACTAAAAATTCAGCAGTGAATCCGGAAAGTTATTTGAATCGTGATTATCGTATGAAAGCATCAATGTTGTGGGATTATGAAATGATCCAAGGATTAGCATCTTTAAAGAAAACAGATTGGGTACCATTTATATATAAATCATGGAATGCAAAAGTTACAATTGACGGGAAACAGTATACATCGTATAATACCGATGGTACAAACTCTGGATACGTTTTCCGTAAATTTGTTCGTAACTACGAAGGTGCAGATCGTGGTGAAGGTGACTATAACTGGCCGGTAGTTCGTTTGGCTGATGTCTATCTGATGTATGCGGAAGCGACAAATGAATTGTACGGACCACAGCAGGATGCTATTGATTTGGTTAACAGAATCCGGCATAGGGGGAATTTACCTCCTTTGGCCTCTGACAAGATTTCTGACAAAAAAGCCTTCTTCGACGCTATCGAGCAGGAACGTATTGTAGAACTGATAGCTGAAGGACATCGCGCTTTTGACTTGCGTAGATGGAGAGCTATTGAAAGAGTGTGGGGGGAACCGGGATCAGAAGAGGTTTGGATGGGTGATACACACAGTGATAAAGTATATAGCTGGTATAAGAATTTGAATGAGAGATTGTATCAACAAGCTTATATTTTTCAGATTCCACCTAAAGAACGTGATCGTAATCCGAACTTAACTCAAAATACTCCTTGGCTATAATAGCCAGAAGGCCTATAAAGAATGTTGAATTCAAATTAATAATGAAAGTAATGAAAAAATATATAGTTATTTTTTTTATAGTATTAACCTGGATCGGATGTACAAATTTTCCGATTGATGAAGATGGATTGTTAATTACCGAACGTTCAGAATGTTATGTAAGTAGTTTCGAACTTTTGGGCGTTGATTATCAGACTGTGAGACATGGAGCAGCCGTTATTGATACGATGAAGCAAACCATTCATGTGGAAGTACTGTATGGTACTGATCTGAAGAATCTTTATCCTCAGTTTTCTTTGGTAACAGATGCTAAATTGGAACCTAAGATAGAAGGGAAAGTTGACTTTTCGGATTTGGCAAATCCTAAGCAATATACGGTTATTTCGGGTAATAGAAAAGTTCGGAAAATATATACAGTTTATGTTAGTGTACAACAGAAATAAAATGAATACGATGAAGTCTATTGAATATTATTTTTTAATGGTTATCGTTGGTTTATGTTTCGTTTTTACATCTTGTGAGAATGAATACGAGGTACCTGCGGCTGGAACAACTTTACAAAATGATTGTATAAAGCGTTCATTGGGACCTAATCTGGTGGGGGCGAAAATAGAATTTGCTTATGCTATGGCACTTCCTCCTTCCCAAGGAAAGCTGATTTCTGCAAAGGTCAAGGCTTCTATTGCCGGAGCAGACGGTACTTATCTGGAACACAGATCGTTTTATACGGATCAGGGAGGAGATGATAAAGGAGTTGAGATCGGTAGCCCGTCAGTAACAGAAGGAATGATGACGGAAGTTACATTTACGAAAGATACATGTGCAGCAACGTTACGTTACTATTATGTGATTCCTGAAGAAGCTCGTGGTAAGAATATCTCTTTTAGTTTTTATGCGACAGACAGTAATGGTAGAAGTGTCTCATACGACATGGGGACATATTTTATATCTAATATGGATATAAAACTTGATATGATAATTCCTACGGATAGTTATCTTTCTATCTCGGATATGGCAGTGTATACCAATGAGAATATGCCAACTAAAGCGGACAAGATTGATTTGGTATATCTATATCGTAGGATTTCCGGGATTGATTTTTTGCATGCATTAGTTTCACCAGGAGTCGGCTCGGATTATTTACCAGAGATTGTTTTGCCGGAAGGAGTGAATCGGATGACATCATTACAAAGAACTTTTGGAGCTATTGACCAACAACTTGCTCGTGATCAATATGGAACATTTATTGATGATTTGGATTTCTATCAGATGAATTTTAGTAATGCTTCCAATTTTATTGTTAACATAAAGAAAGATGCAGGAACATGGGTTGAAACTGCTGATGGAATATATCGTGCTTTTATTTATGTCAATAAAGTGGATAATGCAAAAAAAACAATGACAATTAGCGTTAAACGATTGCGAGTGAAATAATCGTTTTTTTCAAAATTTATATGTGAGACACTAAGGTGAAGTATACTTGTTATGGAACCTTAGTTGTCTCATGTAACCCCTTTTTCTATTCTCATTTTTAATAGGTTTGTAATTTAATATAAATAATATGGCATTGAAAAGTGTTCGTTTATTCTCTCTGTTTATTCTATTGGGTATTACTTTATATTCTAAAGCTCAGAATCTCCGGATCGATGGATATAAGGGGATTTGGTATACAATTGGCCAAAAGTCGGAGTATGGAGACAAATATTCTGGTGGATTGGCTACTTATACAGCTAATCATACTCCTGTGGCTATCTATGCCTCAAAAGTTGATAAAACCTTTTTTGTTTATGGAGGGACCACCAGTGAAAAAGATAAGCATTTACTGATTATGATATCTTGTTATGATCATAAAAGTGGAACATTGGCCCGCCCAGTTGTTGTGTGTGATAAGATGGGAGTGGATGATCCTCATGATAATGCTTCTCTTACTATAGATAGCGATGGATTTATTTGGGTATTTGTAAGTGGGAGGAATGTTAGTCGTCTGGGACAAGTATACAAAAGTACAATGCCATATTGTATTGATCATTTTGAGAAAAAGTATCAATCGGTAATAACTTATCCTCAGCCTTGGTATATAGAAGGTAAGGGATTTATTCATCTTTTTACGAAGTATACTGCTGAACGTACGTTTGGTAGAGAACTTTATTGGTCGACGAGTCCTGATGGAATAAACTGGGCTCCGGATAAGAAATTAGCTGGTATGGGAGGACATTATCAGCTTAGTAATGTATGGAAGAACAAAGTTGTTACTGTTTTTAATTATCATCCTGACGGAGGAGCAGATTCTCGGACTAATGTTTATTTGGTTCAGACAGAAGATATGGGACAAACCTGGCAAACAGTGGATGGTGTGACATTAACTACTCCATTGACTTCTCCGCAAAGTGCAGCTTTGGTATATGATTATCAAAAAGAGAATAAATTAGTGTACTTGAATGATTTGAATTTTGATAAAGATGGTAATCCTATTATTCTGGCAGTTATAAGTAAACATTATCAACCGGGCCCCAAAGGAGATCCCCGAGAATGGGTTGTACTTCACAGAAAAAACGGACAGTGGTACTCACATGTGTTATGCTCTTCTTCTCATAATTATGATATGGGGTCTATTTATGTAGATAATGATGTCTGGACAGTGATTGGACCGACAGAGGATGGACCGCAAAAATTTGGTACCGGAGGAGAAATTGCTTTGTGGAAAAGTCGGGATGAAGGCCAACACTGGACTAAAGTAGCAAATGTTACTAAGAATAGCCCACGAAACCATTCGTATGTTCGTCGTCCTTTATATGCTCATAATGATTTTTATGCATTTTGGGCAGACGGGAATGCTGATAGTATGTCTGTGTCAAAACTTTATTTTACAGACAAAAATGGGAGTCAGGTATACGAAATGCCCTATCGGATGAAAACTGATTATGAAAAACCAATTGCAGCATATAATCAGAATTCGTATCAACCATTTGGTGTGAATTTGGCATGTGCAGAATTTGATGAAGCAAATTTACCAGGTAAATATGATAAGCATTATACTTATCCGAAAGTAGAAGAATTGGATTATTTTAAAGATAAAGGATTGAAACTGATTCGTTTTCCTTTTAAGTGGGAAAGGATACAGCATGAGTTGAATGGTGAACTTAATTCTGTAGAGCTGAAACGGATTAAAGATTTTGTAGGTGAGGCAGAGAAAAGAAGTATAAGCGTGATTCTTGATTTACATAATTATGCACGACGTTATCACCAAGGAGTGAAATGTATTATTGGTACTAATGGGGTAACCTTAGATCACTTTGCAGATTTTTGGCGGCGTTTTGCCATGGAAATGAGTTCATTCTCCAATATCTATGGCTACGGATTAATGAATGAGCCTCATGATTTAGGGAGTTCGGTTTCCTGGTTTCAAATGGCACAGAAAGGTATTGAGGCAATAAGAAAAAGTGATCAAGAACGACCAATAATTATTGGGGGGGACGATTGGAGTTCTGCGGAGAGATGGGTAGAGAAGAGTGATACATTGAAATATTTAAAGGACCCTGTGAATAATTTGATTTATGAGGCGCATGTTTATTTTGATGCGGATGCTTCGGGAAGTTATAAAGGATCATATGATACGGAGAAAGGATCTCCTACACGAGGGATAGAAAGGGTTCGGCCATTTGTTAATTGGCTTAAAAATAATCAGTTAAAAGGGTTTGTTGGTGAATATGGTGTTCCGGATGACGATGAGCGTTGGTTGGTCACTATGGATAACTTTTTAAATTATCTACAGAGCGAAGGTGTGAATGCTACCTATTGGGCAGCAGGTCCATGGTGGGGTAAATATCCTCTTAGCCTTACACCAAAAGGTGGGAAAGATGCTCCGCAAATGAAGATAGTAGAAAAATATCTTACTACCAGTTATCGGCATTGGGTAGATGGAGCACTTGCTAAAGCCGAAAAACAGGCTTTATTGATGGCCAGACATCTGAAAGATAAAGAAGGTAAATTACCGCGCTCTTTGAACTCTAATGGAGAACTAGTGACCTCTTCTTCTGATTGGTGGTGTAGTGGCTTTTTCCCTGGTGTATTGTGGTATTTGTATGAAAATAATAAGGGTAGTGAAGAACTGTTTGATTATGCTAATTTATATACTAAACGTATTGAAAAGGAACAGTTTAACACGAGTACTCATGATTTGGGGTTTATGCTGTATTGTAGTTATGGGAATGGATTTAGATTGAATCCGACATCTGAATCAGAGGGAGTTCTTATTAACGGTGCACACGCTTTATCTGCAAGGTATAATCCGGTTGTGAAGTGTATCCGTTCCTGGAATAAATGGCGTGATTATTCTTATCCTGTGATTATAGATAATATGATGAATCTGGAGATGTTAATGTGGGCTTATAAGAGAACGGGAGACGATACTTTTAAGAATATAGCCATTTCTCATGCGAATACGACGAAATTGCATCATTTTCGAGAGGATTATAGCTCCTTTCATGTGGTTGCTTATGATTTGAAAAGTGGTAAAGTGTTGCAGCGAGGGACTGATCAGGGATATGGTGACGATAGTTCTTGGGCACGTGGACAAGCATGGGCACTTTATGGGTATACGATGATGTATCGTGAGACAGGAAATGAAGATTATTTGAATTTAGCATGGCATATCGCAGATTTTATACTGAATCACCCACATCTGCCGAAAGATAAAATTCCATATTGGGATTTTGATTCTCCTGGTATACCTGATGATTATAGAGATTCTTCGTCTGCTGCTATTATCGCTTCCGCTTTGTTGGAATTGAGTAAATATTCGGAGGGTCATCGTTGTGAAAGGTACTACACAGTAGCGGAACAGCAACTTCGTATGCTTGCTTCGGATGAGTATATGGCTGAAGTAGGAACAAATGGTTTTTTTATATTAAAACATGGAGTAGGAAATATTCCTCAGAATTCAGAATTGGATGCTCCTTTGAGTTATGGTGATTATTATTTCATAGAGGCTCTTTTGCGGTATCGAAATTATTAAAAACAGAGAACATATGAGAACTATTTTTCTTTTGATATTCTTTTTACTTTTTCAGGGGGAATTAAATATGTATGCACAAGTATTACCTTCACATCCCCGTATATTAATGTCTGGTGGAGAGGAAATAGAAATTAAAGAAGCTTTATCTATGGATACTCTTTGGACTGGTTTACATCGAAATTTCCTCAAAGAATGTAATAATCTGCTTAATCGGCCATTGTTGGAAAGGAAAAAGGTGGGTATGCGGTTATTAGCTACTTCTCGAGAAGCTCTTCGAAGAATATTATTTTTGTCTTATGCGTATCGTATTACTGGAGATGAAATATATTTTCAACGTGCAGAGGAAGAATTACTTACTGTTTGTCGTTTTTCTGATTGGAATCCATCTCATTTTCTGGATGTGGCTGAAATGGTCTTAGGAGTTGCCATTGGTTTTGATTGGTTGTATACTAAGTTATCGGCTGATTCACGCAGAATCATTAGTGAAGCTATCATGACGAAAGGGCTCTTACCTGCACAGGATGAGAGATATAATTGGTATTTGAAAGCAAATCATAATTGGAATCAAGTATGTAATGCAGGTATAGCAATTGCTGCTTTGGCGGTTTATGAACAAAATCCGGAAATGTGTAGATCTCTTATTCGGCAGGCAGTAGAATCTGTAAAGCTCCCTATGGCTGAATATGCACCTGACGGGGCATATCCTGAAGGGTATTCATATTGGAGGTATGGAACAACTTTTAATGTTCTTTTATTGGGAACCCTGGAGAAAGTTGGTGATTGGGATTTGTTGCCAGCTTTGTCGTCAGGTTTTATGAATACCCCTTATTATTATGAGCAGATGGTTGGTCCAACCGGGTATAGTTTTAATTATGCAGATTGTGGTGATGAGCATGGGTTAGCACCTGTTATGTTTTGGTTTGCAAAGAAAACTGGGGATCTTTCTTTATTATGGACAGAAAAAAGCTTCATGCAAAAAGATAAATGTTCTGGCTATTTGGCAAATAGACTGTTTCCGCTAATATTTTTATGGGGTAGAAATATAGAAATAGACAAAATTGTTCCTCCTGAAAAAATGATGTGGATAGGAGGGGGCATTACACCAGTTGCATTGATGCGTACTTCTTGGACTGATAAAAATGCTTTGTATGTGGGCATTAAAGGAGGAACTTCCAGTAGTAATCATTCACATATGGATGCCGGATCCTTTGTGATGGATGCTATGGGGATACGATGGGCTATGGATTTGGGAATGCAAAACTATGAATCTTTGGAATCGAAAAAAATGCAAATCTGGAGTAATGACCAACATTCAGAGCGTTGGAAGGTTTTTCGTTATAATAATTATGCTCATAATACCCTTACGATTAATAATAAATTACATGATGTAAAAGGGTATGCGTGTTGGAAATCATTTATCGATAGTGAGAGTTTGAAGTCTGCAACGATTGACTTGACTACTATTTTTAAGGATGAACTGCTCTTTTGTCAAAGAGAAATTGCGATGGTGAACGGTACTTATGTAGTGGTGAGAGATAGTGTGAAAACAGATGCTACAAAGCAAGCTCTTTTACGTTGGACTATGTTGACAAGAACTCAGGTAAGAGAGATACAGAAGGATGGCTTTATACTGGAGCAAGATGGGAAAAGGATGAATGTGAAAATTAAAAGTCGGAATCAGGTTCAAATAAAAAGATGGTCTGCACAATCCGGTAATAGTTATGACGCTCCGAACCCTAATGTTGTTTTGATAGGATTTGAAGCTATTATTCCGGCTGGAGAGGAAGCGGTTTTTGAAACAGTTCTATGCCCGGAACAATTGGTTTATTAGTATAGGTTTAAAAAATATCATAGAATAATATGAAAATACGATTTTTTTTCTTGTTAATATGTTTTCTATCCGCTGGCTATTCTTGGCGCCTGCATGCAAAAATTGTATTACCCGCTATGTTTACGGACAATATGGTATTACAACGACAAACTGAAGTAGCTTTTTGGGGAACGGCTACTCCGAGGTGTACTGTAACAATTAAAACTTCTTGGAACAATAAAGAGTATTTGGTTAATTCATCAGATAAAGGTGAGTGGCGGACAAGAATATCTACTCCTCAGGCAGGTGGTCCATATTATATTATTGTCTCAGATGAAACGAGCATTCGTTTGGATAATGTATTAATTGGTGAAGTTTGGCTTTGTGCTGGGCAGTCTAATATGGAGATGCCAATCGGAAGTTGGGGGAAAATAAATAATTATGAAGCAGAAATTCGTTTGGCTCAATGTCCCGAAATACGTGTTTTGCATGTTGAACGTGCTGCAAGTTTGTCACCACTCAGTGATTTGAAGAAGGTACGTAAGGGGACTTGGCAGGTTTGTTTGCCGGAGTTTGCAGCAAACTTTTCTGCCGTTGCGTATTTTTTCGCTAAGAATCTTCATCGCCATTTAAATGTTCCTATTGGAGTAATTACGGCCTCGTGGGGAGGGACTATTGCAGAATCGTGGATTAGTAAAGAAGCAATAACCCGGATAACTGATTTAGATAGTTGTGAAAAGGATACTCTCAAAGAATATTCCGTTGATAGAGATGGTCCTAATATCCATTCTGTACTTTTTAATGCAATGATTCATCCTATCATTCCTTATACTTTAAAGGGAATCATTTGGTATCAAGGTGAATATAATTGTGCTCGTGCAGAACAGTATAAAGATATATTTCCGCTCTTGATTACTGATTGGCGTAAACAATGGAAACAAACGCTGCCCTTTTATTTTGTACAGTTACCTAATTTTGGAGAAAGAAATGAGGAGCCGACTGGTGCACAATGGGCTGAATTAAGAGAAGCTCAATTTGAAACATTGTGTATGGCCAATACTGGGATGGCAGTAACCATAGAACTGGGAGAAGCCAAGAATGTACATCCCAAAAGAAAGAAAGAGGTCGGTGACAGGTTGGCATTAATAGCAAGGGCTAAGACTTATGGAGAAGATATTGTTTATTCCGGGCCTCTGTATAATTCATATATCATTGAAAATAATCAGGTGAGGATTAAGTTTGATCACGTTGGTGGCGGGCTAAAGATTAAAGGAGGGGATTTGATAAAAGGTTTCTCAATAGCTGGTCCGGATCACAAGTTTTATTGGGCAGAAGCTGAAATAGATGGAGAAGAAGTAGTGGTTAGTTCTCCTAATGTTCCTTATCCACTTGCAGTGAGGTATGCTTGGGCTGCTAATCCAGAATGTAATTTGTATAACGGGGCTGATTTACCAGCCTCACCGTTTAGGACAGATCATTGGAAATAAAGTATAGTGTTGTTTTAAATTTTAATAGTATGAAAAATGTATTATTAGGGTCTGATAATAAAGAAGTTGGTTATCAGTGTAATGATTCGTATGTACATCTTGAATTACCGTCGCTGAATATAAATAAGCTTCTGTGTTTAAATACCTGGGTATTGAGACTGAACAATGCTTTGAAATAAATGATAGAGGGTTTTGTACAACTATTATAAATATTGAAAGTAAAAATAAATTTAATGGATTATCATTCTTTTCTTTCTTGTATTGATTTTACTATTGTTGCCGTTTACTTGGGGGTATTGGTCTTTATAGGATTTCATTTGAAGCGTCGTGCATCTCAGAATCTGGAATCATATTTGTTGGGGGGTAAACATATCCCATGGTATTTGCTGGGATTATCTAATGCCTCTGGTATGTTTGATATTTCTGGTACTGTATGGCTGGTTGGTATAACTATTGTATATGGACTTAAGAGTATTTATATACCTTGGCTTTGGCCTGTTTTTAACCAAATATTTCTGATGGTTTATTTATCGGCTTGGTTACGTCGTTCCAATTGTACGACAGGAGCAGAGTGGATTCGCTTTCGTTTCGGAACGGATAATGGTGCTGTGACTTCTCATTGGATTATTGTTGTGTTTGCTATTTTGGTTGGACTGGGCATGTTGGCTTACGGTTTTATTGGTATGGGTAAATTTGTGGAGATATTTATGCCATTAAAAAGCGTCTTTCCTTTTTTGTCTTTTCTTCCTGATACATATATTCCTCATGTCTGGGGTGTTATTTTTACTCTGTTTGCAGTATTCTATGCTTTGATGGGTGGAATGATGAGTATTGTTTGGGCAGATGTGGCACAATACATCATTATGGGTTTAGCTTCCGTGGCTGTAGCTATTATTGCGATATTGCATTTAGATATCATTGAGTTTTCTTCTTGGTTACCAAATAGTTGGTTTTCTCCGTGGTTTGGGCAAGAGTTAAATATGACTTGGACAGGTAAGTTTGTTGAGTTTAACAATAAAATAGGTAGTGATGGTTACCAGCTTTTCAGCCTTTTCTTTGGATTAGTTCTTTTGAAAGGTGTGTTAGCTAGTGTTGCTGGCCCGGCTCCTACTTATGATATGCAAAAAATACTGTCAACTCGTTCTCCTCGTGAAGCAGCTTTGATGAGTGGCTCGGTCACATTGGTATTGATGCCGGTTCGTTATATAATGATTACAGGCTTTGCTATATTAGGGCTTATTTTGTTTAATCAGATACAGGGGCAAATTACTACTCCTGCCGGTGTGATTGATTTTGAGTTAGTTCTTCCGGCAGTAATTAATCACCCTTGGATTCCAGCTGGAATAACTGGGTTGATTCTTGCAGGATTACTGGCTGCATTTATGTCTACTTTTGCAGGAACTTTAAATGCAGTTCAGGCATATATTGTTAATGATATTTATATAAAGTATTTTAAGAAAGATGCGACACCCAGACAAGCCAATCGTGCAAATATTGTTGTGGGTTTAATTGTTGTTGTTGTCAGTATTTGTTTTGGAGTATTAGCACAAGATGTGAATAGTGTGTTACAATGGGTTACTAGTGCATTGTATGGTAGCTATATTGCGGCGAATATCTTAAAATGGCATTGGTGGAGATTTAATGGACGTGGTTTTGCCTTAGGTATGGCTGCAGGCATGATTCCGGCATTGATTCTTCCGATAGTTCCTTACTTTGACGGAGTGTTACCTTTATACTATTTTCCGATTATTTTTATTTGCTCTATTGTTGGATGTGTATGGGGAACTTATTCAGTACCTCCTACCGATTTAGAGGTTTTGAAGGAGTTTTATAAAACAACTCGTCCATGGGGAATTTGGAAGCCTATTGATGTACTTGTTAAAGCTGAAACTCCTGATTTTAAGGAAAATTCTGATTGCTGTAGAGATCTTATTAATGTTGGAGTTGGGATTATCTGGCAGACAGCTCTGGTGGCGGCGTCGATTTATCTCGTTTTACAGCAATTCATTTATTTTATTGTAGCAGTTATTATTGTTATAATTACTTCAGTAATATTAAAAAGGAATTGGTTTAATAAACTGGAAAATTGAATTTAATAAATAATATTACAGATTATGAAATTTGGATTTTTTGATGACGATAAGCGTGAATATGTGATTACAAACCCACGAACTCCATGGCCATGGATTAACTATTTAGGAACAGAAGATTTCTTTAGCTTGATTTCTAATACAGGAGGCGGATATACGTTTTGTAAGGATGCAAGATATAGGCGTATTACACGATATCGTTATAATAATGTACCAATAGACGACGGAGGGAAATATTTTTATATCAATGATGGGGAGAATATATGGAGTCCGGGTTGGAAACCTTGTAAAACAGAGTTGGATAAATATATTTGCAGGCATGGGTTGAATTATACGGTTATTACCGGGGCTAAAAATGGTCTCGAGGTAGAGATCTTGTATATGGTACCATTGCATACATGGGCAGAAGTTCAGAAAGTTACGTTGAAGAATACAACAAATCAAATAAAACGATTTAAAGTATTTTCGTTTGTTGAATGGTGTCTGTGGAATGCTCAAAGTGATATGGAAAATTTCCAGCGTAATCTTTCATTAGGTGAGGTGGAGGTAGAAAACTCAATTCTATTTCATAAAACAGAGTATAGAGAACGACGGAATCATTATTCTTATTATTCGGTGAATGTACCTATAAATGGTTTTGAAACGGATCGTGAATCATTTTTAGGAATGTACAATGGTTTTGATCAACCTCAGGCGGTAACTCAAGGAAGGGCATGTAACAGCATAGCACATGGTTGGTCGCCAATAGCGTCTCATTATATTGAAATTGAGTTGGGACCGGGAGAGTTAAAAGATTTGATCTTTGTTTTAGGATACGTTGAGAATGGTGAAAGTGAGAAGTGGGACAAGGAACAGAAACTAAATAAAAATTGTGCATATGAAGTAATTGATAGATTTAATACTGTTGATTCTGTAGGCCGAGCTTTTAATGAATTAAAAGAGTATTGGGACCATTTGTTGAGTGCATATGTACTGGAATCACCGGATCCTAAACTTAACCGAATGGTGAATATCTGGAATCAGTACCAGTGCATGATAACTTTCTGCTTTTCTCGTTCTGCCTCATATTTTGAGAGTGGTATAGGGCGTGGCATGGGGTTTAGAGATTCTAATCAAGACTTGATTGGCTTTGTTCATCAGATACCAGAACGAGCTCGTCAGCGTATTATTGATATTGCATCGACACAATTTTCTGATGGTGGTTGTTATCACCAGTATCAACCTCTGACGAAGAAAGGAAATAATGAGATAGGACAAGGGTTTAATGATGATCCTATGTGGCTGATTTTTGGCACTATACATTACTTAAAGGAAACGGGTGATTTTTCCATCTTACATGAACAGGTTCCTTTTGATAATCAGAAAGGATCGGAAGCTTCACTCTTCTTCCATCTTCAAGTTTCTTTTGAGCATATTGTGAATAATTTAGGGCCTCATGGTTTGCCTTTAATAGGGCGGGCGGACTGGAATGATTGTTTAAATTTGAATTGTTTCTCAAGTAATCCGGATGAGAGTTTTCAAACTACGGAAAATAAATCGGAGGGTACAAAAGCTGAGAGTTTAATGATAGCTGGATTGTTTGTAATGTATGGACGAGAATATGCAAGACTGTGTAAGATATTAAATAAGAATATTGAGGCAGAAAAGGCATACAAGCATGTAGATGAGATGGTTGAGGCGGTGATGAAATATGGATGGGATGGCAATTGGTTTTTACGGGCCTATGATTATTGGGGGCGGAAGATCGGTTCGGAGGAGAATGAAGAAGGGAAAATCTTTATAGAATCGAATGGTTGGTGTACAATGGCTCAGATCGGATTGGAAGAGGGAATGGTGGAAAAGGCTTTGGATGCGGTGAAAGAAAAATTGGATTGCCAGTATGGTATAGTATTGAACAACCCGGCTTTTTCAAAGTACTATAAAGAGTATGGGGAGATATCGACTTATCCTGAAGGATACAAGGAAAATGCTGGAATATTTTGTCATAACAATCCATGGATTATGATAGGTGAAACCATTCGTGGACGCGGAGATAACGCTTGGGAATATTATAAAAAAATATGCCCAGCTTATCTTGAGAGTATCAGTGAACTTCATAAAATGGAACCTTATGTTTACTCTCAAATGATAGCAGGAAAAGATGCTTATAAACCTGGTGAGGCGAAAAACTCATGGTTAACAGGAACAGCTTCTTGGAATTATTTTGCCATAACGCAATATATTTTAGGTATCCGGCCAGAGTATGACGGTCTGTTGATTGATCCGTGCATACCTTCTTCATGGCGTAAATTTAGGGTGAAGCGCAGATTTAGGGGAGCTATTTATGATATCGTAATAAATAATCCGGAAGGAAAAATGAAAGGAGTTAAGCAAATTATAGTGGACGGTGAAAAACTTGAAGGTTCTTTCATTCCAGCGATGTTAGCCGGTAGTACTTATAAAGTTGAGGTAATAATGTAGTATTTATAAAACGAATAAGTATGAGAAAGAAAATGGATGTTTGGAGAAGGGGGGGATGAATTCGGGAGGAAAGGGAGGTAGTCGTAGTTATTGTTAATAGTATTGTATCTGCTAGAATCTATGTTAGCACTGTAAAAAGAAGGGGATTTTTATTGCTATATGTATAGGTGTAGTGTTCCCTTTTTTATAAGTTGTTGATGTTACTAATTTGATGTTGAATTAAAAAAAAGTGAATCTGATGAGAATTTTGAAACTGCTATTTTGGGTTTCTCTGTTACCCTTTGTATCTGTACAAGGTAGAATAATAAAGGTCTTAGCTATTGGGAATAGCTTTTCTGAGGATGCTATTGAGCAGAATCTGTATGAATTGGCTATTGGTGGTGGGGATACATTGATTATTGGAAATGTTTATCGTCCTGGGCAAAGTCTACAGTCACATTGGAAAATGGCTATTTCAGAAGAAGCTTTCGAGTATAGAAAAATTGAGAATGGAAAGAAAACGAATGTTCATAAGAAAATGCATGAGTGTATTACAGATGAAAACTGGGATTATATTACATTCCAGCAAGCCAGTTATGATTCAGGATTACTGGAATCTTATGAACCCTGGTTATCTAATTTGTTGGAATATGTAAGGAGATATATTACTAATTCTACTGTAAAAATAGGGTTACATCAAACTTGGGCTTACGCTCAGAACTCGACTCATTCTGGATTCTCTGTATATGGTAACAGTCAAATAGACATGTACCAAGCTATCGTAACGGCTGTTTCCATAGTAGCTCAACGCCATGCTAATGAGATAGCGTTTGTGGTACCTTCAGGAACTGCTATTCAGAATTTGCGTAACACTTTTGTTGGAGATACTCTTTGTCGTGATGGTTATCATTTGAGTTTGGGATTAGGACGTTATACTGCGGCATGTACTTGGCTTGAGATAATAACCGGACAGAATCCCGAAACGAGCTCTTATAGTCCTTCTTCATTGACAGAGCAAGAGGTTTTGTTAGCAAGAAAAGCAGCGCATACAGCTGTCCTTTATCCCTATGCTTCTGTTAGGATTGATGAATAGGGACTTTAATATGGTACTGTTCACTATTTTGTGTAGATAGAAGGCACTCTCCATAATATTGTGGACAGTGCCTTGGAAAACGTTATTTCTTTTCCTTCTTTAGTACTTTCTCTACTTCATGGTTCAGACTGTCTGTTGGGATATCTCTTGCAAGTATCCTGCCGCCCGGAGATACGAGTATATTGGTTGGTAATTTCAGTATGGCATATTGTTTGGCAGTCTCCAGATTCCACCCAGTAAAGGTACATACCTGTTCCCAGGTTAGTGTATCCTGCTTTATCTTATTTTTCCAGTCTTCTTTATTTATGTCGAGTGAAATACCTAATATGCCAAATTCTTTGTTCTTTTTATACTTGTTGTTTATCTTGCGCAGTTCCACATTTGTAGAATCACACTCTTCGCACCAGGATGCCCAGAAATTGATGAGCATATATTTGTCTTTGAACTTATCTAAGCGTGTTACTTTTTCTCCTTTTTGATTGGGAAGGCTGAAGAAAGGAGCTGTTTTACCTTCATTCACCTTTTCTATTTGGGTGATATTTTCGGTCAACTGTCCAATGGAAGGTTTATCTTGAAGTACTCCTGCCATCACATCAATCAGCTCTTTTATCTTTTTAAAGTCAGGAGTTTCCTTTTGTACAAAATACTTGTCCAGCAGATAAATGCTGACGAAAGAATTGTTGTGCTGGCGGATAAATTCTTCTGCTTTTGCTTCGAGCATTTTTTCGGAGGGTATGCCCGGCCCTTGCAGCGTTGCTTGGAAGGCTGAGAACTCTTCATTATAAATATTTCCCTCAATATTCAGGTGGTCCAGGTTGTTTGCATTCCCTTGTACCTTGATTTTCTCTTTTTTATCAAGAAAAATCGGATACTCTGTTTCCCCTTTCAAGAGTAGCATGGCTGTGGTGATGGTGTCTACTTTTAATGAATGAGAGAACTTGTCTCCCTTCACATATATAGTATCTATATGCTGGTAGAGTCCGTCGATGCCATATAAATAGATTGTATCGTCTCCCAGTCCTTTAATTTCTCCGGTTATGCTTGTTGTATCTGCATTTTTCTTGCAGCCTGTCAGGCAGATTATCAGGATGAGCAAGATATTTATTTTCTTCATTTTTACATCTTTTCTGCGAAAGTACGGGTTTTATGGATAAAAAAAAAGAATTGCTCACCATAAATGGTGAGCAACTCCTTTTTTTTCAAATAAAAAACGAAGGATTCGTTTATTTGATAATATTCATAAAGTCTGAGTTAACGAAGTATTTTGCGAACTCAAGATCAGTTGCAGCTTTCTTAGCTAATGAAGAGTCTTTAGCAACTGCGCTTTTCAGACTGCTTGTTAACATAGAAAGATTGTTAGTTCTTGCACCTAATACAGCCATCAGATAGTCTGTGTAAGCATCCGGTTTTTCTACACCAGCCAATGTGTTTTTAGCTTTGTTGTAGTCCTTAGCCAGGATCTGAGCAAGAGCAGCACTATTTGTCTTAGCGTCACCGAATGAGTTTACAGCTCTTTCATACTGACCCTGTGCAATGTACAGGTTACCCATTGTTTCGCCCAGTTCTTTAGCACCAGAAGCCTTACCTAAGTAAGATTCAGCAGCGCTCTTATCACCTTTAGCCAAAGCTACAAGACCTAAGTTCATGTTAACTTCAGGAGCAGCCTGAATGTTAGCAGCTTTCTTCAGGTATGATTCAGCTTTGTCAATGTTACCAGCCTGATAAGCCAATTTACCAAGGTTGTTGAATGCACGGTAGTCATTCGGGAACAACTCAGTAGCTTTTGTGTAGATTACTTCTTTCTTACCATTGTCATTAGTCAGCGTTGCAGCATACAACAATTCTTCCAAAGTCAGTTCTTTAGGATTAGAAGAAGCCAAAGAAGCGATTTCGTCGTCAGACTTACCAATAATTTCATAATTCAAAGTCAAACGAGAACGACGCAATTGTGGCAGGATTTCGTCAGCCAAAGTTTTGTAAACAGAAGAGATGTTTTTGATTTCTTGTTCTCTTTGTTCAGGATCCTGATACATAGAGAGTACGCGAAGGATCAATTCTTTGTCCTGGATGTTTGATTTAGAAACCAGTTCCTGGAAACCTTCCCAGTCCTGAGCTGTGTATTTAGCATCGATAGCTGCATCGATCTTAGCTTTCTTAAGGTCTTTGCTCAACATCTTAGTAGTGTTGTCTTCACGGTTTTCGGCCAGCTTAGTGTTCAAACCTACACCACCATCAGGAGATGCATAAGCAGAAACTTCAATGTTGCTGATTTTTTTGTTAGCAGCATCGTTTACGTTAGCTACTTCCTTGTTGAATTCTTTAGCAGTCTTCAATTCGCTTGCACGAATGTTAGCCTGTTGGATAAGGAACATAATGTTAGCATTGTGTTTCTCTTTGATGATACGTTGGAAAGCGTCGTCACCGTTAGCAGGGTTAGCACTTTGCAGCGTGTTTTCAATCAATTCTGAAGTAGAGATCACACCATCAGCAATTTTCACAGCAGGGATAGCTACTGTCTTGTTGCCGATTTTAGCATTGAATTCAAGGTACAATTCAGACTTAGCCATTTCAGGAACATAGTCAAATGAAGTTTTCATCGTGTAGTTACCACCCATCTTGTAAGAGATAGTCTGGTCGTTACCTTCAACTTTTTCACCTTGGAATACTGCAGGTTGGCCTTTAACTTCGCCACCATTCCATCTTAAAACCGGAGTTACTTCTACAACGGCTTTCTTTTTGAAATACTTTTCAGGAAACTTTCCGTTGATAGTTACAGGAACTTTACCACCCACTGCTTCCAACACCTGCGGAGTTGTAGTAAAGTAGTCAGATGATAATTCACCCATTTTGCTGCAAGACGAAAATGCAACAATCAATGCCATAAGGAAAGGCAAATAAAGCTTCTTAATCATTTTAGGTATAAATTAAATGTTTGTAATTGAAATATTCGTCCATTCATGCCTTTTCCATTTAACCCGGAAAAAGTAACGCAAAGATATTAAATATTAAGATATATATATAGCTAAAGTATTGTTTTTATTATAATTTAATGAAATCAGCCTTTCTTTTCTTGACGATATTTAATATTACGCGGGTGATGCTCTATTATTTCACTCCGTAACATGTTCCGATCGATGTGAGTATATATCTCCGTAGTGGCAATGGATTCATGACCAAGCATACATTGAATAGCTCGTAAATTGGCTCCTCCTTCCAGCAAATGAGTGGCAAATGAATGACGAAATGTATGCGGACTGATATTCTTGGTGATACCGCTTATCTGTGCGAGTTCCTTGATGAGGTGGAAGACCATAATACGGGATATGTTTTTACCCCATCGGGCCAGAAAAACAAAATCCTCATATTCTTTTTTTATTTTTCCCCGGTTCCGGTCAATAAAATATAGTTGTATCTCTTTAATAGCTCGTGGAGAAATCGGTACCAGACGTTGTTTGCTGCCTTTACCTTCTACTTTGATAAAACCTTCATCAAAATAAAGATCGGAAAGCTTTAAATTGGTCAGCTCGGATACGCGTAAACCGCAGCTATACAAGGTTTCCAGCATGGCACGGTTGCGCTGGCCTTCGTTTTTACTAAGGTCTATGGCTGAGATGATGGTATCAATTTCTTCAACTGTTAGTACCTCTGGTATTTTAAAGCCAATTTTGGGGCCTTCAAGCAGTTCGCTGGGATCGGCTTCTATATAGTCGGCCATAATGAGAAAGTGGAAGAAAGATTTGATACCTGAAATAATTCGTGCCTGCGAACGTGGGTGAATACCAATATCATGCAGTCCGGCAGAGAAGCGTTCCAGATCGTTCAGACAAACATCCAGAACTCCGGTATTCTCTGCTTGCAGGAAGTTGAGTAGCTTACTCAGATCGGTCATGTAAGCATCCAGCGTATTTTTAGACAGAGACTTCTCCAACTTTAGATATTGTTGGTACTTTTTAATTATCTGCTCTTGTGTATCCTTCTTCTCGGTTTTTTCGTTTATTTTCATTTCTTTTTTCTACCTTTGCTCCGCGAAGATAGGTTGCACCTCAGCAAAATACAAATAAATTTGCTTCTACATTCGGTTTGCGCTATCTTTGCACCCTGAAATAATGTTCCCGAGACAAAGGTATTAAAATTAGTAGGATTGTGTTATGAGGATACAAATTATTAATGGCCCCAATATTAATCTGCTGGGCAAGCGTGAACCTTCCATATATGGTAGTGTTACATTTGAAGACTATCTGGCAGAACTCCGCAAAGCGTATAAGGATATAGAAATTAACTATTTTCAATCGAATATTGAGGGAGAAATGATTGACTGCATTCAGCAGACGGGTTTTGAAGCAGATGGTATTATTTTAAATGCGGGGGCATATACACATACGTCTATTGCTTTACAAGATGCTATTCGTGCGGTGACTGCCCCGGTAATTGAAGTACATATTTCTAATGTACACAGTCGTGAAGATTTTCGTCATGTGTCTATGATTGCTTGTGCCTGTAAAGGAGTCATTTGTGGTTTTGGGCTCAATTCATACCGTCTGGCCCTTGAGGCTTTAAGATAATAATGTGAGAATAAAATAGATTCATATAATTAATGTGTAAATAAGCCGGAGGACGATTGGCATATGGGCACATTATCAAAATTAAATAATTATTTAAGATGTTGCTGAAACAGACTAAAATCGTAGCTTCCATCTCAGACAGACGCTGCGACGTAGACTTTATAAAACAGTTGTTTGATGCCGGGATGAACGTTGTTCGTATGAATACCGCGCATGCCAGCCGTGAAGGTTTTGAAGCTTTGATAGCTAATGTACGTGCCGTTTCCAACCGTATTGCCATCCTGATGGATACCAAAGGGCCGGAAGTACGAACTACTGCTAATGCCGAACCTATTCCTTTTCAGATTGGAGAGAAAGTGAAGATTGTTGGTAATCCTGACCTGGAAACAACCCGCGAATGTATTGCTGTTTCATATCCCAATTTTGTACATGATCTGAATATCGGTGGAACGATTCTTATTGATGATGGTGATCTTGAACTTCGTGTGATTGATAAAACAACTGACCATTTGCTTTGTGAAGTGCAAAATGAGGCTGTCCTGGGTAGTCGTAAAAGTGTGAATGTTCCGGGGGTGCGAATCAACCTGCCTTCGTTGACAGAGAAAGACCGTAATAATATATTGTATGCTATAGAGAAGGATATCGATTTTATAGCACATTCGTTTGTACGTAACAAGCAGGATGTGCTTGATATTCGTACTATTCTTGACGAGCATAATAGTGATATTAAAATTATTGCCAAGATTGAAAATCAGGAAGGTGTTGATAATATCGATGAAATCCTTGAAGTGGCTGATGGTGTGATGGTAGCGCGTGGTGATCTGGGTATTGAAGTACCACAAGAACGTATTCCGGGTATCCAGCGTACACTGATTCGTAAATGCGTGTTGGCAAAGAAGCCGGTTATTGTAGCGACACAGATGCTTCACACTATGATTAATAATCCGCGTCCGACTCGTGCGGAGGTAACTGATATTGCTAATGCTATTTATTATCGTACTGATGCTTTGATGCTGAGCGGTGAAACGGCTTATGGTAAATATCCGGTAGAAGCCGTGAAAACGATGACTGCTATTGCCGCACAAGCTGAAAAAGATAAACTGGAAGAGAACGATATCCGCATTCCGTTGGATGAAAATAGTAATGATGTGACTGCATTCCTTGCCAAGCAAGCTGTGAAAGCTACAGCCAAGCTGAAGATGCGTGCTATTATTACTGATAGTTATAGTGGACGTACTGCCCGTAACCTTGCTGCTTTCCGTGGTAAATATCCTGTGCTGGCCATTTGTTACAAGGAGAAAACCATGCGTCATCTGGCTCTTTCTTATGGGGTGGAAGCGATCTATATGCCCGAATTGGCTAACGGACAGGAGTATTACTTTGCTGCACTACGCCGTCTGTTGAAAGAAGGACGTTTGTGTCCTTCGGATATGGTAGGTTATTTGAGTAGTGGTAAAGCGGGAACCCAAACTTCTTTCCTTGAGATAAATGTGGTGGAAGATGCTTTGAAACACGCTGAAGAAACGGTACTGCCTAATAAGAACAGATATTTATAATTTATAATTGGACGATTTACAATTTACGATTGAAATAACTCTTGTTTATCAGAAGTAATTTCAATCGTAAATTGTAAATCGTCCAATCGTAAATCCTTTTTCTCTTTCCATGGATACTATAGACGATTACATCCTGAGCCATATAGATGATGAAGGCGATTATCTGAAAGCCTTGTATCGTGACACACATGTTAAACTACTTCGTCCTCGTATGGCTTCCGGCCATTTGCAGGGAAGAATGTTGAAGATGTTTGTCGAGATGATTCGCCCCCGGCAGATACTTGAAATAGGTACGTATAGTGGTTATTCTGCTCTTTGCCTGGCCGAGGGACTTCCGGAAGGAGGAATGCTTCACACATTTGAGATTAATGATGAACAAGAGGATTTTACACGTCCCTGGCTGGAAGGATCGGCTTATGCTGATAAAATAAAGTTCTATATCGGTGATGTCCTTGAACTTGTTCCCGGATTGGGTATTGTGTTTGATCTTGCCTTTATAGATGGGGATAAGCGTAAATATATCGAATATTACGAAATGACGCTTGTACATCTTTCCGCCGGAGGTTATATTATAGCTGATAATACTTTATGGGATGGCCATGTTCTGGAAGAGCATCCGCATAGTAACGATTATCAAACAATTGGTATTAAAGCGTTCAATGATCTTGTGGCAAAAGATACAAGGGTAGAGAAGGTGATACTTCCTTTGCGGGATGGGCTGACGATTATTCGCAAGAAATAGTGCAAACTTAGTGGGTATGTTATTTCGGTAATGAAAACTAAAAATATCATATAAATAACCTGTCAAGCGATATATTTCTGTAACTTTGTGTTCTATATAAGTAGGTGAAGATCGCCTGCTTGATATGAATAATTACATTTAATAAACCTGATAAATAACTTTATGGAAACAACCAGACAGAATAAGATATCCCGTTTGTTGCAAAAAGAATTGAGTGAAATCTTCTTGTTACAAACCAAGGCGATGCCCGGTATACTGGTGTCGGTAAGTGCAGTTCGTATCAGTCCTGATATGAGTATAGCGCGTGTATACCTTAGTATTTTTCCTTCTGAAAAAGGAGAAGAGATGGTGAAAAATATCAATAACAACATGAAATCTATCCGGTACGAACTCGGAACGCGGGTTCGTCACCAGTTGCGTATCATTCCCGAACTGAAATTCTTTGTGGATGATTCATTGGATTATATAGAAAAGATAGATTCTCTTTTGAAGTGAACCTGCCCTTTTATATAGCCCGGCGCTATCTCTTTTCAAAGAAGAAGCACAATGCCATTAATATTATTTCCGGCATATCAGTATGTGGGGTAGCACTTGCTACGCTGGCGCTTGTCTGTACACTTTCTGTATTTAACGGTTTCCAGGATATGGTGGCCAGCTTTTTTACAGCGTTCGATCCGGAACTGAAGATTAGTATCCGGGAAGGTAAGGTTTTCGATGGACAAGACGAACGCATACAAGCGATTCGTGCCTTGCCGGAAGTCGCTGTATTCACCGAAACGTTGGAAGAAAATGCGATGGTACAGTATAAAGACCGTCAGACAATGGCTGTAATAAAAGGGGTGGAAGATAACTTTGAGGATCTTACGTCTATTGACAGCATTCTTTATGGGGCAGGGGATTTTCTACTTCATGATTCCATAGTAGATTATGCTGTGATGGGTATCGAATTGGTTTCGACGCTGGGTACAGGTATACAGTTTGTTGATCCGTTGCAGATTTATACCCCTAAGCGGAATGCTAAGGTGAATATGGCAAATCCTTCTGCTTCTTTTAATATGGAGTATCTTTTTTCTCCGGGTACTGTCTTTGTGGTCAATCAGCAAAAGTATGATAGCCGTTATATTCTTACTTCCCTTGATTTTGTGCGTCGGATGCTTGATTATACAACCGAAGTTTCTGCTATTGAATTGAAATTAAATCCTGGTGTGAGCACCTCTTCCGCCAAATCAAAGATTGCATCGATATTGGGTGATGACTTTGTTGTGCAGGATCGCTATGAGCAACAAGAAGACGTATTTCGGATTATGGAGATAGAGAAATTGATTTCATATCTTTTTCTCACGTTTATTTTGATGATTGCCTGTTTTAATGTAATAGGTTCTCTTTCTATGTTGATTCTTGATAAGAAAGAGGATGTTGTGACTTTGCGCAATTTGGGAGCGGATGATCGTTTGATTTCCAGAATATTTCTTTTTGAAGGGCGTCTGATTTCTCTTTTTGGTGCTATATCCGGTATTGTATTGGGATTAATTCTTTGTTTGATACAACAAAAATTTGGTATTATCTCTTTAGGTGGTGGAGGAAACTTTCTGGTGGATGCCTATCCGGTCAGTGTGCACTTTTGGGATGTAGTGTTGGTGTTTGTAACGGTATTTGCCGTTGGCTTTCTTTCGGTGTGGTATCCGGTGCGTTATCTTAGTAAACGATTGCTCTCTTCAGGAGGGAAATAATAAATAACGATGTCTGTCAAATGACTTCTACATAAAAAATAGCGCCCCATATAATTTAGTACTAAATTATATGGGGTGCCTAAAAAGGATTCTTTCTTTTCTGTTACTGAATAGCTATCTTATAAGTACTAATTGTATTGTCTTTTGTTCGGATACATACAATGTATATACCTGTTGAGCCTACAGCTACTTCAATGCTCTGATTAGCTTCACCATTTGCTATGACTTGTCCGGTAGAAGTGAGTACGGAGTAAGTACAATCTTCTGTAGGGATAATTGTAATATTGGTATCAGTAGCATAAATTCGGGCTATATTCTCATTCGTTTTTTCCAGTCCTGTTCCTTGTGTTATTACACAGGAAGTTGTCTGATAGGGTTCATTGTAATCTGTATAATCAGGATATGCTTTGGAAGAGATAACACAGTAGATTGCACCATCTGGTATGGTATTGAAACGGAATTTACATCCTTCTGTTACCGTGTAGTCTTTTCCTGCACTAAGTTTTTCACCCGTACTGGCAAGATACCATTCAAAAGTAGGATAGACCCCATTTGGGAAGTATGAATCGGCCAATCCTTTCTTTTTCACATACCAGTCCGAAAAATCAATTGTTTCATCAGTCTTATAACTGCTTGCCAATTCATATTTCATCACTTTATCTTTCTGATATATATATGACATTTTTATCTTCTCACCTTCGGGAAAGTTTGGCATGATCATATAATTGTATGAGCAGTCGATTTCCAGAATCTGATTCAGACTTTCGGGAACCAGTATCTTTGTCAACTCGTTATATGAGCAATCCAGATACGTCAGGTTGATATAAGAACTTATATCCAGTGTTTTTAAGCCATTTTCTTTACATGTCAGAGAGGTCATGGTAGCTGCATTTTCCGGAAGAGTCGCTTCTTTTATTCCACTACAATTCAACATCTGTAGATTGGTGTATTCTTTCAGATTAATGCTGGCTAATGCTGTATATTCACAATTTAATTCTGTTAAAGCTGTTTTTACAGTCGGAAGAGTAAGGGTTACGAGTTTGGTATTGCTCTTACAGATTAATTTACTCAGCTTACTACATGTATTAACATCCAATTCTTCTAATGAAGAATTATTGGTGGCTTCTAATGAAGTTAAATTGGTATACTTACTCAAATCTATTGTCTTTGAGGATAGTTTTTTCAGGATGACAGTTTCTAAATTCTCTGTTTCGTCCGGCAGAACAATTGTGGCGGTACCGGATGGAGCATAATTCAGATTTTTCAGTCCTGACCAATCATGTATGTCCAGATTTCTTATATTACTGTTTTCAATAGTCAGACTGGTTATAGTTGCTATATTTTCAGGGTATGTTATTGTTGCGATTTTAGAACTTTCTTTTATAGAAAGTATTTCCAGTGCTGTACATCTGCTTAGATCAACTCCAGTGAGATAATCGCAGTAGGCTAAAGAGATTTCCTTTATTTTGGCTGCATCTGTATAAATCTTAATTATCTTTGTATCTGTAGGTGTACCTTGTATAGATGTTTTTGTTGAATTTATAACTTTATCAACCAGATTTCCATCTCCCCAGTCTATTTGAATGGTTGTATTATCTTCTGTTGCCCCAATAGAAAAGCCAATGCTCCTTTCATTGGATGTAGTGAGGCTGATAACCGGATCGGCTGCTTTCTCGATAATTACATCCGTAGTACGATAAGGAGAGTTATAATCCTGATAATCAGGATATGCCTTAGAAGCAATAACACAATAGGTATTACCTTCAGGGACTGTATTGAACCGGAATTTTGCAGGTTCTGTCACAGAGTAATCTTTTCCTTCTTCCAGTGGTTCTTTGCTTCCATTTACATACCAGGTGAAGGTAGGATAAACTCCTTCCGGGAAATAAGAGCCTTTGATACCTTGTTTAAGAACATAAAGCTCGGATAGGTCTATTATATCATTTGTGGTATATCTTTCACTTAGAGTGTATTGTGAAACTTTCTCTCTCTGGTCCATATAGGTCAAATCGATCTTCTCACCTTCCGGGAAATTGGGTAAAAACAGATAGTTGTAAGAACAGTCGATATTGATATCCTGGTTCGGATTCCCGGGAACTTTTATCTCTGTCAGTTCGTTATATGAACAATCCAGATACGTCAGGTTGGTACATGAACTTATATCCAGTACTTTCAGGCCATTTTCTTTGCAAGTCAATGAAGTCAAAGTAGACGGATCTTCGGGGAGGATTGTCTCTTTGATCCCGCTACAATTTAATACCTGCAATTTGCTATATTCTTTTAAGTCTATGGCTGTTAATGCAGTATATTCACAATCCAGTTCTGTTAAAGTTGTTTTGATTTCCGGTAGAATAAGAGTCGCCAGTTTGGTATCTCTTTTGCAAATTAGTTTTGTTAACTTGCTGCATTTACCCACATCCAGTGTTTCCAATGCAGAGTGAGAGGTTACTTCAAGAGAAGCCAGATTGACATATTTGTTTAAATCTATAGCTTTTAATGATAACTTACTAAGAACGATACTTTCCAGGTTTTCGGCTTCGTCGGGTAATACAATAGTACTGATACCGTAAGGACTATATTTTAGATTTTTGAGGCCAGACCAATTATGTAAGTCTATATTTTTTATACTGCTATTGTCAATAGTGAGATTCTCCAGTGTGGTTATATCTTCCGGATAGGCAATGGAAGTAATTTTAGAGCTTTCCTTTATTGATAAGGTTTGCAAAGCTGTACATTTACTTAAATCGACGCCTGTGAGGTAATCACAATAAGCTAAAGAAACTTCCTTTATCTTAGCTGCATCTGCATAAATTTTAATATTTTTTGTTCCTGCAGGAGTACCCTGTATAGAAGTCTTTGCGGAGTTTATAACTTTATCAACGAGGTTTCCATCTCCCCAGTCTATCTGTATAGAAGTATTATCTTCAGTAGCTCCTAAGGAGAAACCAATAACTCTTTCATTGGATGTAGTTAAAATGATAGCCGGCTCAGCTGCTTTTTCAATAGTAGTATCGGTAGTCCGGTACGGAGAATTGTAATCCTGATAAGCCGGATAAGCTTTGGAGGCAATGACACAATAAACACTGTTTTCGGGAACTCTATTGAATTTGAATTTTCCAGGTTCAGTTGTTGTGTAATCCTTTCCTTCTTCCAAGGGATCGCTGTTTCCGTTTGTATACCAAGTGAAGGTGGGATAAACTCCATCTGTAAAATAGGAACCGCTAATTCCTTTTTTAGAAACGTAAAATTCAGACAGGTCAATGATGTCATTTGTTGTATAACTTTCATTCAAAGTGTATTGTGATACTTTTTCCCGCTGGTCCATATAGTATAAAGTGATGTTTTCACCTTCTGGAAAATTAGGCATGATCATGTAATTGTATGAACAGTCTACAGACAGATTTTTATCCGAATTGGGAGTTTGGATAGAGGTAAGAAAGTTATAAGTACAATCCAGATTTGTCAGATTGGTATATTTACTGATATCCAATGTCGTCAGACCACATTGTTGCAGCGTTAAGTCATTCAGAATATCTGTATTTTCCGGAAGTACCAATGTTTTTAGTGTTGCATCTGCATTGGATAGGGCAAGTGTTTTAAGTTTTGCACATTTACTTGCGTCAAAAGAAGCCAGATTGAGATATCTACAGTTGATCTTTGTCAATTGATTCTCTGTAGAGGAAGGGAGAATAATTTCAGTTACACCTTGGCAACTTGAACAGGACAGTTCTGTTAATGCCAAACATTTACTGAAATCAAGCACTTTTAGAAGTTTATTGGAAGAGATTTCAATCTTTTTCAGCTTATTGGCATCTCCGTATACGTTGACTGAAGTACCCGAAGCGGAACCATTGACTGCTGTTCCGGTTGTTTTAACCGTTTGTTCTATTGCTCCCTCACCAAAGTCTACCTGGAAAACTGTTTCTTCAGTTGCATACAGTTTAAAACTGATTTTACCGGCAGTACAAGTCATGTTGATAATAGGTTCATCTTCATTTTTCTCCGCCCATACGCCAATGACTATCAGTGACATAAGACAGGTAATAAGTAGTCGTTTTTTCATATCTTCCGATGTGTATTAGTGAATAAATATTGTCCGGGACGTCAAATACGGGATTTTACGCCCGGACAATTGTTAAGAATAAAGTAAAGAGAGAGAGAGTTTTATTTTTTGATGACTTTTATAGAAGCATTGATAGAGTCGCCTCCAACTCTTATCAGGTAAATGCCTTCGGCCCAGTTTGCCCCCGTAACAGTTATATTAGCTTCATTTGTAGTTTTCTCATAAACGGTTTGTCCGTTAGCATTGAATACACGAATTAATTTCGATGTATTATCTCCGGTTTTTATGTTGAAGTCAGAGTGGAATACCGTTGGATAAACGCTGATCTTATTGTCTTCTACCTTGTTGATAGAAGTTCCTTTTACCTGATGGAAAGTCATTTCCGGTGATAGATAGAAAGAGAATCCGGTTTTATCAATCTCGTTAAACGGCCAGGGAAGATCAGGTACACAATACCATCCTCCGTTAAGATTCAACTCTGCGGCTCCTGCTGCATGAATCCGGACATAAGCAGAAGCAACTTTATCTGCTCTGTACACATCACAAACCAAAGCTAATTTGGTAGTTGCGTCCGGTACGATAGATTCGTCCAGTTCTATAGATAAATAGAATGTTCCTTTGACTTTTATAGGAGTTGCAAATTTAATTTTTCTGATGACATCTTCGTAGTCTACAGAAGTGGTACCGAAAGCACCGCTCATTGTTGTAACATATTCTCCAAATACATTATCCGGATCCGGTGCTCCCCATTTCTCTCCATATAATCTGACTTTTACAGGTTTACCTTTGTTAGTGGTAGCTGCTTTATATACATACAATCTGAAATGAACGGCACTGACGGTTGCTTCAGCGTCAGCAGGCAGTTCAAATCTTTCAGCAAAGGTGGTATAATATCTGTTTATGCCACTAACGTAGTCATTTGAACCAGGAACATCTGTTTCCGGCATGAACAGTCCATCGTACATATCAGAACTGTTAGCAACAATGTCTGTAACATCCTCTTCTCCTAAAATACCTACATTTACAATGTCTGAGAATGAATCAGTGGATTTAGAGTTTGTTACAGTCAACAGAGGTTTGTAATCTCCACTCTCCGAATAGGTTACAACCGGACTTTCTTCGGTAGTAGTAGCCGGATTCCCGAATGTGTTCCATTGGTAATCAGTTGCATATTTTGATTGATTAATGAATGAAATGGGTTGTTCCGGATATACATAGCGCAGACGCTCTTTTATGTGATTAGCATGAGTTGACCAAAGGCCGCCGTATGCAACGTATTTAGCTACAGCCGGAAAAGGATTTTCATTATCATAGACTTCAAAATTGTCTATTCCTACACCATTTGCAACGATCGTAGTAAAACCGATTCCAAAGTAATAGATACCATCGGTTTCAGGTATGAAATCAGCCTCTACTTTTTTCCATTCTTTGTACTTTATATTTTTTAAATCTACCAATGTGATACAATCAGCTTCCTTTGATTGTCCTTTACCAACAGTAAAGCGTAAGCTTTCGCTCTTATTGGCCGATTCAGAAAGCCCGGGAGCCAATAGCCAGAAACTGGCATGATAGATTCTTCCGGCTTTCATTTCAAATCCGGGAGTATATGCCCAGTTATTTTCTGTTGCAGAAGAATAGACACCCAGACAATTGGGTTCGGAATATATATTTTTCCAACCGTTGAAAGTTGTGATGGCAAAAGCATCTTTGTCACCTGTACAAACCCATCCTTCGGGGACAGTCCGAATCTCATAACTGTCAAAATCATTAGAATAGGGTAAAGTGCCTAATGTAGTGGCCCGCGTTGTTACTGTCCGGGAGTTTGTTACTTCCGGTGCACTTACTTTCTCCGTTTTATTTCTTTGTGGCTTGATTTGTTGGGCATTCACCTGTGAACAAGCAAAAGAGATGAATAAAACCATCTGAATAAAAATGTAAAAACTCTTTCTTTTCATATTCGTAATTTTTATGTGGTTATTTAATGTATCTGATTGTTTTGAACCAAACGACGTCGGGATTATCGTTTCTTCTGAATGTGATTTCACTTGGACTTTTCAGGTTGTTATAAGTCATGTTGTATGGTTCGTCATCACTCATGTATCCTAGAATCATTTTGAAATATTCCATATAAAAGTATCTGGCGAAATCATCTCCTCCTCCGGCGAAAATTATTTTCACCTGGTCGGCATCTTTTATCGGAACGAAGTCCATATAAAAATTAGCACTATACAATTTTCTGTCATTAATTGAATAACTGTATATAGTAAATACCTGATAAGGACTTTGTAAAGAGGCCTGTTGTAACTCTTCCGGACCTTGTCCATAAAGGTCTTTTTTCATGTTTTCGGCAGCAGTATTCCACATGGTAGTAAATCGGGGCCCCATCTGTTTCGTGTCAAAGAACCAGTTACCTTTTTTTGTTACAAATGCTTCTCCTAAAGGCATCTGTGTGATTTGTACATTGTCTGCTCCTTCGTCTGTACAAGTCAGGTGAGTTTTATCTTCCGAAGCAGTGAAATTCTGTATTGTTTTTCCTGCAATGGTTATAGGCTCTTTGAATTTGATGCCATCTGTAGTATAGATATAGGCCATTCCTTCGGCTGATGAGCTGACTCCTTCCGGCAGGTTGAAAGTCTGGTAACGTCCTATCTCTTCAGATTCTTCCATTTCAATAGTAGTACCATTTACATTCAAACGCATGGTGAATCCCGGGAAAGCTTCTATCATCTTATCCAGCTTACTACTGTAACTTTCCCATGTCATATCATTGGGCAGAGGGATCATTTGCATTTTAGTCCCATTCTTTTTTCCCTTTAACTCGATTTTGTCTTTGGCTACATTAAGAATGATGAATTCATAGTCACCCTCGTAACCAAGTCCATCTGGATTGGGATCGGAGAACTGGTGCAGTATGTGATTGTATGTATCAAAACTTAATATAGGGCCCATGTCTCCTTTTATCTGATACATACTTGTGGCTTGGTCACCCGGTGATTCCAGTATGGGCGACTCTGCAGTAATACTTACTTCTCCCTGTTTAGAGAAGACCATGTAGAAACGGAACCCTCCGTATTTGTTATCTTCGGGGTAATATTCAAAAATCCATCCGTTTTCCGATCCAGTCAGTATTTCTTTACACTGTTGCAACATTGCATTCATCCTGTTGGCAGAAGAACTGTCAAATATGTTTTTTTCATCTGAGCATGAAGTAATGCACAATGTAAACAAAGCAATGATAGTATAAGCTAATTTATTCATTGTATGCTATTTTTTCATTTAAAATTGAATCAATATCTCCGGAACGTCTGATGATAATGGTTCTTAATTCATCAATGTCAATATTCCACGCAGTCATTAGCCATTCTTTTACCATATCGAACTTGGTTTGTATTTTGGTAGCTCCCTCTGTTCCTGCATTTGCCAGCATGTTCTCCCAGAAACCATCCGGTTTAACAAGATAGTTGGCTATTACTTCTACGAAGTCTTCTTGTGGTTCCATACCTGCATAGGGGGTGACGAAACCAAGTTTCCAGGCTTGTTGTTCCGTTCTGTTTTGCCAGCCGGTAGAGGAGTAGTCGGCTGCAGATATTTGATTATATTCGGTAGGATAGTTCTTTTTCTGGTGTAGGATGTGAGCAAATTCATGATGCATTGTTTCAAAATAGTATTCATTCAACATCTCTACGTCTGTAGGATCTATGGCATTCACCTTATATAATATGACTTTGATACCAGCCTCTGCCGAACCTAATACTTCTGTAGAAGAAGAGGCATTGATGGCTGATGAGCCAACCAGCAGAATGACTTTGGGTGCATAAGTTCTCATGAAGTCTTTGTTTTTTCCGGTTTTGTCGAATATCTCATCATAAGATTCAAGCCACAGATACTTGATAATTTTTGCCAGCTTTTTTGACTTCTCCACTTCGGCCGGAATAAGATTGTATGACATGTCTGCTTCTATGTCTTCCATCCGGTATTTGAAATCAATATTATACTCTTTCACATAGTTTTGAAGCAACCAATTGTCAAATTCTGTGCGCTCACGAGGAGTTGTATCAAAAATACTTTCTCCGAACTTATCATCAGAGCAGGAAGATATCATCACTCCGGTTAAAAAGATTACTAATGTGTATAATAAAATCTTTTTCATATGTTTCTGTACATTTATTTATTATTATCTGGGATTAGGTTGCATACCGGCTCCGATTGCATCTGCAGGTAACTGCAATACTCTTCTGGGATCGTCTTTTGTCAAGATATCGTCAGCTTGCCCGGATATGTTGTGTTTGATTTCGATACCGAATCGTTTAATGTCAAACCACCTGAGGCCTTCATGTGCGGTTTCTATACGTCGGAAGTGCAAAAGACAGTACATAAAGTTTAGCTGTTTGTCACTCTCAATCTCAAACATTGGGTTTAACTCCGGACGCAATGCTTTATCTGCTGTTTTGTAATAGGCATTGATGTAATCTTCAGTCAGTGGTTTTACCCCTTTTATAGTGTGTGAATCATACCAGGAGATCAGATCTTTTGCTGCATTGGCATAATCTTTCATATGTATATATGCTTCTGCGCGGCAAAGAAGCGTTTCATCAGTAGTGAAAACCGTATTTACAATGTTCAGATATCCTATGCCGGATATGACATCCGTATACTCAATAAATCCATAGAGTTTGGGATAGTAGGATGTCTGATCGCCTCCATATATCTTATTGGCATGATAAAGATATTCCGGAGTTACCCAGGGACCTAAGCTCCAGTAGGTTTCCTGCAGTTTGGCTGTATTCATTGCATATCTGCAATATTTAGAGCTCCAGTGGTTGTAATTCCACATAGATGTAGCGGGCATTAACAGGAGATTACATGGTAATTCAGCTTTTACATAAGCAATACCACAATCTTTTGCAGCGGCAATGCTCTGGTATTGCGTAAGGTTACGGAGTACTTTTGCCGGATTGTCTCCAATGGCCTTTGTGGCATATTTGGCAGCTTTGTCATAATTGCCGTAATATAGGTTGAATCGTGCGGCAAAAGCATAAGCTGCTTTCTGATTAAAATGATATTTGATAACAGTACTTTTGTACTTTGTGTCGTCAATAAGTGGCAGGCCTTCTTCTATATCACGATTTATCTTTTCATATACTTCCGCAACAGTACCTCTTTCGTATTTTCCGGATACTATTTTTTCCGGTTTTTCTACGTAAGGTACTCCCAGGTCTGCACCGCTTGTTTGTGGATTATATGCTTTACAAAAGACGTTAGCCAGAATGAAGTGTGAGTAAGCACGACAGATAAGAGCCTCTCCTTTGGCGGCCAGTTCTGTTTCATTATCTCCTTCGGAGGTATTGAGGTATTCCAGTGCATGATTGGCAGCAGCTATTGCTTTATAGTACTCATTCCAGATAAATTGTGGGGTATCTTGCTGGTTATCTGTAAAATCCTGCCATTTGTAGCTTTCTTCCACACTTTTATTGTAAGAGATATAGAGCGGACCGTTATCTGCAACATTATCAGACATTAATTCTGTAATTTGTACGTAAGTACCGGTAGAATAGGCTGAGACGAGTAGTTGCAGTACTTTCTCGTTATTGTCGAGCTCGGTTCTGTTATCCGGCATTTTATCCAGAAAACCGTCACAAGAGGATATCATCAGGAGCATTGCTGTGGCTCCAAACCATGTTGAGTATTTATTTTTATATTTCATATTCATTGCAGTCTTTTTATAATCCAAGTCTTAAAGTTAAAGTGAACTGTTTGGGTACGGGAGAAGCAACTCCTCCGGAGCGGAAGAATTCCGGATCCTGTCCGTTTAATTTAGAATCCGAATAAATCAGAAACAGGTTTGTAGCTTGTAATTTAAGTTGTAGATTGTTCAGCTTGAACTGTTTGATCCAGGTTGGATTGAAGTCATATGACAAAGAGATTTCTTTCATTCGGATAAAATCACCTTTTGCTACACGAACATCCGAATAGTTGTATGCATTATAGGCATATTTCAGATTTGGAATGTCTTTCACCTGGCGGGTATGAGCTATAACGGGTATGTTGGTATAGGCTTCATCTCCCGGTACAGTCCATCTGTTCCTGAATTCTTTGGGCATAGCGTCCAGATCGGAGTACTCGCTTTTGAATACAGGGTCAAGACGAACTACATTTCCAAAAGAATAAGTCATGAAAACATTCAATTTAAAATTTTTATACGAAAAGATATTTCCGAAACTTCCAGTAATAGTCGGGTCGGTAGGACCTTCATATTTCAGAAAATCTTTCTTTAAGGCTTCCTGGAAGTTGATATCTGTAATTGTGACCTCTCCGTCTTCGTTGATAAAAGTTGGGAGTCCATCTTCATTCAGGCCCTGGAACGGAATGGAAAATAATGCACGTACGGGGTACCCTTTTTCTGCAAATCCCATACCGGAGATAAGACTCATTACACGTGCTTTCGAATCCAGTTCGGTTATTTCATTCTTTGATTTTGAGAAGATGAAATCCGTAGTCCACTGAAAATCTTTGGTACGTATATTTTTTGTTGATAAAGTAAATTCCACTCCGCTTGATTTCATGGAAGCTACATTGGCATACTTAGTGCCCTGTCCGCCGCCGCCTTGAGTGTTGATAAGCCCTATTAAGTCATAATTATTGCGGGTATAATAATCCAGGCTCAGATTAATTCTGTTGTCAATGAAGCCAAAGTCGGCGCCCACATTAAACTCATGTTTCTTTTCGTAAGTCAATTCACTGTTTTCCAGATCTTCTATTTGCAAACCTGATTCTTTCACACCTGCAAAAGGACGAAAGGGGGAGTAGTTACGATATACAACGCGGGAATTGGTGACAAAAGCGGGTCCTCTGTCGGCTGTAAGACTATAGGATGCTTTCAATGTAAAATGAGATAGAGCCGGAGTAAGCTTCTCAAAGAATTCTTCTTCGTGCATATTCCATGCAGCAGCCACATTCCATGTGGGTAGCCAGCGGGCCGAACGGGCTTTACCCAGTCTGTTGGAGCCCTCATAGCGGATTGTTCCGGTAGCTGTATATTTCCCCATATATGAATAGGTTCCCATCCCGAAAAAAGCAAGGTTGCGTGAATAGGTCAAATCGTTGTAGTAATACTGGTTATTCTGTTCTATTCCTTGCTTAAATATCAGATAATCATAAAAGGGTATACCTCCTTTTTCGTATTGATATCCCCATCCTCTTGACCAGTATTGGGTCCGGTCGGCTGAATTGGCTTCTGTTCCGGCAAACAGATTCATGATATGTTTGTCTTTGAAACTTGTATTGTAGCTTAAACTGGCTCTGAAATCATAGCCCAATAATTTATACTCGTTTTTATCGAATATGCCTCCTTCCGGCAAAACGACCACTGGCAAAGAATTGGGGATATCCGGATTTTTATATAATAGAGGGTTCCTATCACGTATAGTAGCATCCCCTGCTGCACGATATGCTTCCGGTTGGTTAGAATGCTCTTTTATCAGATGGTCCTGTGAAGTCATCTGATATTTTACGGCTCCTACTACATTAGCTTCGAGTCCTTTGATAATTTTCCAGTTTAGTTCACCCTGAAATTTAAGATCTACTACATCCAGGTCAATGTAGTTTTTATCTAATTCATTCAGGATGTTGAAAGGGGCATAATTTCTTGTATAATATACAAGTCCGTCGGCATCTTTCAATGCTAATGTTCTTGAAGTATTCAATGCGTAGCTATACGGGTTGATGTCAAAATCCCGTCTTACTTCTCCGCTTACTACATCTATCTCCTGGCTTAATGTTCCGGGAGCTTTTTGTTTTCTGTATGATCCATTGGATAATAATGTCAACGTCAGGTTGTCAGAGAGATTGAAAGAAGCATTTGCATTGGCTGTATATCTCTTGACCGAACTGGCTTTTGTCCATCCCGGATCATTGTAAATACTGATTGATCCGTAGTATTTAGCTTTCTCCGTACCAGAACTGATACTTATTGAGTGGTTCATGGTAATGTTATTGTTGAACAATTCATCAAACCAGTTTGTATTTCTCATTTCGGCCATTTGAAGGTAGGCAGCCTGTGCTTCCGGAGTATTCACTAATCCCCACGATTGATTTTGTGGATTATAGGAATTAATGAGCTGATACATTTTTCCATATACTCCACTGTTGGAAGCTCTGTAAGTATCGGAGAAAATCAACCAGCCTTTTTCTGCCATTTCATTATAAACACCCATTTGTTCTTGGGACCCCATTATGTTGAAATTGTCATAATTGGGCTTTAATCGGGAGGTAAATTCTCCCGTATAATTAATGCGGCTGACACCGGCTTGCCCTCTTTTGGTAGTAATAACCACAACACCTGCCATTGCTCTGGCACCATATATTGAAGTAGCCGATCCGTCTTTCAAAATTTGAAAGCTTTCAATATCATCGGCACTTAGTCCGGCTATTGCCGAACTTATAAGGGTTACAGCATCACCGGAAGATAAATCGTCGGCATCAATTTCTACGGCATCTTCCATAACCACTCCGTCAACGACCCATAAAGGTTTTGAACTACCATAAATAGAAGTGGCACCACGGACACGTATTTTCGGGGCTGTACCAAATGTTCCGGATACATTTTGTACAGATACTCCGGCGGAACGTCCTTCCAAAGCACGGCTTACGTCCGGTATACCGTCCAAACGTGCGTCTTCTGCTTTAAGCCTGTCGGTTGCACCGGTAAACAAACGTTTATCCACTTTAGTCATACCCGTTACAACGACCTCTTCCAGCATTTGGGAATCTGAACTAAGCGTAATTTTTATGTTGCCCTCTTTTATAGGTAACTCTTTAGTTTCCATTCCAATGTAAGAAACAATCAGGGTTTTTGCTTTTTCGGGAATACTTATCTGAAAATGTCCGTCGAGGTCGGTTACCGTACCTACTGTCGCATCTTCTTTGAACCTGACGCTTACCCCCGGCAGACTCTCTCCCATATCATCTACTACTGTACCTGATATTTGTTTGTTTTTCCCTTTCTCAGAATTTTGCCGGGGCTTGAATATCTGAATGTATTTATCTTTTATTTCATAATTCAAAGCTTGCCCTTTCAGGATAATGTTTAACGCTTCGTTAATGGATTTATCCTGGAAATTGATCGTTATTTTTCGTCCCAGATCCACTTCACTCACATTAAACCATAACGAATAAGTAGTTTTTGCTTTTAGCTGTTCTAAAGCTTCTTTGACTGTTACATTTTTCAATTCAAGAGATATATTTTTCTCCTGAGCAGAAATGATTTGTGCACAGACCAGAAAACAGGTGATTAAAGCCATCTTTATGAGGGCTTTCCATTCTTTTACATACATCGGCGCTATTGTTAAAATTGTAATTAATTATTTCTTGATATGATTATTTCATCTCCATTGATTGTGTAGTGCAGGTTATTGTTAGCTGCCATAATATCGAGTATTTTCGTTATTGTTTCATCGTTTCGGAAATCACCATAGAAGCGTTCCGTACATAGTTGTTTGTCTTTTATTTCTATTTTGACATTGAATGCACGTTCAAGATCGCGTACAATCTGGCTTAAAGGTTCTTCATTGAAGAATAGTGTATTTCTTAATGTCACACTGGGAACCCGGATTGCTGCAGTGGGTTGTCCGGTTACATTGCTCGATATGGCATCCAGTATTTCCTGTTTGGGCTGTGTCCACATTGCGTAACTTTGAGCATCTACGCTTTTTACAGTTACACGATTCTCTTTCTTATTAATTACAGCCTGTTGGTTGGGGATAAGTAATATGTTCTTTGCTTGTCCTTCTATACTACCTACATTCAAGCTACCTTCAACCAAGGTAACCCGGGCACTTTCATCTTCGGCATATGATTTGAAGTTGAATTTGGTACCGAGTACTTTAATTTTCACTTTTCCGGAAAGAACACTGAATGGGAGAAGTTTATTTTTAGTAACTTCAAAATAGGCTTCGCCATCCAAAGAAACATTTCTATCAGATTGTCCGAAGCTCTCCTGATATGAGAGGCGGCTACCCGAATTTAACCAGACAGAAGTTCCGTCCGGCAAAGTTACTTTAGACTTGGAACCATAAGGTATCTCGATGGTTTGTGCCAGATGGGAAGAAGAGGGTGATGGAGAAAATACATAATAAGAGCCCACTCCTAATCCGAATGCGATAACAAATACAGCGGCATATTTCATCCATGGGTGAAGAGTGATAAAGTGTAGTTTGCTTTTCCGGGGTTTTTTCAATCCGGTCTTCTTTACAAAGTGCGTATATGCAGATTCTATATCCGATTTGAAGAAAAATCTGTTTCTGGATATACGCATGCTTTTGATTAAGAAATAGTATTCTTTGTATAGTTGCCTGTTTTCGGCACTACTTTCATACCATGCTCTCAAAACAGCTTCTTCTTCTTTTGAAATTCGTTTGGAGAACTGCTTGTCTATAAGATTAAAAACATCAATATTACTATTCATACTTGTCGCCTTTTATAAGTAGGACGACCGAAGAATTCAGTAGGGTAGTGAGAAATGATATATTTTCGATAAAAAGTTTATTTTTTATCGAAAAAGATATCACGAAGTCTGTCCGAATCGGATTTTATTGATTAAAGAGATAGAAATATAGGGCTGTAATAGCAAGAATGTAATCTTTCAACTCTTCTCTAAGCAGGCTGAGTGCTTTTTTTATGTGGTATTTTACGGTATTGACAGAAATATTTAGTTCGTCGGCAATCTCAGCATAGCTTTTGTCACCGTACCGGCTGAGTAAAAACACTTTTCTACATTCTTCCGGCATTTCCCGGATGATGTCTTCTATTTTATCTTCCAGCTCTGATAAAATAATTTGTTCAAACATTTCTTGATCCGGAATATAGCAACTCGATGAACCAATTTCGCTTTCAAAGCTGACTACTTCTGCTTCCCGGGAGTAACTACGTAAATAGTCGATACTCTTATTGTGTACAGAAGTTAGCAGATATGACTTTACAGATGTTGAAATATTCAGTAGTTCTCTTTTTTCCCAAATAGAGAGCATAACATCTTCCGCTATATTTTGGCTTAGGTGATAATCTTCCACATATTCATATGCAATGGAGCACATCAAGGCATAGTAATGGTCAAAAATGAATCTGAATGTATCATGATCTCCTTTTCTGATTCCATTAATGAGCTGTGCATCGTGTATGAAAATGTCTTTTTTATTATTCATCCGATCCGATATTCGTGTTATTCTATGAAATGTACGATTACTTTGCTGATACTATGTCAGTTGTGTATTCTAATTTTTGTTTTTTAAAGTATTTATTATAGCAAATCAATAAGCATGAGTAGTTAATACAAGAAATAAAGAATGAAAATAATGACAAATGTATTGTTTCTACTCTTCCTGCAGGGTCAAACCTACTCCTTTTACTGTTTTGATATTCACTGTTTCATCTTCTGCGAATAGTTTTCTTAATTTAGTGACAAATACGTCCAGGCTGCGTGAAGCAAAGTAATCATCTTCTGTACCCCATAGTTTTTCAAGAATAGTTTCTCGTTTTACTACTTCACCTTTCTTTTCACAAAGCATCTGTAAGAGTGCAGCTTCGCGTACTGTCAGCGTTCTGCTACTTCCTGATGCGTACTTTAGCGTAGCATGTTCCGCATCCAGTGTATAATTCTTACCTATCCGGTAGATGGCTTCATCTACTGTTGTTGTATTTGTGGGTGCAACAGGCTTTTCCGGTACTTTTTGGCTCATCTTCATCAATGCCTGCACATGTGCATTCAGTTCTTCCGGGAGAAATGGTTTTTTCAGATAGTTGTTTACTCCCAACTCATAACCTTTTACTACGTCTTTGGGCGATACCCGTCCCGAACTGAATAGAATAGGGGTGTCTGTATCCGTTTCACGAATGCGCTTCACCATTTCATATCCATCCATAACAGGCATTTCAATGTCCGAAACGATCACGTCCGGTCTCCACTCCTGCCATATTTTTAATCCTTCCACACCGTTGGCGGCATCTTTTATTTCATATCCTCCAATCATGTCTTCAAGCCCGCCCTGGATAATATACCTTAGGTTGGCATCATCTTCAACTAACAATAACCTTATCATACCATCTCTTTATTTTGTTGTGGAATATTTATAGTAAATTCGCTATATTCTCCCTCTATACTTTCAAGCTTTACGCTTCCGTGATGTGCCCGTACAACATGGAATACATAGTTTAATCCAAGTCCAAAACCCGGAGCTCCTCCTTTTCGATTTCGCTGTACAGCTGAGGCACGTTCAAATTTCTCGAATATTTTTCCTTGCTCTTTCAGTGGAATACCCATACCGTTATCTTTCACACTGATGTGTGTATATCCATTGGATGAGGCCGATGAAGATATTTTTATTTGTACACTCTCTTCCGAGTATTTGATGGCATTATCAATCAGATTGCTGACAGCTTCTTTCAGAAATTCTTCATCTGCATATACTTTTTCTTCCTGCAGATCAAGAATGAATTCAACAGGCTTTTCTGCTTTGGCAGTAAACTTTTCGGTGAGATCTTCTATAATAGGACGCAGACTTACCTCCTTTTTCTCGAGCAGCAGTTTGCCCTCTTCCAGCTTTGACAATGTCAATACCTTATTGACCAATGCCAGCAAATGTTCTTCTTCGTCCTCCATGATGTCGAAATACTTCTCCTTCCGTTCCGGTTTATCATCCAGCTTTCCACTGCGCAGGATACGTGTACCCATGAGGATAGAACTGAGTGGGGTTTTCATATCATGTATCATGGCATAGGAGAAGTCCTCGCGTATCTTGGCTATTTTGTTTTGTTTCACAATCACTTTGATTTGTTGTACAAGGCAATAGATCACGATGAACAGAAGCAATACCGTTCCGATGAGGAACATTCGCATCTGAAGGATAATCAATTTATAAGGATTGTCGATGGTAGCCTGTATACCTTTGGAGAAGTCCTCCCGAATGGGGAATATCTGGGTTTGCATTTCGTTGTGAAGCCGGACAAGGCTACTGTCTTCTGCAAAGTCTTCTACATATTTATAGCGTGTAGAATCGATGTCAACAGAATCTATACGGAAATGGAGTTTTCCGAGATTTACTTTGTCCAGTTCTTCTCTGTAACAAGAGTCAAGAGATTGATAGTTGAGAGGGATGTTATATTCGTGATGAATGCTGTGCAGGGCAGTTATCAAAATCAATCTGTCGGCCATATCATTTTTCGCACGTATTTTGGTAGAATCCAGTTGGAGTACGGTACCATTGGGGATATTCCCTTTAAATTGCTTACTTGATTTTGAGGACTCCTGTAATTGTGCTTCCAGAAAAGCATTATTGATTTTGTCGTACAATTCATTCTCCAACAAATGATAGGAGTTGGAAAACCACATTCCTTGCAGCCCTACTACCGCCAGGATAGCAATGACAGTAATATATCGAAATAGCGGTTTATTCATGCTTTTTTCTTTTAATTCGTTGGCAAAGATAGAAAAATAGTTTGTGATTATTCACTTTTTTAAGTATTTGGTAACGTCGAATGTTTTGTACGTATGGAAATTTCCCCGTATAGGAAGGGCTTAACGTAGCGTTAACGTAACGATAACATTGTAATAACATACTCTTAATTTACTCTGTTTTATCTTTGCAATGCCGGGAGTAGAGAAAAATAGAAATCCTTCTTCCTTTATTTATATGGAATGAGATGACGACCGATACAGAAAATAAAAAACCTCTGTTAGCCATTAGCTGTGGAGCGGGTGGGACGCAGATTATCCTGAGGACAGTTCCGTGTGCTTATTCGTTTATTGCATACGAACTTATCCGTGCATTTTTCTTTCTGCTTTTTGTAAAGCGGGGTTTCCGGTCTGTTTTCTTGACAATGAAGGGGAGGCTATTGTTTGCCAACTGTGCGTGTAATGAACCTTTATATGTATGGCAATTTGTCATAGTATCTTTGATGCCTGTTTTTCTTTTAGGAGTTCTTCCTCTGTGTTACACTTTGTTTTCCGGACGATTCATTTTTCTTTTAATCAGCATTCCGTTTCTGCTGATGGGTATCAATGATTATAAAACAATTTGGCTGCTCAGATATTTCGAGGAGAATAATCTGGTAATTAATTATTTAGAGCGAAAGGAGAAGAAGATACATTAAACCGGGAAAAATAATGTGAACTCACTGAACTTATTTTCTACACTTTCCACTCTGACTCTACCATTATGTGCAACCATTACCTGCTGAACATAATTTAGTCCGAGTCCAAAGCCGTTGGCTTTACTTCGACTATTGGCTGAAGCACGCTCGAACTTATTGAATATTTTACTTTGTTCTTTCAGTGGGATGCCCAACCCGTTGTCGTGTACTTTAATTTTGATGAAACCATTTTCTTCTTCACACACAATGCTGATTTTTACTTCTTCGTGAGAGTATTTGATGGCATTGTCTATCAGGTTACTAAGAATTTCACGCAGACAGAATGCATCGGCATAAATAGACTGACAACGGTGGAATACTTTCGAAAACTCTACCGGCTTATGAGCTTTTAAACGGAATTTTTCTATAAGATCATCTATCAGAGGTTCTAAATCCACATTTTCTTTATGTAACTGTAACTTGTCTTCTTCTATTTGTGTGAGCAGTATTACCCTGTTTGACAAGGTAAGCAGATGCTCGCATTCGTCGGACATAGTACGCAGATATCTTTCTTTTTTTACAGGATTGTCGTTAATTCTCCCTGTACCCAATATATGTGCTCCCATAAGAATAGAGTTCAGGGGTGATTTCATATCATGAATCATGGCATAAGTAAGGTCTTTCTGGAACTGTGCAAGGCGGCGTTGCAGGAAGGTAATTTTCACCTGATAGAATACGCAACCAACAATAAGGATAAACATTAATCCCAGTGAAAGCAGTAATGGCCACAACGGTTTTAGTATTAATAGTTGCGGAGAAGATATTGCTGCCTGTACTACTTTGCTGCTATCATTGTTCAGAGGGATGAACCGGGTTATCAGATTCGGTGCCCCGGTTGTATATCCGGGGCGTGTGCTTTCTTCTGTTTCAAAGGTGGGATATTTCAGTATATTGATACAGACCGGGTTTGTGATTCCTGCTTCCTGTAGATAGGTGATAAATACAGAATCCATGTGGTGCAAAGAAAATGGAACAGGGGTGGAGCAGGAGTTTATTGCTTCAAGCATTTTAAGAGCCGAGCGTAGCGTGTAGTTTGCATCGATTGAGTTGTAAATGTGATAAACATATACCCTTGTTACAGGCGCTTTTGTTCGTATAGCTTCTTCTTTTTGCTTTTGTGCAAAAGGGGTAAGGCCGGTTTCCGGGAAGTTGAGTATTACTTTTTTCTCTTTACTGGCCATATAATGAGGAAACTGATGATAACTTACTTCGTTGAAGAATGCTTCTTCAAAATACGTATTTATTTTGTGTGCAAATGCTTCTTTTCCGGTACTGTATAAAAAAACAATCCAGATTATTAATAGTAGAAATGTACCTGCCAGACTGAGTATAGAAAGTGCTTTGGAAGAACGTTGTTTTTTCCCTTGATTCCGTTGTGTTGCCTCCCGGGCGGCTGTCAGAGTTTCTTCGGTCATCGTAAGCAATGTATTGCTCTCATTCTCAATTTCCTGCCATTGCTCTTGTGCCATTTTAGCCGGAATGGCAGAAACCGGAGCAGCCATGTTTCCGGCTAATGCATAAAAAGAGTTTTCCTGTACTTTTATGGTTTGCTGTTGGCGAATGATGAGTTTTATCTGTGAAATGATACTGTATATTACTATGGTCATCAGGCCGAAAGTGAATAGATAGAGCAATGATACTTTCTTTAAAATCAAGATGTAGGGAGAAACAATTACGGCTTGCACAGCTATATCGTTTTCACGGTCTATAAAAAAAGGTTCGGATGCTAATACACCTATGCTTCGGTTGAATGCCGGGTTGGTGCTGGCTAACGTCCGGTGAGTTTTCGTATCTATTTTGTTGATTACAACTTCGCTGTCAATATGATCTTGTTTCAGCTTCTTTCTCAGTACTACTGCCAACTCATCAATAGGAAATTCTACACCGTATTCAGTTTTTAATATCCGGGCCAGATACTCATTACCTCGCAAATTTTGCTCGTCTGCCGGGAGGTCTGCATATGGTTTAATAGGTATATAGGTGACGGTTGTTCCGTCAGGATAGGGAAGCTGGTTGACCAGATTGTCGATGGTTTCGTAAAAGGCAATGGAAAAACTCTTTTTTACTGTGAGTTTCATGATTTCCATGTTACTGCGATAGGCATAAAATAGCCCTCCGATTTGGAGTATCAGAGTTAATGTAAGTCCTACAAGAGTGATAATCGTTACTTTACGCGTACGCATCTCTTACAATTTTGTCGCAAAGATAGCACATTTTGGGAGAAGCATTGTGCGGCTTATCGGTTTTTAGGTAGTTATTAGCTGCTATGGAAGTATTATTTTGGGCAGATGGCAAAGTGATTGGATATAAAAACGAGTTTATAAGAACTGTTTTGTATATAATTATGAAGTCTGAATAATCGATATTGGCAAAGAAAAGATGAATCTTGAAAGTAAATAGATATGACATTCTTTGGTTTTATAAGTCGTTGTTTATCAATGCGTTATAGAATGGTATTTTTCTCTACGAGGAACGCATCGAAACTCTACGAGGAATGACTCGTTTGTCGTAGAGAAACAGGGCTTTTCTCTACGACAAACGAATTGAATATTTATAAGATTTGACAGAAACAACTGGAAAAGAAAAGATCGCTTCCTATCAATGTAATAAAATATGATTTCTTTTTCGGGTTATTTCCATACATAGCTAATTTTTATTGTAGTACACAAACTTTGTGAGTGGTATTGGCTACTTTTACCAGATAGATACCCTGGTTTACTCTTTCGGTTGCTTTATTGTCACATATACCGTTAACGATCTGTTTGCCGTCAATTGTGTTTATGGCATAAGCCGTACTACTGTTGCTTTCAATGATAATAGTACCATTGTTTACATATACGTTGGCAGTTACCACTTGAGTATTTCCGATACCACTGCCACCTGCTATATTCGCTACGATAAATTTACCACCGAGGTTACCATTATCCACAGGTTGTACGGCGAATTCATAATCAGTCGTATTGAACCCTTTCATACGAATCTGATGGCTATTAATCAGACGAGCTGCAACTTTAGAATCATAAGTTGTAGTCCCGAACATTTTATTCGCCTGGAGACTTGCCGGGGCATAGGTATAGGTGTAAGTTACTCCGAAGTCATCTGCTTTTTTAGCTTTAATGTATATATTGTAACGGATGGCTTCTGCCGGAGTTGTATCGTCTGTTGCGTTTCCCCAGAAAATAATAACATCTGAACCGTCTTGTTTAACCTGTACATCTGAATTGCTTGTAAATCCGGGAGCTTCATTCATAGCAAGATCACTGGTTAAATTGTTGGGTACTAACCGGTTGAACCAGTTAGGCTCTTTAGGTCCCCATCCACTGATAGAATAGTCGAGCGCACCGTCATGGTTGAAATCAATAAAGTTCACATCAGATTCGTGAGAGTTGGTATTATCATTCAGGAATTCACGGGTGAAGCTGTTGTCTCCATTGTTATAATATAAGTTAGCGAGTGAATAGTCTGTCTCGGTTTGTCCGTCTGTTGATGACCATCCACATTGAATCATAATATCAATCTTACCATCATTGTTGATGTCACCTATAGCGGGCATAGCTCTGGCTGTAAGTAGATTGGTTACTTCTGTTTTCAAAGGATCGGCAAAAGTTCCGTCGCCATTATTGATGTATAAGTTTCCTACAGTGTTATTGGTTTCTGTATCACTATTTTTTAAATCTCCAAACTCTAATATGTCGGGATAACCGTCATTATTCACGTCTGCAGTAAAGGTAGTACCGCTCTTTTGACCTTCGAAAAAGCCCTGCTGAGTTGTTTCACGGAAAGTGCCGTCACCATTGTTAAAGTAAATAGTGGTAGTGGCAATCCAGCCGTTAGTCTGGTCATTACCGGATACGATAAGATCCAGATATCCGTCTTTATTTAAATCACTCAGATAAACGGAGCCGGTTGTGATTGTTTTGAAGGGCTCAATTCCTTCTCCGTCTTCTCCCACGGGGTTTTGTACCTCTTCAAAAATACCTTGGTTATTTCTGTATAGAATCACGTGCCAACTCTCATCTTTACGTGCCCATCCTGTCATAAACAGATCTGTCCAACCATCATTGTCATAGTCGCCGGCTGCGCAGAAGTAACCCCGGTGTTGTCCTTCGGATTCTCCGATACCCAGTTCGTCTATCTCTTGCTGAACAGCATGCTCAAAAGGATTGTCCGGATCTCCTGTTCCTCTCCAGATAGCAGTATAGTTTTCTCTGTTTTGTCCGCCCTCTCCGTTGTCAGTCACTTTTTTCCCCTGTACATAAAGATCCATGATACCATCATTGTCGAAATCCAATACAACTGCGCCGGCAATTTCGAGCTTAGGAATATTAACGGGTATGTTGGTAAATTCGCTTCCTTCTTCATTTCTGAACAGATATGCATGACCCATATCCTGGTGTTTACCACCAATGAGGAAACGGTCCGGATAACCATCGTTGTTGTAGTCAAACCATAAGTCCTGTCCCCATTGAAACCAGGAACAGACATTGGCACCTTCAGGATCACTGGGATCTCCCCACGGCTGTTTGATCACATCTCCCCATTCTACTTTTACAGGTTCGGTAGCGAATGCATTTGAAGCTACTAAAGCACTTAATGCCATTGTTGAAAGTAATTTTCTAATTTTCATAATGTAACTATTTAATGGTTAATATTAAAGTCGTTTATCGGAGATGAAATTTATTCTCTCAATAATTTAGTTTTTGTAAATGAGTTTACTCTGACTGAGGTCTGGAGTAGTACACTTCACACAGTAATAGCCTCTTGACAGTTGCGCTATTGATATGCAGAGCGGATTATCTTTCTTTGTATAATCCGGATAGAACGGACGTCCTGTAATATCGTAGAGATGAATGTCGGCTGTTAGTTCGTGTTCCGGGAGTTGTACATAGATACTTTCATTATTTTGCTCGTACCATATCTGCACCTTTTCCCGGAGTGTTATGTTTTTGACGCTTGTATAGTTGGGATCGGGATAAATGCGCATAACAAAACCACCTCCTTCTGCCAGTTTGAAGCTCATCCGGGTTTGGCTGGTAACATCAATCGTATGGCATTTGCAAGCTGTTGCATCTCCTGTTGTACTTGATGTATCATTATTTTTTTCCGGTACGTCTTCTATGATGTAAGCTTTATAAGGTATTCCGGGAGTAAGAAATGAAAAATCGACATCCAGTGTCCGTTCTGTCCAGTTGCTTAGTCCGCCTACATACCATTCCTTATCTGATCTACGGGCCATGACAGCAAATTCACCTATTTTGCCTTGCAGCGGTTTGGTTTCGTTCCAGATAGTAGGCACATGTTTTAGAAATTCCATTATTTCGGGGAATTTACGGTATTCTGTTGGTGCATCGCTTACGAATCCTAATGTCTGATGATATACTACGTACTGGGCCATTTGGTGTGCACGTGTACCCAGACTCCAAGGAGCACCTGTCCCTTTCCAGGTCCATCCTTTCCGGGTCTTGTTACGCAAAGATCCCGGAGTCATATCCATTGCTCCTCCAAGCATGCGTAAGAAAGGAATAACGGTGTGATACAATGGATTACAATTGTCGTTCCATTTGTTACTTTCTTCGCCTGTCACAGCTTCGTAACTGATGATATTCGGATAAGTACGGTGCCAGGCTACCGGTTTCGGGCAACCGTGAAGTAATAACATCAACTGGTATTTGGCGCAGCGTTCCGCCATTGTAGGTATCCAGCCGGACGCCACCTGGTCATCTCTTGACATAAAATCGGCTTTCACCCCCGATATACCCCATTCTTTGAAACGGGCAAGCATCGGTTCATCAACCAGCAGGAAGTTAAAGTAGCTCCATACCATGATTTTGATATTTTTTGATTTGGCGTATGTACATAGCTCTTTGATGTATTCTTCTCCCCAGCCGGCATCACAAGTCATCCATTCAAATCCCATTTCCGCGGCAAAGTCTACATAATATTTATAAAATTCAAGTGTATGCGGACGTCCGTCTCCAAAAGGACCGTAGATAAATCCAAGGTCTCCTTCAAGTTCTCCGTCGTGTAACCATTCAAAAGCTGTCCGGCCGGCCGATATCCAGGAGAAATCCCTTTCTACCTGGGGCTTTGCCAGTTTGTAGATCAGGTCATTGTTCATTAATTCCGAATCATCGCGGCTGATAATGAATCCACGCCAGGGATAAGTACGTACGCCCGGTGTCAGGGCAATGTAATCATAACGCTCCAATACTGCCTGTGAATCATATTTACTATCGTTCTTTATTTTTTTAGGATATTCGGCCCATTTGCCTACCAATTTATTACCGGCTTCTTTTTTAAGCAGATACATGCCCGGGTAGTTTTCTAAATCGGACTCAATAACGGTGATACCTATATTTTTCTTATTATTTCGGAAGAAACAGGGATTGATACCATAATCTCCTGTTTTAACAGATTTGACACTCAACTCACGTTTGTAAGGAAGTTCCCATTGACTCATCGTACGTTTGTCTTCATCGTACGCAATCCATACTTGCGGGTTATCCTTAAAGTTGAATTCTGCTATTTCATTCCGAATGGTGATACTTCCGCTTATTTTACTTTCTATCCGGTATGCCACCCCTTCATCATAGGCACGGCAGTGCAAGGAATAGAGAGAACCCAGATCAAGGATCATTTCATTATAAGTATCATCAATCTGGTCATTTTCGCCTAAATGCATGGGAATTTTCTGACTGATGGAGTTTCGGGAACACTTTTCTACTGCCGGATTCTCTCCCAGTGTGATCCGACGTCCGTTTCTCTCTACTATCATTGCGATCGGAGAGATTTCCGAAAGGGCTTCGCCGTCAGCGAATATCTGATAAGAGAGAGTGTCCCGCATGCTGATTTTGAGTTCCAGACTTCCGTTAGGAGAACTGACTGTATATTCTTCTTGCGCTTTTATTGGCAAGGTCGCGGTGAGGTATAAAGCGATGGTTAAAATAAGGTGTTTCTTCATTTTCAGTATTGTTATTACAAATTCTATTAGCCTCTTTTATTGGCTGCTACAAAGAAACGGCACATTTGACACATTTGAAATGGAGAATTCTATTCTGGATATGGATAATTTTACCTTTGCAGAAATAACGATATTGGAAAGTAAGATTATCCATATCGATGGTAAGATTATCTATTTCTTTTTTGCTATCTATCTGCTTATTTTGCACTCAGCTAATAGAATATAAAAATGGATAGTTTTTATAATATAAAGGTAATGTTGTTTTCAGGATTTTTTTGGAGAATATTATTTATAAATACGATAAAATGGATATGAAAAGAAAGATGAGTAACACATTAGGAGCCGGACTTTTGCTGCTGGCATCCACTTTGGGGGGGGCTGCTCAGGCACAACAGGTTTTTCTACATAGTGGTGAGCCCGTTGTTGATTGGAAACTGAAGCCGCAGGTTGAAGTAAAGGGGGATGTAAACACTTTGTGCAATGCAGGCTATAATGTATCTTCATGGGTAGATGCAGTAGTTCCCGGTACGGCTTTTACGGCTTATGTAAATGCAGGACTGGAAAAAGATCCTAATTTTGGTGATAATATTCATAAGGTGGACCGGGCTAAGTATGATCGTAGCTTTTGGTATCGTACTGAATTTAAAGTCCCTGCTGATTTTGACAAGGAACTGATCTGGCTTAACTTTAATGGTGTGAACCGTAAAGCTGAAGTTTATCTGAACGGACACAGCTTGGGCATTTTGGATGGTTTTATGCATCGGGGACGTTTTAATGTAACTGATATTGTAAATAAAACAGGAGAGAATGTACTGGCTGTACTGGTACACATGCCTCAAACTCCGTTGGCCAATTGTGGTAGTCCTACTTATCTGTCGAGTGGAGGTTGGGACTGGATGCCATATGTTCCGGGATTGAATATGGGTATTACCGATAAAGTATTTCTGAGTAATACCGGCGGCGTAACCCTGATTGATCCGTGGATACGTACAGATCTTCCAACTCGTGCCCGTGCAGATTTATCTGTTCAGCTGGAAGTGAAAAACAATGAAAGCAAACCGGTTAAAGCTATTGTTACAGGGACCATCAAGCCGGGTAACGTTACCTTTACGAAAGAGGTAGATCTGTCTGCAAATACTACTTCTACTGTTAGCTTCGATAAGCGTTATTATCCGCAGTTGATGATTAATAGTCCGAAATTGTGGTGGCCTAACGGATACGGAGAGCCTAATTTGTATACTTGTACCTTTGAAGTGAAAGTAGACGGAAAAGTATCTGAAGTAAAAGATGTCACTTTCGGTATTAAAAAATATACATATGATAAGGAGAATAACACTTTTCATGTTTATATAAATGACGTTCCTGTATTTGTAAAAGGGGCCAACTGGGGTATGTCGGAGTATATGCTTCGCTGTCGTGGTGCAGAGTATGATACAAAGATTCGTTTGCACAAAGAGATGAACTTTAATATGATTCGCAACTGGCTCGGCTCTGTAACCGATGATGAATTCTATGAAGCCTGTGACAAATACGGAATTATGTTGTGGGATGATTTTTGGATTAATTCGAATCCGAACCTGCCTTATGATCTCAATGTGTTCAATAATAACATGATGGAGAAGATTAAGCGTGTACGCAATCACCCGAGTATTGCCGTATGGTGTGGTGACAACGAATCTAATCCGCGACCGCCGTTAGAAGGTTGGATGGCCGAGAATATTAAGACTTTCGATGGTGGTGACCGTTATTTCCAGGCAAATTCTCATGCACAGGGCTTGACGGGTAGTGGCCCGTGGGGAGCTTTTGAACCACGTTTCTACTTTACCAAGTATCCCGATGGTCTGGAAGGCGATCCGGCACGTGGCTGGGGATTCCGTACAGAGATCGGTACTGCTGCCATGACTACTTTTGAAAGCTTTAAGAAGTTTATGCCGGAAGAAAACTGGTGGCCACGTGATGAGATGTGGAACAAGCACTATTTTGGTCAGAATGCTTTCAATGCAGCTCCCGAACGTTATGATGCTTCTATCGAGAAAGGTTTTGGCAAACCCGATGGCATTGAGGATTACTGCCGTAAAGCACAGCTTATAAACCTTGAATCCAATAAAGCTATGTATGAGGGCTGGCTGGATCGTATGTGGGAAGATGCATCAGGTATCATGACCTGGATGGGACAGTCGGCTTATCCTTCGATGGTGTGGCAGACGTATGATTACTATTATGATCCGACAGGTGTTTATTGGGGTACAAAATCTGCTTGCGAACCGATACATATTCTTTGGAATCCTGTAACGGATGGTGTAAAGGTTGCCAATACTACGGCACGTGATCTGGAAGGACTGACTGCCGAAGTGAAAGTATACAATCTGGATGGTAAACCTGTGGTAGCATATACAAAGTCGGCTACGGTGAATTCGCCAAGCAACACCACTGTACAGTGCTTTACGATTGATTTCAATAAAGAACGGAAGAACCTTTCTTTAGGTAAACCGACCTATGCATCAAGCGTGACTCACGGACAGCCTTCGGATGCTACGGATGGTAAGAAAGATACCCGTTGGGCAGCAGCTAAAGCCGATAATGAATGGATTTATGTGGATCTGGGCAGTGTACAACCCGTAGGTGGTGTACGTCTGGATTGGGAAGCTTCCTTTGGAAAAGCTTATAAGATACAGGTTTCCAGTGACGCACAAAATTGGAAAGAAGTGTATAAAACGGATGAAGGCCGTGGTGGTGTAGACGAAATTACATTCCCTGAGGTAGATGCCCGCTATGTACGTATGTTCGGTATCGAATTGGGCTGGTGGTTCGGTTATTCGTTATGGAGCTTTGATGTATTGAGTGGTACGCAGCCAAGTGAAGGCCTGAGTGATGTTCATTTTATCCGCTTGACTTTGAAGGATAAATCCGGGAATGTACTCTCCGAAAATAATTATTGGCGCGGCAATGACCGTTTAGATTTCACTGCTGTGAATTCTTTACCCAAAGCCGACCTGAAAGTTTCTTCTAAAATGGTGAAGAAAGACGGAGTTGCCGAGATTCAGGCTACAATTACAAATCCGGCTTCAGCCAAGGGTGTGGCTTTTGCCGTACATGTACAGGCATATCGCACTTCGGATGGTGAACGTATTTTGCCCGCTATTATGAATGATAACTATTTTACATTAATGGCAGGTGAGAAAAAGAATGTAACAATTTCATTTGATGAGAAACTGTTGCAAGGTGGTTCTTATAAATTGGCGGTAACTCCTTATAATAAATAAGGATAGGGTAATTCACCACAGGGTATACACAGGGCACAGAGTTCTAATTATTTAAAATCAATTATATAATAACTCTGTGCCCTTAGTGTATTAATTATAATATTACGTGCTTTAAATAACCATATTGTAGGCTATGGTCGTTTTATTGGTATGCCAGCGGAGTGGATGCAGTTACTGCTTGAGTAGTAGTAATTATACATTTAAATTACCGATACAAATAAGTCCTTTTGCATATTATCTGTGATATCATGAGTTGTATAATGAGGATAATAGTAGTTAACTTATTTTTTTTGTATAAAAAACAATGAAATACAAAATTTTCATCTTATTACTTACCTTATCGACTGCTTTATATAGTCAAGATATAAATATCCCGGTTTCTCCCAATGTTGCCTCCATGGGCGAATTTGGAAACTTTCCTATAGGATATCATACCGGCACTCCTGTAATCGAATTTCCTTTCTATGAAATAGATTTGGATGGTTTAATCATACCCATAAAATTGAAATATAATTCATCCGGTATCCGGGTTGATCAAGAATCCGGATGGGTAGGGTTAGGTTGGTCTTTAGAAACGGGAGGGTGCATAACTAAGGAAGTGAGAGGCTTTAATGATTTTAGTTATGACGATTCTACTACTCCTGAAGGAGTGTCTTTCGGGTATTATTATACATGGCAGTCTAACTATGAACAATATCTCTATAAAATTAATTATAATCCGTTGACTGAAGTGATTGAGCAGATAGCGGGAAATGAGTTATTGACTACTGAAGCATCCTACTTGACAGGTCAGGACAATGAACCGGATTTATATCATTTTAATTTCTGCGGTTATTCCGGCACCTTTTATTTTGAACCGAGGAAGAATGGCGATCCTATCTCTGATTATATAAAACCTGTAATTAAATCTTCAAATCAATACCTGAACATTACATACAATACGAGGGAGAATAAATGGCTTGTTGTTGATCAACAAGGTTTTAAGTTTATTTTTAAAGAGAATGAATATACCCATGTCTATGCTGAACAAACGGAGTACGAAACTCCAGCTCTCAGTACAGATAAGAGTAGATTGTATCTCAGAAAAAAAGGTTCCTGCACGGATACGAACTGTCAGTTGGAGTCTATCGAATCCCCCAAAGGCCGAAAGGTTAGTTTTACATATAATCATGAGAATTCGAGTACACCCATAAGTACTTCTTATCAATCTGATATTCCGATATTTGATAAGAGTTTTGGCGATATAAATATTGGAGGCGGAACAAATAAGTATTATAGCTATACCTACTCCGGCATAGAACAGTTACTACCCTCTACTATCAGCTTTGATGGAGGTAGTATCTCTTTTATAACTTCGGCAAGGAAAGATATGGAGCGTTACGCTGATTTGTATCGTGTCCGGCCGGGGATTTCATCTTTGCCTCCTCAGAAACTGGATAAGGTTATAATTAAAAAACGATCAGATAATCATGTCAAAAACATAAAACTTTCCTATAGTTATATGGGTGATACGACGGATGTTAAGTTGAGTCGTTTAATGCTCAATTCGTTTGAAATAACTGATGCACAGGAACAGATACATCAGCAATACAAATTTACGTATAAAGAGGGAGTATTACCTGCCAAAAACTCTTATAATTCAGATTTGTGGGGATATTACAACGGGGCTGTGAATCAAGTCCAGCTTCCTACTTATACAGATTTAAAAACTCTGGGAAATATTAAGAATACTTGTAACTATCCTGAATCTTACATAAAAATAGGTGCTGATAAATTTACGAATGAAAAGTATATGCAGTATGGAACTTTGGATATGATTGAATATCCTACCGGAGGTAAAACACGATTTATATATGAATCACATGATTTTTGGAATGGGAGTAATGGTGGATTTATTAGAAAATTTCCCTTAAGTTCAGGTGTTTCATACAGTCCGGATGCCAGTTTCCAACAAGGCAGTGAATACACTTATGGAAAAGATTTTGTTTTAGAAGATGATTCGTATCTAAGATTGTCTTTTCATTATCATATACACGATTCATACAAACCGGCTTTGTCAAGAGCAAGTCGTATCTTTCTTCAGGAAAAGCATGGTAACAGCTATATAGATGTTTATAGTAAATTGATTAATCTGGAAAAAGAAGCTGAAACAATTGATTTAGATGCGGATGCCATTTATCTCAAAAAAGGAACATATAGAATTTATTTATGGAGAGAGACAAAGGATCAAAACGGACAAAATAAATCTTTCAATTATCATCTATCAGTAAGTACCATGGCTTTTGCCTGGCATAGTGAGAGTAAGGGAGGTGGTCTTAGAATTAAAGAAATACAGAATATAGATAAGGGTGACATAGTAAGTACAAAGCGATATTCCTATTCGGAAAATGGACAATCATCGGGTTGCTTGTTATCAATACCCGACTATGCTTTTTTGCAGATTTTAGACCGGACGATAGCGAACAGTACTTATTATGAAGGTATACGAATGCGGATGCTGAAATTTATGGCTTACAATAAACAATTTAGTCCCAACTTTGGCACCCCTTTTATTCCCAACAATGGTGCTGCCGCTCAGGTTGTTTGTAAATACGTTGAAGAGAGCTGTGTGGATGCGAACAACCAAATGACAGGAAAAACTACCTACAGATACATGGCAGAACCCTTCAAAACAAAGATCCCATTTCCAATACCTAAAGAGTATCATATAGGCAATGGTTCATTGCTGGAGGAGGCTCATTATGACAGTGACGGAATTCTACAGAAGAAAAAGATATTTAATTATTCTTTTAAACAGATACCGGGAGCTTTTACACAATATATACCTAAATTTTATGAACCTTTTGATGCCAGTAGGATAGGAATACAGTTCTATGAAGTCAAACCTGAATATTGGAGTTTGGATTCTATTTCGGAGAGTGATTATTTTGACTCTGGCAAGAAAGCTGTTTATAAGCAGACAAGGTATAAATATGATATGGGCAACCGGCTCGTTTCAGAGAAAATGGAGTCTTTAGGGGAAAATGACTTTGTAACCTTAACAAAGTATGCAAAAGATTTTTCAGACCAAATAGCTTTAAAAATGAAAGATAAAAGTATGATTGGAGTTCCTCTTGAAATTGTTACACTCAAAGATGGTAAAATCATATCCGGAAATAAATCTCAATATATTTTTGATGCAAGTTTGGATGCTGTATTAAAGAAAAGTTCTTACTCATTGAAAAAAATACCTTCTCTGTCTCTGACAGATAATTATTCGCAATACTATGAAGCCGATTATACGGTTGTTAGTTATGATAATTACGGTAATCCTGTTGAGATAGAAAAAAAGGATGGTATTCGTGTTGTATATCTTTGGTCGTATAATGGGCAATATCTGGTTGCTGAGATAAAAAATGCTACTACCTCCACTGTAAATACTGCTTTGGTATCTGTTGGTCTGATATCTATTGATTCTTTGTCAACAAATGTCAATCCTGATAAATCGAAACTGGATAAGTTAAGAACCTTATCTGCCTTAAGTGACGCTCATATTACGACCTTTCAATATAAGCCATTGATTGGTGTAACTCAAATAACTGATCCCTCAGGTGTGACGGCCTATTATGAATATGATTCATTAGGTCGTCTGATACATGTAATGGATATGAATCACAGTACTGTTGAAGAGTACGAATACCATTATAGGAGTCAATAAAAAATAATACTTTGAACTTATGATTATGGACAATAAAAAGAGAGTTGCTCTGCTACTTCTACTTCTTATAAGTACGAGCTTATGTTACTCACAATATACCTTACAAAAGGATTATATCCATATACGTGCTAACGACACAGTAGTGAAGCAAGAAGTGAATTATAAGGATCCGGGGCGTAGTGGGACTAATGTTTTCTGGAATTACAGTAATCTCCAACCGGTGAAGTTCCCTTATTGCGTTTGCTATGGTGGCAACGATACGGTGGTTTTTGTGAAAGAGCACCTGACAGAGTATAAATACCGGTTGAACTGTGGTGATTCTTTGATGTTGGAGGGATATCGTAATCGTACCACCTATTTCAATGCTCTTGTACCCGGCCTTGAATTTCGATATCCGTTTCATTATATGGACTCTCTGGAAAGTAATTTTTATGGAGAGGGGAAATATAGTGATAAGTTGGCATTCATTTCACAAGGTCGTGAAAAAGTGAAGGTAGATGCCTGGGGAACCATGTTGCTTCCGGGCAACGATACCTTGAAGAATGTGGTTCGGATGTGTCTACAAAAAGATATTTGTGAACATATCTCTTGGACGGACTCCATCTTACTTAGAGTACACGGTGATTCTACTGTCCTTCGTAAAGCCCGTATTGAAGAGCATCTGAGAAGCGATACTGTATTACTGCGTCAGACAAATTATCGTTGGTATGCCGAAGGATACCGTTATCCGGTATTTGAAACCATCCGTTGTGAAACTTTTAAGTCCGGTAGCCCGATGGCATATTATGCGACTGCGTTTTATTATCCTCCGGAAGAGCATATCTATCTTGAAAATGATTCGCTCAACAAGCAATTACAAGAGTTACTGAAGGAGAATAGTCTCTTAGCTGGCCAGCATACTTCCAAGCCAGGAAAAGATGAATCTCTCCCTCCGTTGCAATCAGAATTGTTGGTCTTTTACAATATTTACCCCAATCCGGCCAAAACAGATGTTACTTTGGAGTATTATTTATCGGATAACGCACAGGTATGTATCAGTCTTTTTGATCTTAGCGGACGGTTACTGAAGCAAACAGACAGTGGGAGGAAGCCTGGAGGAACCTATAATGAAACCATCTCAATGGATGCTTGTCCAAGAGGAAGCTACATACTACGGTTGACGGTGGCTGATAAAACATTTGTTGAAAAACTAATAAAGGAATAGAATGATGAGACGTACATTATTATCCATGTTTATAAGTGGCTTATGTTTTTCTCTGCTGAACGGACAATCTGCTGATCAAAACTATATTCGCATTATTACTCCCGGCATTACTACTTCGGATGCTTCTTCATTGGTACCTTCTCAGTGTATCACTCGTGTTCAGTATTATGATGGGCTTGGACGTCCTGCAGAGACTGTGATGAAGAGTATTACTCCACAAATGAATGATCTTGTTTCAATGGTGGAATACGATACTTTTGGGCGTATGTCACACGAATGGCAACCTGTTGCAATGGGTGGTACTTCGGGTGAATACCGTTCTACATCGGATGTGAAAGCACGGTCTTCTTCTTTTTATGGAGATGAATATGCCTATACGCGTACTTATTATGACTCTTCTCCTTTGAACCGTGTCGTGAAGCAAATTGGTCCCGGAGCGGATTGGCATGTCAATGATAAAGCCCGACGAACCGAGTATCAGGTGAATACGGCAACCGGAGAGTTATCCGTTCCTTGTTTCGTTGTTGAAAACAATCGCCTGAAGCGAAGTGGCTTTTATCCGGCTTCGAGCTTGATCATCACATTGACGAAGGACGAAGATGATGTTGCCTGCTATGATTTTGTTGACTTGGAAGGTAAGCGCATTAAGTATAAGGGTGTTATTTATGTGTACGATAATCTGGGTCAACTTCGTTATGTCTTACCTCCTTTCTTTTTTAATACTTATGGATCTTCTGTTTCGGCTGATGGCTTCTATGATGTCACTCCGGAAACAGGCTTGTATAAAATGTGCTATGTCTATAATTACGATGACAGGGGTAATTGTATCAGCAAGAAACTGCCTGGCATAGAACCTATTTATTACGTTTATGATAAAGCCGATCGGCCGGTTCTTTCTCAATCTCCCAATCAACGTGCTCGTGATGAGTGGAGTTTTACAAAATACGATGCTTTGTCTCGCCCTATTTTGTCCGGTACAACAAAAATAAGTGGGAAAAGTCATGGACAACTATGTGAAGAATATCGCAATCAACTCTCGAAAGAGACCTTTACAGGTAGTATCGTATCTGATTGTTATGGCTACAGTAATGTGAGCTTACCTACTCGGAATCTAACTATTTTAAAAGTGGACTTTTATGATAACTATACGTTTATAGGCAACCTTGGATTGCCTTCTCCGTTTAATTATCAAATGCAAAGTGGTTTTCCCACCTCTTATCTTACTACTCCTAAGGGGGTACATACCGGTAGTATAGTCAAAGTCTTTGATTCTACTGTGACGAACAAGTTTTATTCGGTTTCTTATTATGATACTAAGGGGCGTGTTATTCAAAGCTGTAATAATAATTCCTTGGCAGGTTTTGATACTTATTTCACCTCTTATAATTTCTCCGGTTCTCCCGTTGATATGCTGCATATCCATTCCAGTAGTACGATTTCCTCTTTGAGTGAACGCTATCATTATACGTATGATCATGGCGGTCGATTGACGCAAACTACCCACTCTTTGAATAGTGGGGCAGAGCGAATTCTTGCACAAAATGAATATGATGAACTGGGATATCTTCGGAAGAAGAGTTATCCGGGAAATCTTGATGCCGCTACGTATGGTTATAACGTCCGTGGATGGATAGATCAAATCAATTCTACTCATTACAGGCAGGCTATTTATTACGGTTTTTGGCAGAATAAATCGAAAAGTTGTTATAATGGCAATCCAGCCGGTGCGTCCTATTCTACTACTTATCGTGATCCGGTTACAGGGGGATTGGCACAAACCGGCGAGCAGTTGATTGAATATGAATATGATGGTGAAATATTGAAAATGATGTCGTCCGGAAGTATAGAAGATGGCCAGTTCGAATATGATAGTGATATAGGGGAGAGCTGTCCTTCTATTTATGACGCTATCCTTCGTTTTTACAAAGGACAATCTGAAGATTTAATGTTGCTAAGTTCACAGGGATACGGAATTGATAATATTTGTGAATATGGTGCAAACAATGTTGCATCTCTTCCTATACAATTTATGTCGAAATACCCTGATGCTACTCCTACCTTTTTCTATGATGCTAACGGAAACTTATATAAAGATTTAAACCGTGGTATTACAGGTATTGATTACAACTTGCTGAACCTGCCCGAAAAGATAACTTTTGAAAATAGCAGTAATATCCGTTACCGTTACGATGCCGACGGTACTAAACTCCGGGCTGATTATAAAACCGTTTTTAATGAACTGTATACTCCCATCGGCTTACCCGTGCAAACAAGTTCCGGTACTTTAACGGTCGAGCACCATATCGATTATTGCGACAACCTAATCTATGAAGACAATGTATTGAAAAAGATCCGAGTCGATGGTGGCTATATCAACTATAATCCCTCTACAAATAATGGTGAATACTGTTATTACATCACAGATCAAATCGGTAGTAATCGCGTTATATTAAGTGAGACCCGCGGTGTGATTCAGTATGCCGGTTACTATCCTTATGGCATTCCTTTTTCAGAGATACCTATGGAAGAAGATAATTTCCTCCATGCCGGTAAAGAACTTGAAAAGATGCACGGGCTTTATTGGTATGATAACGGCAAGCGTTGGTACGATCCGATCCTTGCCCGTTTTACTACGATGGATCCGCTGTGTGAAAAATACTATGATAAGAATCCGTATTCGTATTGTGCGGATAATCCAATGAGGTATGGAGATGTGAATGGGGATAGTATTTGGTTTACATTTGATAAAGATGTAATAACTATGCATGTAACAGGCAAAGTTCTTAATGACTCTAATAATGATGTAGATATGGAAAGTGCTATTGAAAATATTACAACAGGTATTATTAGGGCATTCAGTGGTGCTATCGATGGTATTTCGTTTAATGTAGATGTTCAACTTTCTGAAGCAAAGAATATGGATGGGGTTGAAGGTAGCGATCATTTGTTTGTACTGACGGATAAAATTAGTGAGATAAAGGAAGGAGAAGTTTACGGAGCTTCAAATGCTTTAGGAGGGAAAGTTGCTTTTATAAATTCTGATTATTTTACTGGTCCCTATGATCGGATGCTTGGGAGTCGGAATTATGGTACTTTCACTGCGACTCATGAATTTGGGCATTTAAGTGGTCTTGAACATAATAAGCGTAATCCTTTTAACTTAATGAGGTCAAATGGTTCCTTTTACAATTTAAATAGTACACAACTTAAAACAGTTTATTCAAAATGGAAGAATAAAGAGCTAAATAAAAGATATAATTATGAAATTAACCCCTTAGGGAGGAAAAGGCCCAATAGAGGGAAGGCATCAATTTATGTTAGACCATAATTTGCATCATATGAAAAAGAGAAAAATTCTATTATTATTAGCAATGTCATATTTTTTGATATTTGTTTCTAAAAACATTTATTGGTATGTTAGAAAGGATTGTACCAATTTGTCTTTTGTTTTATCAAATCATATTACATGTTGGAATGGAGAGAATACAGAGATACCTATTGAGGTTTATATTGACAACAAACTATATTTCAAGGATAATAGATTCTCTGAGCTTTATTTGTTTATTGATAATATGAATGTATCTATAGGTTATCATCATCTTAAAGTTGTTGTAGATTCTCATTTTGTTGAAACGGAGGGCTTTTTTGTTTTTCCTATAAAATGGATTACTATTGAATGTTGGGGAGAAGGAGATATTGAGAATATTACGTTAGGGTTTTCCTCATCACCTCCAGGGCTAATGTAAGAGAGGATATATGGTAAGTATTTGGGAAGAGTCGGTTATAGTAAATTTTCGTGGTTTACTAGCAGAAATGTAGAAAGTAGCCTGCATTCTATTCTTCAAATATCAAAAATATCTACATTGATTATATTTATTGATACATTTATCACTATATGCGATAACCAATAACACTACATTTGCGCACAAACCTTCGAGTTATTAACCAAATTAAAATAAAAATTATGAAGAACATTTTCTCTTTAAAGAAAAGCAGGTCTGCTCTGTCACTTGTTCTTTGCTGCTTACCTTTTATCACTATTACTGCGCAGCAAATGACGGCATTTGAAAGAGTAGGAACAGATGATGAATCTATTCAGGAGTTTTTTCCGGGTGAACACCGGGCTCGCCCGGTACTAGGGGCATATACCAATAGCGGTTATATGGGATTGTTTTGTGGTGGGCAGGATCTGGGAGGCTCCAGTGGCTGGTATATAGATCCGCGTTGGGGAGATTTGGGAGACGGAACGTTTGCCAATCCTATTCTGAATGGTGACTATTCCGATCCGGACGTTATCCGGGTAGGGAATAAATACTATATGATTTGTTCCGAATTCCACTTTATGGGTATACCGGTTCTGGAATCGGATGATATGGTAAACTGGACCATTGTTGGTCAGATATACAATCATATCGATCTTCCCGGTTTTTCGGAAATGAAGCGCTATGGCGATGGCAGTTGGGCACCTGCTCTACGCTATCATGACGGAAAGTTCTGGATGTTTGTATGTATGCCAAACGATGGATTGTTTATGTCTACAGCTACAAACGCTGTCGGCCCTTGGACACCTTTACATTGTGTGAAGAGTGCCGGTGGTTGGGAAGACCCTTGTCCGCTTTGGGATGATGACGGGCAGGCTTATGTGGGGCGCAGCCAATTGGGTGGCGGTCCGATTTATATTCATAAGATGAGTGCAGACGGTACCCGGCTTCTTGACGATGGCAAGAAAGTATACGAAGGTCCTGTTGCCGAAGGGACGAAACTCTTTAAGAAGGATGGTTATTATTACATCAGTATTCCCGAAGGCGGTGTAAGTTCGGGTTGGCAAACGGTGATGCGTTCTAAAAATATTTATGGACCTTATGAATCAAAACGTGTATTGGAAATGGGAGTGACGAAGGTCAATGGTCCTCATCAGGGGGCTTTGGTAGATACACCCGAGGGAGAATGGTGGTTCTATCATTTCCAGTCGGCCGATCCACAAGGGCGGGTGGTGCATCTGCAACCGGTGGTATGGGAGGATGGTTTCCCGGTTATCGGCACGGACTATGACAAGAATGGAATTGGTGAACCGGTGAAAGTCTGCAAAAAGCCGGCTGTTAAATGTGATGTAACTCCGCATGCACCGCAGGCCAGTGATGATTTTTCTTCTGACAAATTAGCTATACAATGGCAATTCAATCATAATCCGGCAAATGAGAACTGGTCGCTTACTTCCCGTCCGGGATGGTTGGAGATCAAAGCATTGAAAGCAGAAAGTGTGCGTGATTCCCGTAATCAGTTTACTCAAAAGACGATGGGGTATAAGGGAGAAGCCGTTATCCGGATGGATTATTCTGCTATGACCGAAGGACAACGTGCGGGGCTGGAGTGCATTGGTAATAAATTCTGTGGAGCAGGTGTTTTGGTGCAGAAGGATGCCGGAACATTAACCCCGGTTGTTTATTACGAGAACGAAGGACAGATAAAGCTGATTAAAACAGTAGAAAAGGGCGGTGATCCAGTGATTTATGTAAAATTGGCGATCGATGCCTTGAATAATAAGCATCAATTCTCTTATAGTCTGGATGGTCAAAACTATCTGGAGTGTGGTGATTCCTTCCAGGAAGGTTCCCGTGACTGGAAAGGTTCTCGTGTAGGGCTTTACTCATATAATACAAAGGAAGAGGGTGGAAGCGTCTGGTTCGATTCGTTCGAATATAAATTTGACGGCCCTGGTGGTCTGGTAACAGAAGAATAAAAGGAGTGGTTTATGAAAAGATTAATTGCTTGTTTGCTTGCAACGTTACCGTACATCGGAGCTGTTGCTCATGTCTGGGATGAACTGGCTATCCTCGCCCGGCGTAATGGTGATGGTACTTTCACCCTTGAGAAAGACTCTTATCTGGCTGTAAGTACCTATACGAATGCTGTCTTTTTTGATTATAACAATGACGGAAATCTTGATTTGCTGATCATGGGGCAGGGAGGAGACTGGAATGTCAGTAGTGATATTAAGATAGTTGCTTTGTACCGGAATCTGGGAGAAGAGAATGGGTATCGTTTTGAGAAAGTTGCTGCTCCGGGTTTTTTGCCATACAAGGATGAAGGATTCTTCAATCCTGTATCCGTAGGCGATTATAACCATGACGGATATACGGATGTAGTTGTGATGAGTTATCACAACGGACGCCGCATTGATCTGTATCTTAATGATCGTGGAAGTGGTACCTTTATTCGTCAGGAACAACAGGGGTTTGAGGCAGCTACCAATGGATCGGTCATGTTTGGTGACCTGAATAATGACGGTTGGCTCGATATTGAGTTCACCGGATATAGTGACAAAACTTCTACTGCGCTTAAAACGTATATTAATAAACGTGACGGTGCGTTTGTGGATGAAACACCTTCAAATATTCGCGGAGCTTTTCAGGGACAGTCTACACTCGCAGATATTAATGGCGACGGTACATTGGATATCATCAGTACCGGAAACGGAGACGGTTGGGTCTGTCTCTCTTCTTTGTATTACAACACTGTAGATAAAGATGGTAAATGTATCTATTGGTATGTATCCGAAAAAGAAAGTAATATTCTGGGAGTGAGCCGTGCCAATCCGTTGGTTGCCGATTTTAATGGCGATGGGCTGATGGATATGGTGATCAATGGAGAGCCCAGTGATGGCTCCGGTTTTAGAAATCGTATTTATTATCAGACGCGGGAGGGTAAGTTTGTTATGGATAAATCCTATCCGGTGGTTCCTGTCAATCAGGATGGGGGTATTAACATGGGTGACGTCAATGGAGATGGTAATATGGACTTGATTGTTGGCGGCTATGTGGGTACTTACGAGAAGGCTCCTGCCTCCTATTATACGGCTCCGTTACGCGTTTATGAGAATAATCCGCAAAAGGTGGGACTTTCCGGAAATACTTTTCCCGAACCGCCATCCAAAGTTACGGCTGTGATGGAAGGTGATGAACTTGTTATCTCCTGGCTACCCGGTTCTGATAAGGAAACGTCGGAAGTTGCTTTGCGTTACAATATTTATGTTCGTAACGAAACGACCGGAGAATTATATACAATGATCCCGGTAGATATTGAAACCGGTAGGCTGAAAGTAGGTACCGACTTGCAAACTTCTCTTTCTTCCGCCCTCAACTCCTATCGGATGCGTGTGTTCGGCGATGGTAGATATACTGTAGGTGTTCAGACGTTGGATCAGTCATACGCCGGTAGTAAGTTTGCAACCACCGGTTTATCTGTTGCGACCGGCATTCGGTCAATCGTATCATCCGATCATTTCAGGGTTGTTCCGGTAGATACCGGAGTAATGGTTCGTGGTATGGATAATCACAAAGTAGTTGTGTATACTATGGACGGTAGAACTGTGAATACCGGTTTTTCTAATACGGTTATTCCTTTGTCGGAAAGAGGGGTATATCTTGTTTCTGTGAGTGGAGAAAGAGCACCGCTGAAGTGTATGTATTAGTAATGATTGGGTGTATTCAAAAATGAGAAGCATAATCGTTGGGTTACTGTGAAGATATTGCAGGTTCCAGAAGAGAACCTGCAATATCGTTTGTGTTTACAATATGAATCCATTCTGTTTGTCATGCCGGTATTTTATATCGGAGTATTTCTTACGTTTTATTGGTTTAAACTAAATTTCGCCCAAGGGGAATTGGTTTTGTTTATGTTGCTTTGTAGTATTAATATTTCATATTTATAATAAGAAAATCTGTGTATTGTTACCTTCCTGTTACTTCTTGAGTAATATTGTTACTTTACTGTTACCAAGATAGTTTGTTTTTTTTCTGGAAATGGGTTTGATTTGCATCCGGAACTCAGATACTAAAAAAATAATGAACTATGGAGAGGCTGATAAAAGACTATTTCTTGGTCACTGTACTTTTACTATTAAATTATATTGATGAAGTTGTTGACTCTGGTTTTAATGTAATGGGATTTGTTCCTATTCTATTATTAGGTATTTATAATTATAGTATCTACAAAACCACCACTCATCGATCAGCAAGGTCAGAGATTGAAATATCGGATGATTATTCGAATGATGTAGTTAAGAAAGCATTTAAGTGGGACCCCGGATCTTTGATAAGTAGTCCTGTTTTTATTTATACTTTATTTTTAGGAGTAGAACTTTTACAGGAAGGACGACAAAGGAATCTTGCGATATTTTGTTTTATTCTATCTGCTGTCTATTATTCGATGGGAGTATATTTGCATGTGCGAAGATGGAGAATCGGAAGAGCTAAAGTTGATAAATAAAAGAGTTTGATTTTCATTGATATTATTGAGTAGAGGTGAACTCAATTGGAATCTATATTTTTCCCTATGTTTTTTCTTCATTATATTTATTAGTTGTATATTTGTTATACATATTGACAGCTAATACAATATATCGCTTTGGAAATTTTGTTGATCTTCATTTTCACTTCTTGCTCTTCGACACATATCGCAGGCACACAAGGAAAAGAAAACATTGAATGGTTAATGGTTTTAATCTTTCTTTGTATGGTATTCATTGTTTTGTTTTGGCTGATTTGGATAGAACAGAATCGCAAAAATAAATATATTGCTTTGCAGAGGGAATTGATGCAAAAACGTTCGGATACATTTCTAACGGCTGGAGATGAAGCTGAGAATGAGCAGAACCTTGATAAATTGAGAAAGGAAAAGCTTTCCTTATGTGTAAGGTTGTTTCAGACAACGGGTACTTGCAAGCGTTTACGGGTAATAGACTGTTCAAAAGATGAGAGACTCTGTAAAATGACCGCCTTAGAACGTGCTGATACCTGTAAGGTTATTAATGAAACATTTGTTGATGTGATGCTTGATTTAAAAAGTACATGCAATGAATTGAATCATGATGATTTGTTATTTTGTATTTTTTCTTTGTTGGGATATTCCAAGGCAACCATTATACTTTGCATGAATATCGTTTCCGATGGAGCTTTTAAGATGCGCAAAAGTCGTATAAAGGATAAGGTGAGCGCAGAATTGTTTGATTGGATTTTTAGTAAGGAAGTAAGATTAGCATTTTGAATAGTAGAAACATACCGATATGGGAGAGATTCGTTTCACATCTGAATTCTTTATTGTTGTTGTATTGTATACCCAATCCTTTTGTAGGAAGAACGGATTAGATATTTTTGCATTTATTCCTTCCGTATTACTTATATTTTGTATCGTGATGGATATTTATAGTAAAAGGGGATGTAACTATAAGTTCTATTCTTTTCTCAATTCGTTTAAAGATGAACATTGGCTAAAGGGGGTGTTGATGGAAGTTGGCAGCCCTTTTGTGCTTTATGTACTTTTGCTGGGTTTAAGTTCTATGGAGGAAAATGTTTTTCTTTCTTTTCTGCTTATTTTCTTTTCTATTCTTTATTATGTGGTAATGATTGTTTTTTTTATTATCGTGAGAAGTAAGTCCCGGAAACATTCAAAGTTGTTATAATTTGTCTCACCAATCGGATCTTCTGTTTTTTCTTTCTCTAATACCAACTTTTGAATGATACACAAAAGAACTTTCATGGTTCTTTTGTGAGTGGAGAAATAGCTCCGCTAAAGTGTACATATTAGCAATGATTAAGTGTATAGTATTTAAATGTTTATTACATAATGTGTTGTGCGCTTGTTGTATGATTCCTTATTATAAAACATCCGGGTGTTATTGTTGAAAACATCCGGGTGTTTTACTCAAGAACATCCCCATGTTTTATTGCAAAACATGGGGATGTTCTTGAGTCTTACCTTTGGAGATGAAAGATGGAGAAAGCAGGTTTTTTGTAGAGAGAAAGTATACTGTGATAGGGTATAAGAAGGTACCATGATGCATATCAAAATCCTCATCTTGATATTTCAATATACCATTGTCTTTTTCTGGTACTTTTATTCAAAAGTAAAATGAAGTTATCATGCATGAAATAGAAGAATATGAATATAGATGAATTACAATAAATTGCATTAACAAGTGAAAGAATGCTAAAATATAGCTTTCAAAGATCTAAAATGTGTATATATGTTTTAATTTTGAAACTATTGATTAAATATATTTCATTGTTCTCTAAGTAAAGTAGCTGAATAGTGAATAATTGAAGTACATACATTCAAAACAAATGGAGCATTAATTAAAAATTGAAATTATGAAAAAGAATTATCTATTGGGACTTATCGTCCTTGTGAGTATGCAATGTGTTTTTATATCTTGCGAAAAAGTAAATATTGAACCCATAACGGAAAAATACAATACTGAATTATACTCATTTGGTAAAAATACAATTTCTTATATAGAATTGCAGCAACAAATTGATAGTTTGAGACAGAAATATAATTTACAACACAACACAATACAAACAAGAGGTATTAAGAACTTTTGGACGCATCTGTTTTTAACAGCTTGGATTGATGCTAAAGGATTTCTTTATGGAAAGAGCCATTGGGGAGGAAATACCGGTGGCATAATATGTTCTGCACTGTCATCTATTAGCTACGTATCAAAAGGTTATAAAACTATTGATTTAATAATCGACAAAGTAGGAAAGTTTGAAATAAAATCATCTCCGGATGTAAATTATGGTTCTTCCGGGCTACTTGATGAAGATCAATATGGAGTTTTGCATAATAAAATAGCAAAAGAATTTTTTAATGATTCCTATGTCAGAGAAGGACGGTATTTGGAGTCTGATCTCGTAAGAAGAATGAGTATTAGAATGGTGCAGTTAGGGTATCAGGGGTTAAATGCAAAACAACAAGAAGAACTAACTCTTTACATAAAGAATCAAAGAAAGCTTTCCACTATGGAAGCATTTGTTGCAAACGCCCAACAGGCTATGCCCTATTACAAACAAGAGTTGGATATGCTTGAGGACTATGTAACGGACATAATTGACATGGAAAAATCATCTGATGTAAGAGCATATACTATTGATTTCCAAAATACAATAAAACGCTCTTCTATTCCAGCTGATAACAAGTCTGTATTATGTATATCGATTTCTATTGCAGAAAATAGTAATGCATTATGGGAGCCCAAAAAATAAAAACAAGAGTTGTATGTGTTATCGGCCTTCTTTTCTATATAGGTACTTTGTCAGCACAGGCAACCTTTGGGGATAAAAAGGGAAAGAGCCATGTCATTTCTTTATCGGCAGGTATCGCTTCTCCCTATAAAGCTATTTCACGATGGGATGAACGAGATAAAAACTCTTATCCGGCTGCTTGGGAAATACAAGGTAAAGGTCTGGAGTATGTGGCCGAATGGGGATATGGAATTCTGTTTTCCGGTTATCGGTATAAGGATAAGTATCATGTAGAAAATGTGTATGAGCAAAATATACATGAAGACATACTACTGATTTACTTGGCTCCACAAATTTCCTATCGACAAGAAGAAACACTTTTCAGCGGAGTTAATGCACATTATGAAGCAGGGATAGGATATACCTTATATAGTAATAAAAGCAGATATATTAATAGCGTCGAGCGTGCAAATTTGTCAGGTGCGGGAGGTAATGTTACGGTTGGACTGGATTATTATTTCACCCCTCAATGGGGAATAGGACTGGATGCCGGTATATTGGGAGTTGTTCTAAAGAATAAAAACAGTCAATGGATGTTGCAAAGCAAAAAGAACATAAAAATTCTGCAAATAAATGCTGTTATTGGATTAAAATATTGTTTCAGATAACTGCAAAAAAGTAGGTTAAGGTGATAGAACCACAATAAATGGGTTGTTCAAATTTATATTATTTGATGGAAATCTCTAAAACACCCAAAGAGGATAGTTTGTATGACTCCTCTTTGGGTACTGTTATTAATAACCTTAGTAGCTAAAAACTGTAAGTATCCGATAAACTACCCATTGTTTATCGGATACTTACTATATATTAATGAAGCTTTTTATTAATAACAACATATATATCCTATTTGTATGACTTTGAAAATCATCGTAAATAGTAGAACCATTACTATTGACACAATCGTCTTAGTACCTCTTCGTGCTCCGGAAAAAGCTTAGATAATTCATCAAATGTACCTAACTCGAAATTATCGAAAGTAAAGGCAGGAGCAACTGCACAACTAACCAATGCATATCCGAAATGTGAAGGCAGTTCAGCGGCAAACCAACATCCGGGCTCGATGGCTACTTGCTGTTCACCTGAAATATCGGTATTCATCAAATGAGTGACTAATCTTCCGTCAGGGTGGATTACATATAACATTAATGGGTAACCGGCATGATAGTACCATACTTCCGGCGAAGAAAGTCTATGAAATGCTGATATTTCATTATTCTCTAATAAATAATATATGGAAGTCATAGCGGGTTTGTTGCCATCTACCATTTTTCCGGTTCGGAAAATTTCTCTGTAATACCCTCCCTCCGGGTGACGACGTAAATTTAGATGTTCTATCCAATCTGCTGCTTTCATAAGGTTACTGATTTATTAATATAGCCCGGGATGAGGACTATTATATTGTCTGAATTACAAATGTATATGAATGTATGAACAGTAACAAGTAAAGTAACTAATATATTAGTTATATTAACTCTTCATTTATTCCGGCAGATACCAGTGAGATTAGATGGTTATATACATTGGGTTACGTATCCTGTAAGGATTTGTGTAACCCAATGCTTAAAGTGTTTATACCGCCATAATATGATGGGATGTTTGTACTGTAGTTCTGAAATATATGGTTCTATTCTTATTCTCTCTATACTGTGTGGGAGATAATTTCAGATAATTAGTAAATAGTCTTGAAAAATAAAGTGGGTCATCAAATCCTACTAATGGGCTGATTTGATTGACTTTCATTTCTGTCTCTTCCAGATAATGGCAGGCTTTCTCCATACGGAGTTGTGCCAGATACTTGGAAGGAGAAGTACCGATCTGGGCTATGAATATTCTGGAGAAATAGGATACGGAGAGGTTTACATGCTCTGCCATATTTTTTAGGGAAAGATGTTTATGCAGATTTTCCCGCATAAATTTTAAGGAAGTATCAATGATATTACTTTCTCTAATGGTTTCTGATTCCTTTTTATTCTGATTGGAACATCTGATGATGCCCAGAAAATGGAAAAATACACTGGCTGCATATGACATCTGTTCGGTGCTGCTTTCTTGTTGTAATGTATCGAATATCTCTTCGAACATGTCTATCTTATTTTTAAATCTCGACTGTGAATTATAAGGCATGTCTTGAGGTATATCGAATCCTTTGCTGAAATACCCTGCTTTTTTACCGTTGAAGTGAATCCAGTAAATAGACCATGGTTTCCCCTTACTGCTTCCATAAGCGTGCGGGGTTCCCTGAGGGATAATAAAGAATTGATCTTCTGTTACTTTTGACTTCTTACCATTGTATTCGAGCCATCCTTCGCCTTTTACACAATATATAAGAATGTAATTGGTGGAGCTTTCCGACTCTCTACGGCAGTAATGATATTCGGCATTTGGAAAATAACCCATATTGGAGAAATACAACTCTTTGCCTAATTCGTCGTTTTTGAATTTTTCAATTGCGAATGAGGGAAGACTTATCAGTCGTTCACCTTTGAATCCTTCTTTGATCTTCAGCATAGTATTAAAATAATTAAAGGTTATTGCTCATGGTGCAAATATAAAGGAGCGGTTTTGCAATGGATATTCGATAAAAATGAAAAAGTATCAGATTTTGATTTTGTGGGGTGTAAGTACTTTTTTTAGTGAATATATTATATTTTAGTATCGAAATTTTATATTTTTCGGTGTTTGTATCGGGAAAAAGATATTTTATAATACTTAATAGTTATTTTTGTATCCATATATTGTATTACTATGAAAGCAATTTTGTGTCTGATCCTTTTTCTTAATCTATCAGTTTGGCCATTATTGGGACAGGTTCATTTTACCCGTTTGAATAATGAAGACGGATTGTCACATAGTGAAGTAAAGGCTATATTGCAGGATAGCTACGGATATATGTGGATCAGTACGCGTAATAAACTGAACCGCTATGACGGGTGTGAGTTTAAGGTATTGGATTGTTATGACCCGATAGCGAATAAGCGCAATAACAATACGGCTGCTCTGTGTGAGGATATGAACCGGCTATTGTGGGTAGGCACGGATGAAGGTGTTTTTATCTATGATCCGGTAGTGGAGACTTTTACTTATCTGGAACGTTGGCTGAATCTTCAGGACGCAGGTTTTCTATATAACTGGGTTTCAAATATCGTAGCTGACAAGGAGGGGAATATGTGGATTGTTCTACCTTCTTGTGGCATACTGAAAGTGAATGTACAGACAAAAGCATACAAACTTTATTCAAATTTTGGGCACACTGTGTTTGAAAAAGGAGGACCATTGTCATTGACAGTGGACGGACAGGGTGCTGTCTGGGTTGGATGTATTGACCAGGGAATTTGCCGGTATGACAAAGCGAAAGATGATTTTGTACAAGTACTGGAAGAAACCGGGGTATTCCGGGGGAAAGGAGTGTATGCAATGCTGTCCTGCAAAGAATCTTTATTTGTTGCTTTACACGAGGGGCGATTACTGAGGTATAATAAGGAGACGGGAACGCTGGCTCTGCATGACTTTCCGGAAGTAGACAATGTGATGATCCGCTGTTTGATGATGCCAAAGGATGAAGAACTATGGGTCGGTACAAATAATGGGGTGTATATCTATAATTTGTTGACTAAAAATTGTACTGTATTCAGGAACGATTCTTTTGATTCACACTCTCTTAGCTGTAATACAGTTACTGATATGTATATTGATAAAGAGAAAGGCATCTGGGTTGGTACTCTCTACGGAGGGCTGAATTATCAGAGTCGTAGTGCCGGGAACTTTACGGTTTATATACCGAATGATCATCCGCAGAGCGTACAAAGCCAGTGGATTCATGGTTTGTATTGGGATGCCGATATGCAGAAGCTTTGGGTGGGAACAGAAGATGAAGGCTGTTCGGTTTTTGATAAGAAGACATCGGAGTTTAGCAGGATTAGTACACGTCGTACAGCTCCCATCACTTATATACGAAAAATCAACGGGAATATCTGGATTGGTTATTTTAAGAATGGGTTGGATATTATATCTCCTTCCATGAAGATAACACACTATTCAAGTTCTGAACTGGGCTTGAGAGAAGAAAGTATCTATGCCTTTTGTGAAGATCATACGGGTACCATCTGGATCAGTGATGGTGGAGGAGTATACAGGGCGCAGAAAGGGACGATGCGTTTTGAGAGAGTAACAAAATTCGGAAACGGATACATACAAGATATTATGGAGGATAGCCAGGGGAATATCTGGATTGCGGCGATGGGTAATGGATTATACAAATATAATATCCATTCCCGTAAATCGAAACAATATCTTGCTGACGGTAAACCTGGGTCTATCAGTTCGAATTCGGTCAGTAGTATTTTAGAAGATAGTAAGGGACGTATCTGGGTCAGTACGGATCGTGGTGGCATTTGCTGTTTTCAGAACGGGGCTTTTCAAGCCTATTCGCTTGCTGAGGGACTTCCGGACGATATTGTTTACAGAGCAGTGGAAGATGCCCATGGAAATATCTGGTTTGGAACAAATCATGGACTTGTGCGGTTGGAACCGGATACTAAAGAGGTACAGGTCTTTGATAAGAAAGACGGTTTGAGTGTCTCCAGATTCAACTATAACTCAGTGGCGATGACAGATAAAGGCACCATTTTTATGGGGACGATGCATGGATTGGTTTCGTTTAATCCGGGGCAATTTGTGAGAAATGATTTAATCCCTTCTGTCTATTTCACCGATTTTCTGGTAAATGGTAAGAATCTTCTTCCCAATGTTATTAACCAGTATGAAAAGGACTATAAGATCACGCTTAACTATGATGAACGAAATATCAGTATCCGTTTTGTTGCATTGAGTTTTGCTTCTCCTGGGGCAAATCGCTATGCTTATCGTATGAGTAATGTAGACAATGATTGGATTTATACGGATAAGAATGTGATTTCTTATGCCGGACTTACTACCGGAAAATATGTGCTTCATGTGAAGGGAGCCAATAACATGGGGGTATGGGATGAAACTGAAAAGGTGTTGATCATTGATGTATTGCCACCGTGGTGGGCATCTCCTATGGCTTATGTAATCTATGTGCTGGTAGTACTTTCATTACTTTTCTATTGGATTCGTACATATCTGAAAAGGATAGCCCGTAGAAATGAGGAAAAGAATCTCATCTATACAATCGAAAAAGAGAAGGAGCTTTACGAGTCGAAAGTAGCGTTCTTTACGAATATTACGCATGAGATACGTACTCCGTTGACGCTGATTAACGGCCCGTTGGATCTGGTAATACAGGAGTCTGTACTTTTCCCGAAGAATGTACAACGTTACCTGGGATTGATAAAGCAGAATGTGGAACAACTGTTGAATCTGGTCAATCAGTTACTGGACTTTAAGGCTGCCGAAAATATGAATAAGCCGTTGATTTTCTCAGAAATTAAAGCTTTGCATCTGATTGAATCTTTGAAAGAGCGGTTCTCTGTGTTGCTTTCGGAACGGAATAAAACGTTTGAGGTGATAGCGGACCGCGTGGCCCCGGATATATGTGTCATTGCAGATAAGGATGCGGTTGATAAGATAATGAATAACTTAATCTTTAATGCGATCAAGTATAGTGATACGCGTATTACTGTGCGGGTGAGCCGTGATGATGAGTTTTTGATACTTGAGATCATAAACGATGGCTTGCTGGTATCAAAAGATATGCATGAGGCAATCTTTGAACCTTTTGTCAGGGCAGAAAACAGTAAGGAGAATATAGGCGTAGGTATCGGACTTTCGCTTTGCCGGAGCCTGGTGGAACAACATCGGGGTACTTTAACCTATCAGGAGATGGAAGGTTTGAACTGTTTTGTGCTGAAACTTCCCGTTCGTCAGAAAATAACGGAGAACGTACAGGCTGTTGAAATGAGCAACGGGCAGATTCAGCTGAACCGAAACAGTATAAGAGTGACTTTACTGATCGTGGATGATCATCCGGATGTGGTGGATTTCTTATCAGAACAGTTATATGAGGAGTATACCATCCTGACAGCTTCGGACGGAGTACAGGCTCTGAATGTGATAGAGCATAATAAGGTGGATATTGTATTGAGTGATATTATCATGCCTAATATGGATGGATTGTCTTTGTGCCGTAATTTGAAATCGGAAGTAAACACCAGCCATATACTGGTAGTGTTGTTAACGTCAAAAAATGATGTCAGTACAAAGATTCAAGGGTTGGAAGCCGGGGCAGATGCATACATTGAAAAGCCATTTAATCTGAACTATTTATCGGCTTTACTAAAGAGCCTGATAATAAATAAAAACCGGGATATCAGCTTGCAGAGCTCTAAACCATTGGTACCTATCGGTCAGGTAGAGATTAATAAGGCTGATGAAAATTTTGTGAATCAGGTAGTAGATATCGTGAATGCGAATATAGCCGATCCTGCTTTTAATGTAGAAGTACTGACTACTAAAATGTGCATGAGCCATTCAAACTTCAGCAAGAAACTGAAAGGAATTGTGAATATGAGTCCTGTAGAGTTTATCCGCTTTGTTCGTTTGAATCGTGCGGCAACTATTCTTTCACAGGAAGATTGCCAGGTGAATGAGGTGAGTATACTGGTAGGCATAAACTCTACAAGCAATTTTATTCAGCAGTTTCAGAAGCAGTTTGGTAAAACACCCAATGAATTCCGAAAAGAATGCAAGCGGAAAGGGGATTGAATCGGAAAAGTAAAATTGTCCATACTTTAAGTAATTCTCTCTATTTCTTTATAGGCTAAATCCCGGTTACTTTGCGGTCATCAAATTAATGATTAATATTTGTATGACCATGATGAAAACACAATCAAATCTTTATCTGTTCCTGATAGCTTTAATATCGGCTATGGGAGGTTTCCTTTTCGGCTATGACTGGGTAGTGATAGGGGGAGCCAAACCTTTCTACGAACAATATTTTCAAATTGCGGATAGTCCGGTCTTACAGGGCTGGGCAATGAGTAGTGCGCTGATAGGTTGCCTGGTGGGTGCACTGAGTGCCGGAAAGATGAGTGACCGTTTTGGAAGGAAGCCTATTCTTACATTGGCAGCAGGACTTTTTATCTGTACGGCTATTGGTACAGGTGCTGCCCACTCCTTTACTTTTTTCAATATTTTCAGATTGATAGGTGGGTTTGCTATTGGTATAGCTTCCAGCTTGTCACCTATGTATATTGCTGAGATTGCTCCGGCCCATTTGCGCGGACGTTTTGTTTCCATTAATCAGTTGACGGTTGTATTAGGTATTCTTGCTTCTCAGATTGTGAATTGGCAGATTGCAGAACCGGTGGCTATAGGAGCGACTTATGAGATGATACGTGAGTCATGGAATGGGCAAATGGGTTGGCGTTGGATGTTCTGGGCCATGACAGTTCCTGCGGCATTGTTTTTTATTTTTAGTTTTATACTTCCTGAGAGCCCCCGTTGGCTTGCATCTTCCGGCCACAAAGAGGCTGCTTTTAAAGTCTTCAGCCGTATGGGTGGGCGTGATTACGCTCGTCAGGAACTGGAAGCGATTGCTATGGCTTCTTCGGATAGCGAACAACAAGGAGGCTTTAAGCAATTGTTGCGTCCGGCAATGCGCAAAGTGCTGATTATTGGTGTCGTGATGGCTGTTTTGCAGCAGTGGTGCGGTATTAATGTGATATTCAACTATGCACAGGAGATATTCATGGCTGCCGGATATGGCGTTTCGGACGTGTTGATGAATATTGTGGTGACCGGAATCACTAATGTGATATTTACAATTCTGGCTATGTTTGTGGTGGATCGTTGGGGGCGTAAGGCACTTACCCTGATAGGCTCATTCGGTTTGACTGTGATTTATGCTTTTATGGGTGCAGCCTATTATTTTCATATTACCGGTATTGTACTGCTCGTTATTGTAGTGATGGCTATTGCATGTTATGCGATGACACTGGCAACAACGATGTGGGTGATTATTTCTGAAATTTTCCCCAACCGGGTTCGGGGGGTAGCTATGTCAGTCTGCACTTTTGCTCTGTGGGGGGCTTGTTTCATTCTTACATATACTTTCCCGGTACTGAATAGCGGATTGGGGGCTGCCGGAACCTTCTGGCTTTATGGCATCATCTGTCTTGCCGGGGGTATTTTTGTGGTGTTCTGTCTGCCCGAAACTAAAGGTAAGAGTCTGGAAGAATTAGAAAAAGAATTAATAAAATAGTTGTTATATAATATGGAAAAAATAACCCAATATTTAATTCAAAGTACGGTACATACCAGTGAGGTACGTGCCTGGGAAGAAGACATTTTGCTTCCTACCTATGAAATAGGGAAGGAAGAGAAGAATCCCATTTTCTTGGAGAAGCGAGTGTATCAAGGTAGTAGTGGTTCTGTATACCCTTATCCTGTAGTAGAAAAAATATCTGATAATAAAGTTGATAAGAAGTATCATGCTCTTTTTATAGAGAATGAGTATATCAAGGTTATGATATTGCCGGAACTGGGTGGACGCATACACATGGCTTATGATAAAGTGAAACAGCGCCATTTTGTGTATTACAATCAGGTGGTGAAGCCTGCTTTGGTAGGGCTTACCGGTCCATGGATTTCGGGTGGTATTGAATTTAACTGGCCTCAGCACCATCGTCCCTCCACTTTTCTTCCTACTGATTTTTCTATAGAAGAGAATGCGGACGGTAGTAAGACAATCTGGTGTAACGAAGTGGAACGCATGTTCCGTACCAAAGGGATGCAGGGCTTTACCCTTTATCCGGGTAAGGCGTATATTGAAATCAATGTGAAGATTTACAATCGTACAGCTTTCCCCCAGACATTCTTGTGGTGGGCTAACCCGGCTGTGGTGGTGAATGACCACTATCATTCGGTATTCCCACCCGATGTAAATGCGGTGTTTGATCATGGTAAGCGCGATGTGTCGTCCTTTCCTATAGCTACCGGAGTTTATTATAAGCAAGACTACTCAGCGGGAGTGGATATTTCAAAATACAAGAATATTCCCGTTCCTACTTCTTATATGGCTATTCAGTCGAAATATGATTTTGTGGGTGGTTATGAGGCCGATGTTCAGGGTGGTTTGTTGCATGTAGCCGATCATCACGTATCTCCGGGTAAGAAACAATGGACCTGGGGTAATGGAGATTTTGGGAAGGCTTGGGACAGGAACCTGACTGATGAGGACGGGCCTTATATTGAATTGATGACAGGAATGTATACGGATAATCAGCCGGACTTCTCATGGTTGCAACCTTATGAAGAAAAATCGTGGGTACAGTATTTCATGCCTTACAGTGAAGTGGGCTATGTGAAGAATGCTACCAAAGATGCTCTGTTGAATGTAGAGCTAAAAGAGGATAATGCTCATCTGGTACTTTATACCACAGGAGTGAATAAAGATGTACATCTGTTGGCAAAGGATATTCAAGGTAAGACATTGCTGGATAAGATAATTCAGATTTCTCCGGCAGATCCGTTTACTGTTACTTTCCCGGCAACTGGGTTAAAGGAAGAAGATATCCGGATAGAAATCAGAGACTGCGAGGGGAAAGTAATGCTTGCTTATCAGGCTGATAAACCGGAAATAAAACCGGTACCCGACCCTGCCAAAGCAGCGAAAGATCCTAAAGATATTGCTTCTATCGAACAGTTGTTCCTGACCGGACTTCATTTGGAACAATATCGCCATGCCACTTATAATCCGATGGATTACTATCAGGAAGCTCTGCGTCGTGAGCCGGGTAATGTGCGTTGCAATAACGCTATTGGTTTGCTGTTAATGCGTAAAGGGCAGTTTGCCGCAGCTGAAGCGTATTTCCGTACGGCTGTAGCTACTTTGACAGAACGTAATCCGAATCCGTATGATGGAGAACCATCCTATAACTTAGGGTGGAGCTGTAAGATGCAGGGTAAAGCGGATGAAGCTTATGATGCATTCTTCAAATCGGCATGGAATGCCGCCTGGCAGGATGCTGCCTATTATGGACTTGCACAAATAGATACGGCAAAGGGTAAATATGAGAGTGCTTTGGATAAAGTGGACCGTGCTCTTATCCGTAACTGGCATAATCATAAAGCACGTCAGCTGAAAGCTTCGATTCTGCGTAAGCTGAACCGTAAAGAGGAGGCTTTAAGCCTGATAGAGGAGTCTTTGAAGATAGACCGTTTCAATATGGGATGCCGTTTTGAGTATTATCTGTTGACTAAAGACGAGAACTCACTGGTGGAAATGAAGGAACTGATGCGACAGTGGGAACATGCTTATATTGAATATGCGCTTGACTTTGCGGGGGCAGGCTTGTATGAAGAAGCCATCTTGTTTTTGCAAAGTTATGTTGCTGGAGCCGGTAAGGTATATCCTATGATTCACTATGCTCTTGGCTATTTCTATGCCTGCCAGGGAGATAACAACAAAGCATTGGATTGCTATCGGAAAGCAGAACAAGCTGATCATTCTTATTGCTTCCCGAACCGTATCGAGGAAGTAGTGATTTTGCAAAATGCATTGGCTTTGAATAGTCAGGGAGCTAAGGCAGCCTATAGTTTAGGAAACTTCTGGTATGCTGCCCGGCAGTATGAGAACGCCATTAGTTGCTGGGAGACTTCTGTCGCTATTGCTCCGGACTTTCCTACAGTGTGGCGTAATCTGTCATTGGCCTATTATAATAAACAGAATGATAAAGCAAAAGCACTGGACGCTTTGGAAAAAGCATTTCAGTTGGATGAACACGATTCGCGCATTCTGATGGAACTGGACCAGTTATATAAACGCTTGGGATACTCGCACGAACAGCGTCTTGCATTTCTGGAGGCACATTTGCCTGAAACAGAAGAAAGGGATGATTTATCTATTGAACGCATCACTCTTTACAATCAACTGGGACGTTATGCTGAGGCTAAAGCATTGATAGAAAGTCGTAAATTCCATCCTTGGGAAGGGGGAGAAGGAAAAATTACGGGACAATATGTACTTTGCCGGGTAGAACTTGCCAGAATAGCTTTGCGTGAACAGCGTTATGCAGATGCATTGGCTCTGCTGAAAGAGACTGAAAACTATCCTTATAATTTAGGAGAAGGTAAGTTGGCAAATGCTGAGGAAAATGATATCTGGTATTATAAAGGTGAAGCCTATCGGGGACTGGGTGATGAGGAGAACGCCAAAGCTTGTTTTGAGAAAGCAACGATTGGTTCCCCGGAACCACAACAGGCATTTTATTATAATGACCAGCAGCCGGATAAAATATTCTATCAGGGATTGGCATGGAGAGCATTAGGTGATGAAGATAAAGCACGTAGTTGTTTTAATAAGTTGATTAAGCATGGTGAAAAACACCTCTTTGATACGTGTCGCATAGATTACTTTGCTGTTTCGTTGCCGGATCTGGCTATCTGGGAAGATGATTTGAACAAGCGCAATCGTATTCATTGCAATTATGTGATGGGATTGGGTTATTTAGGATTGAATGAAACATCTAAAGCAATTGAATTTCTGGATAAAGTCATAGAACTGGACATTAACCACCAGGGAGGGCAGAGTCATAGAGGCCTTATTTAGAAGGGAGAATGGAGAGGGGAGAAGGATCTGCGCTGTGTTAATATACTTCTCCTTTCAGAAAGATACTTCCTCAGAGAGGGATGAGACTGTACAGTAACAGCGCAGCCCCTTCTCCCTTCTCCCCTCTCTTTCCTTCTCTCTTCTTTTTTTAATATTTTGTTTATGAAAGTAACGCATGAAATAGCAGCTTATACGGCGACGGGTGAACCTGTTTCTTTATTTAAAGTGGTCAATGGGACCGGAGCTTATGTTGAGTTTACGAATTGGGGTGCCAGATGGATAACAGCGGCAGTACCTGATACTAACGGGCATCTGACCAATGTGATAGTAGGCTATGATACGCTGGAAGAGTATTTGTCTGATACTTATTATATGGGGGCTACGATAGGACGTTTTGCCAACCGGATAGCAAATGCTTCATTTGTTATAGATGATATTACTTATCAGCTGGAAACAAATGATGGGTGTAATACCAATCACGGAGGGACCACCGGATTCGATCAGAAACTGTGGCAGTGGGAGGAATTACCCAATGGAGTTCGTTTTATACTCACTTCACCCGATGGTGAAGGCGGTTATCCCGGAAACCTTGATGTGGTGGTGGATTATTGCTGGGATGAATGCAATGAACTGACGGTTAGCTATTTCGGAAAGGCGGATAGGACTACTTATCTGAATATGACAAATCATGCTTATTTTAATCTCAGTGGCACAAGGGAGAAGATTACTTCGCATCTTTTGACTATTCCTACCGGGAGAATGCTGGATACAACACCCGCGTTTATTCCTACAGGTAAAATAATACCAGTGGCAAATACTCCTTTTGATTTTACACACTGTAAACAAATAGGGCAGGAACTCTATGCTGATAACCGGCAATTACACAATAATAGAGGATATAATCATTGTTATGTATTAAAGGAACATCCTTCCTGCGATATGCTGCAAGCTGCCTGTCTCTGCGAACCCGTATCTAAACGGCGTTTGACTGTAACAACTGATTTGCCCGGAGTACTGCTCTACACGGCAGGTTATTATAAACTTCCCGATACAGCGGTATGTCTGGAAACTCAGTTTTTTCCCGATACACCTTCACACTCTCATTTTCCCTCTTGTTTGTTGACCCCGGGACGAGCGTATAATCAGCGAACTATATATAAATTTGATATAGATGACCGGGAAGTGTATTCATAACTATCCCTTTTTCTTAGCTTTATACTCCGAAGGTGGAATTCCCATTGTTTTGGTAAATAACCTGGAAAAATAAAGAGAATCTTCGTAACCTACTAACGGACTTATCTGACTGATTTTCATGTCAGTGAAGTCCAGATAATGGCATGCCTCCTGTATTCTAAGGTAATTCAGGTATCGCAGAGGTGAAGACCCGGTTTTTTCTTCAAACAGGTTCGAAAAGTAAGAGGCAGACAGCTTCACTTCGCGGGCGATATCCGTAAGACGGATTTTCTTATTCAGGTTTTCTTTCATATAATGAATGGCAAGCTGTACTACGTCTTTACGTGAGTTGTTCATAGAACCACAGTCGCGGTACTCTCCGATAAATTTCATGGAACCCAGAAAATGAAACAGGCTGGTGGTGGCGTACAACATATAATTCTTGTTGTATCCGGAACTGATGGAAGAATAAATTTCTTCAAAAAGTGTCAGTCGTTCTTTGATACGGGAGTGTGCTTCGGGAGTAATATTACGTGGACGGTCAAAGCCTGCACTAAAGAATGCTGCTTTATCCCCATCAAAATGTATCCAATAAATTGTCCATGGATTGGTGGCATTACTACCATAAGCGTGAGCCTGGTGTTTGGGAAGAATAAAGAATTGATTAGAGGTGATTTTGTATCGTTGATGATCCAACTCAAACCAGCCTTCTCCTTCTACGCAGTAGATGAGAACAAACTCGTTCACTTCTTCGGCATTTCGCTCGCGATAATGAAAATTGGCATGCGGGTAATAACCAATATCAGTGATATGGAGTTCCCGGCCCAAGGGGTCTCGTTTTAGCTCTTCGATCAGGAAATCCGGCAATACAATAGCACGTTCTCCTTTGAATCCTTCTTTAATTCGTGGCATGTTTTGTCAGGTATTGGATTTTATAAATCTGAATGAAACGGCTTATACTCTCAGCACCCAAAGTTACAAAAAATAGTTGTAATAGTGACTGACTCCTCCTAAGATTTTAGTTGACCGACATGGATTTGATTCATCACGGATGTGCCAATGAACCGACGTAATATAAATGTGGTGTATGTATCAAAATGTCAGACTGTCAAAGTGATATTCCTGAGCTTCGAGAATTTGCTTGTTTGTGGAGAACGGTGGCAAAGGTGTCCGGAATTGTCTTTATTTGGGAGTTGGATTTTTCGGATTGTTAGGGTTTGATGCTGATTGGATTTATTTTGTACCCTTGTTTTGTATTTACTATGCAGTTTGCTTCCAAATATTATCTATCTTGCTCTTTATTCTTTTTTTGGATAGCTCTGTTTCGGGGGGCAACTAGCGGAAAAACAGGTCGTCCGGTAGAGATTCAGATGTTTCTCTACGACACTCTTATCGTTTCTCTACGACATTCGCATCGTTCCTCGTAGAGTCTCGGAGTGTTTGAAGTAATGAAATTGTAATTAATGTGCCGGAATAAATGCATTTATATCCGGATAAAGTGATAATATGCAGTTTTTGCTGCATGTTATTGCGACTCTTTATGCAGTTTTTCTTCTGGTTGTAGCAGAACTCTAAAAGTTCTTGTTATTAAAACAAGTGATATTCGTGCAAAATATTTGTTTATTCCTTGTTTTAATGACTTTTGTACAAAATCTCCGAAGGATAAATTCATGCTGCAAGGGGGAGAGGCTGACTGACTTTTCCTTTGGGTAAGATTCTCCATATCCATGATGTTTTTGTCTATTGATTACTGTCCTTTTTTAAGCTTCCTTTGCATATGATAAACATTATTCTTATGAGTGTATAATCTTGTAATGAAATTAAGTGATGATTTAAAATAATTATGTATGGAAAAACACATGTTTGAGAAACTTTCTTTCCGGAAAGTATTTAAGTTCATTTTGGCCTTGTTGCTGTTTTCCTGTAGTGTATCGGGCTATGCTGAAGTACTCGATAACAGAGTGGTGAAGGGAGTAGTTAAAGATGAATTGGGTGAACCGCTACCTGCTGTAACCGTAGTAGTAAAAGGTACGACCAACGGGGTAACTACTGACCTGGATGGTGAATATACACTGTCTAATGTGCCTGCCGGATCTACATTGGTGTTTTCTTTCTTAGGAATGCAGACACAGGAAATTGTAGTAAGAAATCAGAAACGTATTGATGTGGAAATGAAAGAAGATGCTGTCAGTATTGATGAAGTAGTAGTGGTAGCATTTGGTACGCAGAAAAAAGAGAGTATGGTTAGCTCTATCCAGACGGTAAAACCTGCGGCTTTAAAGGTACCTTCCAGTAACCTTACTACTGCACTGGCGGGGCGTATGTCCGGTTTGATTGCTTATCAGCGCAGTGGTGAACCGGGGCAGGACAATGCTGACTTTTTTATCCGTGGTGTGACAACTTTCGGCTATAAGAAAGATCCGTTGATTTTGATTGATGGTATTGAAACGACCTCTACTGAACTGGCACGTTTGCAGCCGGATGATATAGCTGCCTTTTCTATCCTGAAAGATGCTACTGCTACGGCTTTATATGGTGCACGTGGTGCCAATGGCGTCATTCAGGTACAGACAAAAGAAGGTAAGGAAGGTCCGGCTAAGGTCAGTCTGCGTGTAGAGAATTCCTTCTCTTCCAATACATCGAATATAGAGCTGGCAGATCCGATCACTTATATGCAAATGGCGAATGAGGCGGTAACAACACGCAATCCGTTGGCTCCTTTGGCATATTCACGTGAGAAAATAGCCAATACAATAGCCGGTAAGAATCCGTATCTGTATCCGGCTAATGACTGGCGCAAACTGATGACCAATCCGTTGGTAGCAAACCAGCGCGCTAACCTGAGTGTGAGCGGTGGTGGTAAAGTGGCTCGTTATTATATTGCTGCCACTTTTTCGAAAGATAATGGTAATCTGAAGAATGATAAGTATGCCGGTTATAAAAATAACATTGATCTGAGCACTTACCAGCTGAGATCGAATGTAAATATTAATCTGACGAAAACGACCGAAGCAATTGTCCGGTTGGCAGGTACATTTGATGATTATACCGGACCGCTTGATGGAGGAGATACGATGTATAAGAAGATTATGGTTTCCAATCCGGTATTGTTCCCGGCCTATTATCCTACTTCCGATCTTCCTTCTGCAAAACATGTGCTGTATGGTAACGCACTGTATAATAATAATGTGGAATATACGAATCCTTATGCGGAATTGACCAAAGGATATAAGGATTATTCTAAGTCGACAATGGATGCACAATTTGAATTGAAGCAGGATTTGTCATTTATCACGAAGGGATTGAATGTACGTGGTTTATTCAATACGTCCCGTTATGCTTATTTTGAAGTAGGTCGTGCATCGAGTCCTTATTTCTATAATGTAAGTTCTTATGACAAAGGTGGCTCATATTCTATTATGCAATTGAATGAGGATTCAAATCCGACGGAATACCTGGAGTCTACCGGTTCTTGGACAGATGTACAGTCTACTGTATATATGGAGGCTGCGATGTCTTATAACCGTTCTTTTGGGAACCATGATGTAAGCGGTTTGCTGGTATATCAGCGTCGTGAAAAAAGAGTATCGAACATTAAAGACGATTCACAAAAAGATAATCTGCAAAAGTCTTTGCCCTATCGTAATCAGGGATTGTCCGGTCGTTTTACCTATGCTTTTAATAATCGGTATATGGCTGAATTTAACTTCGGTTATAATGGTTCCGAACGTTTTTATCGTTCCGAGCGCTATGGCTTTTTTCCTGCTATCGGTATAGGTTATGATATTTCCAATGAAAAATTCTGGGAACCGTTGAAGAAGGTGCTCCCTAAGTTTAAATTGAAATATACGTATGGTTTGGTAGGAAATGATGCTATTGGTGACGAAGATGACCGTTTCTTCTATCTGTCTGAGGTAGATGCAAATGATAGTGGTAAGAGTTATGGTTTTGGTACGGACTTTAATTATACAAAGAACGGAGTAACAGTAAGGCGTTATGATAACCGGGATATTACCTGGGAAAAGGCTTATAAGTCTAATTATGGTCTTGAATTGTCGTTGTTTGACGGTCTGAATGTGCAGGTGGATTATTTTACCGAACATCGTACCAATATCCTGATGGACCGTGAGTCTATTCCTTCTACTATGGGACTTTCGGCAAAGGTACGTGCTAATGTGGGTGAGGCGAAAGCGAGAGGTCTGGATTTATCTGTAGATTATAACAAAGTGTTCCGGAAGGGGATGTGGTTACAATTACATGGTAATTTTACGTATGCTCATAGTGAGTTCCTGAAATATGAAGAACCGGAATATAACGAAAAGTATAAACTCCACGTAGGGCAGTCGCTGAAACAGGAATATGGTTATATTGCAGAACGCCTGTTTATCGATGAGGCCGATGTGGCTAACTCTCCGAAGCAGACATTTGGCGAATATGGGGCCGGTGATATAAAATATCGTGATGTAAATGGTGATGGGCAGATTACTGAACTTGACCAGGTACCTATTGGTTTCCCGACAGTTCCGGAAATTATTTATGGCTTTGGCTTCTCTTTTGGTAGTGCACGTTTTGATGTTTCGGCTTTTTTCCAGGGATCTGCCCGTTCTACTTTCTGGTTGGATGCTAAAAACACTTCTCCGTTTGTACATGTATATGAAGACACTAACTGGGATAATGTATCAATGTGGAAAGACATTCCTTTGCTAAAGGCTTATGCTGATAATCACTGGACAGAAACCAATCGTAATATCTACGCTTTGTGGCCACGTCTGAGCAGTACTCGTATGGAGAATAATATTCAAAAGAGTACCTGGTTTATGCGTAACGGAGCTTTTCTGCGTATGAAGACGCTGGAAGTTGGATATACCTTCCCGGAAACATTGACAAAGAAGGCTTATATAAATTCTGCCCGTATTTATTGTAGTGGTAATAACCTGTTTGTGCTCAGCGGATTCCATATGTGGGATATTGAAATGGGAGGTAACGGATTAGGTTATCCTATTCAGCGGGTTATTAACCTGGGTGTCCAATTAACTTTTTAAATAGAGGAGACGAAAAGCTATGAAATATAATTTGAAAAATAAACTAAGAAACCTGGCTTGTATCTCTTTGTGTGCCAGTGGAATGTGGATGTTGAGTGCTTGTGGCGATTATCTGGATGTTGTGCCCGATAATGTAGGTACTATTGAACACTCTTTCAGTAACCGTAATGAAGCCGAGAAGTATCTGTTTACCTGCTATTCTTATATTCCGGAGTATCATAGTGAACGGGCAAATGTTGGTTTGATGGGTGGTGATGAATTAGCTACTTTCTATCCTATTCAGAGTGGCGATGACTATGCTACCTGGCGTATCGGGTTGGGATATCAGAATGTGAATGATCCTTATCTTAATTATTGGGATGGAGGTAATGGTGCGGCTCATAGTCTGTATGAAGGGCTTCGTGATTGTAATACATTTCTGACTTATGTGTCTGATACGGATTATGTAGGCGATCTTGCTCCTTCGATGAGGAAGAGATGGCTGGCAGAAGTGAAGTTCCTGAAAGCCTATTACCATTATTTACTGTTGCGTATGTATGGTCCGATTGTGATAGCAGATGAAAATCTGCCAATCTCTGCTACTCCGGAAGAAGTACGGCTGAAACGTGCCCCGGTTGATAAAGTAGTCTCTTATATCTCTGATTTGCTTGATGAGGCAAAAACAGATTTACCTGTGAAGATAGATGATCAGGCAACAGAACTGGGACGTATTACTCGCCCGGCAGCTTTGATGCTGAAAGCTAAATTGCTGGTAATGGCTGCCAGCCCGTTGTTTAATGGTAACCCGGATTATGCTGATTTTGTGGATAAAGACGGTGAGCATTTATTTAATAGCGAGTATAGCGTACAGAAATGGGTCGATGCCCAGGAAGCTTGCGAACAGGCCATTGAAATATGTGAGCAGGGTGAAGGCGGAATAAGCCCGGACATTGTATTGCATGAAACACATACGAATCTGGTATTCAGTGCTAAACTGAAACGTGAGTTGAGTTTGCGTGAGTGTGTGACAGAAAAGTGGAATGACGAGTTGATCTGGGGGCTGTCCGGTCGTCTGACAGGTGGTTTACAGCAGTCCTGTATGTCACGTGTGGGTAAGTATCCGTCGAATATGCACGGTGCATCTGAAAAGATAAATCCGACAATGTACGCTACGGAATTGTACTATACAAAAAATGGTGTACCTATTGATGAAGATAAAGAATGGGAATACGCTAACCGTCTGAAGGTAAAGAAGAATACCAATAATACAGCGAATGAGTTTTATTTGATTCCGGATTATGAAACGGTAAGTGCCAATTTTGACCGGGAACCCCGTTACTATGCAAATATTGGTTTTGACGGATGCTTGTGGTATCAAAACAACTGTGTTTCTGGAAATTCATCTGATATCTGGCAACTAAAGGGACGTGCCGGACAAGCACAAGGTATTTTGGGAGCTTACGGCTATTCTAAAACAGGGTATTGGGCTAAGAAATTAGTGAGCTTGGGATTCGTGAATACCGAAAGCGGATGGAATACAGAACAATATCCGTGGCCGGAGTTCCGTTTGGCCGATCTTTATTTACTTTATGCTGAAGCTGTTAATGAAGCTTCGGATTCTGAGGCTGCCCGTACACTGGCAATTAGCTATGTGGATAAAATCAGAGCACGTGCAGGGCTTTTAGGAGTGAAAGAGTCCTGGGAGCAACATTCACGTAAGTCGAATAAGTTTAGAACTCAGTTGGGATTACGCGAGATTATTCAGCGTGAACGTGCCATTGAGCTGATGTTTGAAGGACAACGCTTTTGGGATGTGCGACGCTGGAAAATAGCTGATAAGGAATATAATAAAACATTGATGGCATGGAATCCTCGCGGTAAAACGGTGGATACTTATTATCAGCTGACTGCCATGTATACTCAGCAATTTGTGGCACCACGTGATTACTTCTGGCCCATTAAAGAAAAATCATTGGTGATCAATCCCAATCTGGTACAAAATCCGGGATGGCAATAAAGCGTTTATTTGATTAAAAACAGAAAGAGATATGAAATCAATAAGAATATATATACTTATGTTGGGGATGTTGATGGCCCTTGCCGGCTGTCAGACCGACTTTGTGAAGCCTTTGGAAAATGATAGCGAGGCACCTGCACCGGTACGTGATGTAACTTATGTCAAGATGCCGGGTTCTGTACTTCTTACATATACATTACCTTCAGATCCCGATTTACTCTATGTAGCAGCCAGTTATACAAATAAAGAAGGCAAAAAATATGAATTTAAGGCTTCTTACTTCACGAATACATTGCTGGTTGAAGGTTTTGGAGATATGGATACCTACTCGCTTGATGTATATGCCGTGGATCGTAGTGAGAATTATTCTGCACCGGTAAATATACAGGTTTCTGCAGATACCCCTCCTGTACAGGCGGCTTATGAAACGCTGGAAGTACAACCCGACTTTGGGGGGATGACCTTTTCGTTTGCGAATACATCAAGAGCAGACTTAACAGTTTATGTTTCTACTCCGAATGAGGATAATGAGATGGTCAATGCAGAAACTTTCTATACAGGGCTACCCAAAGCTACATTCTCTGTGCGTGGTTATCTGGATATATCCCGTGATTTTGAAATTTATTTTCAGGATAAATGGGGTAATAAGTCACAGGTAAAGAAAGAGACCCTCACTCCGATATACGAAGCCGAACTTGATAAGAAAAAATTCAAAGAGGTGATTCTGCCCGGTGATTTTCCATGTACTTTCTATGAAAGTAAGATGGAGTATATCTGGGATGGACGGGCAGCTGCCGATGGTGACGGACAGACAGGAGCCCATACAGGTATTGAAGAGCATAACGGCCCTACCTGGTTTACTTTTGACCTTGGAGTCCTGGCGAAGTTGAGTCGTTTTAACTTGAAGTTTGTACAGGATGACAAGCACTTTTATAACGATGTTTCTCCGAAAGTGTATGAGGTCTGGGGATGTGCAGAACTGGATAAATCCGGTAGCTGGGATAGTTGGATAAAATTACTTCATATTGAAAATGAGAAGCCTTCCGGTTTGCCTGGAAGTGAACTGACTGAGGATGATCGTCTGGCTGCACGGGAAGGTGATAATGCTGATTTTCCGTTGGATGCGCCACGTGTGCGTTATATCCGTATCAAATGTATTGATAACTGGACCGGTAACTCTAATATGGTATTTACTGAGGTTACTTTCTGGGGAGATGATAAATCAGAAACGAATAATTGATAAATGCTTGAATTATGAAATTGATGTTTAAATATATAGTGGCAATAGCGGCTTGGTTCTTATTTCTTGGCGGTTTTTCTTCTTGTACACAGATGGATGAGTATCTGAAGTATACGGATCGAAAGGAGATACTGTATATTGGTAAGCCGGAGGGTATGCAGATGTGTTCCGGAAAAGGGCGTGTACAATTCTATGGTATTCTTATTGACCCTAAAATTACCCGGCTTCGTATTACCTATAATATGGGGAAAGAAGTAATTGACTTACCTATTCAGCGTGGAGAAGGAGCGGAAGTATTTACTTACGATATCCCATTGAAGGAGGGGATTTATAATTTTGTTGTTCAGACTTTTGATGACAACGGACATGCTTCTGTACCGGAATCACTCATTGGCTCTTCTTATGGTACTATTTATGAAAGTACATTGTATAATAGAGGCATTTCGTCTGTGGTATGTGACAATAATGCTACTACGATAAAATGGGCTACTGCTGATACTCATTCACCTTATGTCCGTATCTGGTATACGGATACTAATGGCCAGGAGCGTATGATAGAAGTAGAACAAGCTGAGCAGGAAACGATTCTGGAAGACTACAAGTCGATGAGTGGCTTTAAGATGAAAACTTACTATCTGCCGGATGTTACAGCCGTGGATATCTTTGAGATTGAGGCAAATGTAGAAGCGGATGAAACGTTGACGGCCAGCGTATTGAAAAATGCCACTGACCCTGTGATGCGGAGTGACGATAGTACAGAGAAAAGTGGAATTCTGAAAGACTGGAAGTATACCTCTAATCTGTTGACACAGAATAATGGTACTACCGGTACTTTTTATGAGGCTTCTGCAGGTAAGACATTTATAAATATATCTACGATGAATTATGCCGCTGCCATCGAAAATGGTAAAATATGGCAGGAAGTAACTCTGCCTGCCGGGACATACGAGTTCTCATTCAATGTGAATACTTCGAAAGGTAATAACCTGAATCCATATGGGGTAGTGGTTACTGGTAGTGAAATACCAAATGTAGATCAGGTTGAAGCACAGTCCTTGGCTTATCTTAATTGGGGACGTACCACGGGAGTAAAAACATTGAATTTTACATTGGATGAAGAGACAACCGTTCAATTGGGATGGGTTGCAAGTATGGGCGAAAAGAGTGCCGATATTCGTATAAATAGTGTTGCTCTGAATAAAATACATAAAATAAATACGATAGAAAGAGGCATTGAATGATGCTATTTGCTTATCTAAATGAACATTAGTAATAATATGAAGAAAAAGAGCTTTTTGATAGTTTTAGGGGTATGTATCGGGACTACCGGTTTTGTGTGGGGAACCAATGATAAACCATTGTATAAGAATCCGGACGCCCCTATCGAAAACCGTGTGGAAGACCTACTGCGCCGTATGACTTTGCAGGAGAAGGTGTTACAACTACAGAACAAACCCGTTGGCAGGATTGATGAGATAGAACGTGTTTTTGGCGGACAGAGTTATGGATGTACCCATGAAATGGGCCAGACTGCAGAAGAATGTGCCCGAATCTATAACGAGTTACAGAATTATATGCTGACTAAAACCCGGTTGGGGATCCCAATTTTAACAGCTGTAGAAGGAATCCAGGGCATTTTACAAAATAATTCTACCTTGTTTCCGCATGCTATTGCACAAGGAAGCACGTTTAACCCCGGGTTGATAGAGCGCATGACGGAGGCGGCAGGTGCCGAAGCGGCAACGATGGGTATTCATCAGGTTTTATCTCCTGTGTTTGATATTGCCCGAGAACTGCGCTGGGGCAGGGTGGAGGAGACTTATGGCGAGGATCCTTATCTGATTGCTGAAATGGGGATTGGCTTTGTGAAGGGATACCAGAAGCACCGGATTACATGTACCCCGAAACATTTTGTAGCACACGGTACACCGACGGGAGGACTGAATTGTGCCTTTGTCAGTGGTGGTGAACGCGAATTCCGAAGTATGCATCTTTATCCTTTTGCACGCGTTATTAAAGAAGCTGATCCGCTTTGTATTATGAGTTGCTATAGTGCCTATGATGGCATTCCTGTATCAGCATCTCCTTATTATATGACCGATGTATTGCGCGATGAACTCGGATTTAAAGGATATGTATATTCTGATTGGGGATCCGTTGATCGGGTGATGACTTTTCATTATGCTGCCTCTACCCGTGAAGAAGCTGCCCGCCTATCGTTGATAGCCGGTGTTGATCTGGACGTGGATTCTGATTATGAAACACTGGAACAACAGGTGAAAGAGAACATTATAGATGAAAGCTATATCGATAAGGCTGTACGGCGTGTTTTGTATGTGAAGTTTGCTTTAGGTTTATTTGACCGTCCTTATTTCGGTGATCCGGAACTGGTGAAAAAGATCGTTCGTTCTGCCGAACACATCGCTTTGGCAAAAGAGATCGCGGATGAGAGTGCTATCTTGCTTGAAAACAAGAATAACATCTTACCACTTGATTTATCGAAATATAAATCGATTGCTGTAATAGGGCCTAATAGTAATCAGACTATCTTCGGAGATTATGCATGGACTACTCCGGATACGAAAGAGGGGGTAACTTTATACCAGGGTTTAAAAGAAGTAATGAAGAATAAGGTAAAACTGCAACAGGCAGATGGTTGTGACTGGTGGAGCCAGAAGGAGGAGAATATTGCGGATGCAGTAAGAATTGTAGAACAAAGTGATTTGGCTATTGTGGCGGTAGGTACGCGTAGTACTTTTCTGGGACGCGGACCACGTTATTCTACGGCAGGTGAAGGATTCGATTTGTCTTCTTTGGAGTTACCTGGTAAGCAAATGGAACTATTGAAAGCAGTAAAAGCAACAGGCAAACCGATGGTGGTTGTTTTTATATCGGGTAAACCATTGGTAATGACCTGGGCGAAAGAAAATGCGGATGCTGTATTGGCACAGTGGTATGCTGGTGAGCAGCAAGGGCGTTCTATGGCCGATATTCTGGTTGGTAATGTGAATCCTTCAGGACGTGTAAATGTATCGTTTCCGCGCAGTACGGGAAATACACCTTGCTTTTATAATTATTTTCCTACGGACCGTGTACAGCGATTTGACCGTCCGGGTACTTACGAAGAACCGGCAGGGCATTATATTTTTGAGCACCCTTATGCGCTATGGGAATTTGGCTATGGTTTGAGTTATACCGAATTTAAGTATACCGATTGTAATTTAAGTGATTCTATTTTCTCAGACAGAGGTAAGTTGACTGCTACTATTGAGATTGAGAATACCGGAAAACGGGATGGGAAAGAGGTTGTTCAGTTGTACGTTCGTGATAAGATTAGTTCGGTTGCTACCCCTATCAAACAACTGAAAGCTTTCAAAAAGGTATCGGTTAAAGCGGGTAAAAAGGAAACGGTAACGTTGGAGCTGCCGATTTCGGAATTAGCTCTTTATGATGCCCGTATGAAGCATATAGTAGAACCTGGTGAATTTGAGATACAGATTGGTAGCTCTTCCGATCGTATTCATTTCAATAAGACTATTGTGGTGAAATAAAAGGGATTACAGAGTGTACATTTATGTATCATAAGAATGTACATTCTTACATAACAAAAGTGTACACTCTTGACATACAAGAATGTACACTTTTATATTTGTTGACTATCAGTGTGTTAGCGCTTGGTTTCCTATAGAAAACTTCTACTTTATTGTTTCTTTCTGCAATAGATCCACAATCCTGCTATTGCTCCGATAATTAGTAATGCCAAGCCACTGTAAGCAATGCCTTCTGTTACATGCAGACTCTTCGGATCGAAACGCATTTCGATGGTGTGTTTGCCTGCAGGAACGTTTACAGCACGCAGAATATAGTTGGCTCGGGCAATATCTATCGGCTGACCGTCAATGGTAGCTTGCCATCCCGGATAGAATATCTCTGAGAATACTACAACTCCCTCTTTCGGAGAGGACGTTTCATAAATCAGGTGATTGGGCTCATAATTGGTCAACTTAATTGTGCTTAGGGAATCTACTTTGAGATTTTCAGTTTTTTCTTTCAAAGCCTCTTTGAATTTAGCATCTGCAACAGCTGTGTTCTTCAGATCCACTTCACCAACAGCAGCAATTTCTTCGTTGGCGTTATTGACATACTTCACATTGTTTACAAACCATGCGTTACCGTATGCGTAGGGGTTGAGGATAGGAGCTGTCTGGCCTTGTTGGTTGACAGGGAATATAAAGTATTTCGTATTCAGCATATTCAGAATACGGAACTTATTGGCATCTACACTGTCCATTTCTCCACCGGCTGCTGCTATCTCTTTGAATGTGGCTTGCATCTCCGGAGCAATATGGTGATCTATCATTTCCTGATAACGGCGTAACTTGGCGGCATGATACCCTCCTATGCTCTTGTGCCAGTACGAAGTATTGTTTTCGTTGAATGTATTGGATGCAAAGTTCAATACACGATAATCCAATGATTTATCTTGCAGGATTTGTTCATCGGTAGGAGTCTTTTGGAAGGTTTCTATACGTGCGGATTGTGGGACAAACATATCGTCATACAGGTAGCGTTTATTGATATGCCACATTTCTCCTATACAAAGTACGGCAATGGCGCTTACTGTCCATACAGTACTCAACTTACCTCGCTGATAGAGGAAAAGAAGAACGAACCCAGCACAGATAAACAGGAAACTTGCCCACGCATCTGAGGTTACCATATTCATGCGCATCTCTTTCAGATTATCAAGAATTGGCAAGAGCTGATCTCCGGGGATAGCTTGTTGCAGGGCTGCCAGTTCACGTGCAGGAATAAAACTGGGTACAAGTATGCCCGGAGCTACTGCCAGAATCAATGCTACACCTGCAGTTAATGCAAAGCTGATGATTACTCCGCGGCGGTTTTGTTTTAATACCTCGGGCTTATCAATGATTGCTTTTAAGGCGAATATGGCTAACAGTGGTATTGTAAACTCTGCAATAACCAGTATGGAAGATACTGCGCGGAATTTATTGTACATCGGTATGTAATCGATGAAGAAATCAGTGAGTGGCATGAAATTCTTGCCCCACGACAGTAGAATGGAGAAAAGGGTAGCCCCAAGCAGTGCCCACTTCATAGGACCTTTTACGATAAAGCATCCCAATATAAAAAGTGCCATGACAAAAGCACCTACATAGACCGGACCGGAGGTCATTGGCTGGTCACCAAAGTATTGGGTGATCTGTGAGTACAACCCGTTGTACATTGGGTTGGCTTTTTCCATGGCAGCCTTGTTCTCCGATAGCGGAACAGAAGCTCCACCTCTTACATTAGGAACGAAAAGGCTGAGCGTTTCGCCGATACCATAGCTCCATTGGGTAATATAGTCACGGTCGAGTCCGCTACTGGTTTGTTCGGCTTTAGGACCTTCGTGTACCAATTCGCTCTTTCCCCGCATCGTTTCTTTACTGTATTCGTAAGTATGATAGAGGTTAGACAGGTTGGTAGATACTCCGATGAGGGCGGCTACTACCAATATAGCACTGGCTTTAAAAAAATGAGGCAACTCTTTTTTACGCCATGCTTCTTCAAAAAAAGCACCTACCATAAATAAGATGACAAATAAGAAGTAATATGACATCTGTACATGGTTGGATTGTATTTGTAAAGCTATGAACAGAGCGGTGACAATGGCTCCTAATAAATATTTCTTTCGATATGCGAGCACAATGCCGGCTATCGTGGGGGGGATGTAGGCTAAAGTGATAAACTTCCAGATGTGTCCGGCAGCTATCAGTATGAAAAAATAGGAAGAGAAGGCCCAGATAACACCTCCTAACCCAGCCAGCCATGCTGGCAATCCGAATGCTCGCAGCAGGATATAAAACCCTAACATCATAATGAATGTAAGCCATACATAGGGTGGAAGATAGAGGCGGTAGATGTTTTCTATCCATTTTAGTGGCTTGACAGAATCGTAACTGGGAGAAATCTGATAGGTGGGCATACCACCAAAAAGACTGTTTGTCCAACGGGTTGTTTCACCGGTACGTTCGTGAAATTCTTTAGCCTCTTGGCCTGCTCCTACTCCGGCAACACTGTCATGTTGAAAAAGTGCCCGGTCTTCAATGACTGCCGGAAAGAAATAAGCGAAGGAGAGAATAATAAATGCCAGAATGGCGATGAGGTCGGGGAGAAACTTTTTCATTTACAATTTGACGATTTATGATTTACAATTGAGTTTTGTATCATTTCTGATTTGACGATTTACGGATTCGGATGTTGATAACCAAAGGGTTTTCAATCGTAAATCGTAAATCGTCAAATTGAAAAATTAATAACGGTAGTGCTCTGCTTTATACGGTCCATCTACTGATACGCCAATATATGCAGCTTGCTCGGGAGTTAACTTAGTTAGTTTTACCCCGATCTTCTCAAGATGTAGACGAGCTACTTCCTCATCAAGATGTTTAGGCAGGCGATATACATTGATATCGTATTTCTTGCTGAATAGCTCAATTTGTGCCAGCGTCTGATTTGTGAAAGAGTTACTCATTACGAAAGATGGATGTCCGGTAGCACATCCTAAATTTACCAGACGGCCGTCAGCCAACAGGATGATACTATGTCCGTCGGGGAAATAATAACGGTCTACCTGCGGTTTGATATTTACGCATTTGATACCCGGATAATGTTTCAGAGCTTCTACCTGAATTTCGTTGTCAAAGTGACCGATATTACAAACAATAGCCTGGTCTTTCATCTGTTCCATGTGGTCAATGCGGATAATATCGATATTGCCGGTGGTAGTTACGAATATATTACCCTCTTTGCATGCATCTTCCATGGTTACTACTTCGAAGCCTTCCATTGCAGCTTGTAATGCGCAGATCGGGTCTACCTCTGTTACCAGTACGCGGGCTCCGTAAGAACGCATTGAATGGGAGCAACCTTTGCCTACATCACCATAACCACACACTACTACCACTTTACCGGCGATCATTACATCTGTGGCACGTTTGATACCATCGGCCAGTGATTCGCGGCAACCATAGAGGTTGTCAAACTTTGATTTGGTTACTGAGTCATTTACATTGAATGCCGGGAAAAGTAGTTTTCCTTCTTCCTGCATCTGATACAGGCGGTGTACACCTGTGGTTGTCTCTTCCGATACACCACGCATCTCAGCTGCTACACGATGCCAGCGATCTTTATCTTCTGCCAGCACTTTTTTCAAGATAGCGTTCAGTTCTATTTCATCTTCTGCATGTACTTCTTTATCAAGTACGGCTGCGTTATTTTCGGCGTCGTATCCTACGTGAATCATCATAGTGGCATCGCCACCGTCATCTACGATAACCGTAGGTCCTTTGCCACCGGGGAAGTTCAATGCCTGAAGCGTACACCACCAGTAATCTTCCAGTGTTTCACCTTTCCATGCATATACGGCAACACCTGAAGCAGCAATGGCAGCTGCGGCATGATCCTGGGTTGAGTATATGTTACAAGAACACCAGCGTACTTCGGCACCCAAAGTAACGAGTGTTTCAATCAGTACGGCAGTTTGAATGGTCATGTGCAATGAACCCATGATACGGGCACCTTTCAACGGTTTGGATTCTCCATACTTTTCGCGAAGAGCCATAAGGCCAGGCATTTCTTTTTCTGCCAGATCGATTTCCTTGCGACCGAAGTCTGCAAGTGTGATGTCTGCCACTTTATAGGGCAGGGTAGAGAATAATTCTGTAGACATATGTAATTTGTTTAAAATAAAAGTGATGCAAAGATAGAACTTTCTGAATAGTAGGGCAAAAGCTATGACTTTTTTTATCAATAATAATTTGGAGATATGTATCTATTTTTATGTAAAAAAACATATATTTGCATGTAAATGATCAACATATACAACAATATACCTCTGAGGAAGATGCTTTTTTATGGGACTATATGAACAAAAAACGAAAGAAGAACTACTAATAATTGTAGAGAATTTAGAGAAAAAAGTAGAAAAACTTTCTTCAGAACTATCCTCACTAAAGACGGGGAGATTTCGAGAGAAATATAGCACCCGTATTTTAGATGCATTACCTGATATGCTTACTGTTTTTGATCATGATGCAAACATTGTGGAACTTGCATCTTCTCCGGCAACTAATCATGTAGAAGGTACTGATTCAGGTAGCATTGTAGGATCAAATGTAAAAGATATTGTTCCGGAAGAAGCGTATGATAGTGTTCGGAAAAATATGGATAAGGTGATTGCTACCGGGCAGGGGTCTATAGCGAAACATTCACTTATGCTTGATGGTGTTTTGCATCATTATGAAAATCGTATTTTTCCTCTGGACGAAAAATATCTGCTTTGTATGTGTAGAGATGTTTCTGAAAAGGTTAAAGCGGAAGTATTGAATGCCTCTCAGCGAAACGAGATAATTCGCTTGAATTCTTTGATGCATGCAATTTTAAACAATGTTCCTGTATATTTATTCGTAAAAGACACAGGTGATAATTTTCGTTATCTTTATTGGAATAGAGCTTTTGCGGAACAAACAGGCATTGCTGTAGAAGTGGCCGTAGGGAAGACTGATATTGAGATTTTTCCAAATAGTGAGGAAGCCAGACGGTTCCGTGCAGGTGATTTTGCTGTGATGCAAACTGGAAGAATGGAATATTTGGAAGAATATACTACACTTTCCGGAGATATACGTATGGTGACGATGATAAAAACCTTGGTCCCTTCAGGTAATGAGCATCCATATATCATTGGCGTAGGCTGGGATGTAACTGATATTAAGAAGGTAGAAAAAGAGTTGATTAAAGCACGTATTAAGGCAGAAGAAGCTGATAAGTTAAAATCTTCTTTCCTTGCTAATATGAGTCATGAAATTCGTACACCGTTGAATGCGATTGTAGGTTTTTCTAAACTTATTATAGAATCGATAAACAAAGAAGAACAACTTCAGTATGCAGAACTTGTAGAAAAGAATTCAGGTTTACTTCTGAACTTGTTTAATGATATACTCGATTTGTCTGCTCTTGAGGCTGGTTCATTAAGATTTTCGATACGCTCGGTGAGATTGATAGATGTGTGTGCGCAATTATATTATTTGAACCATAGTTCTGTTCAGCCTGGTGTGAAACTTATTTTGGACGAAGTTGATCCTGAATTGTCCATTCAAGGTGATTGGGACCGTATTTCTCAGATATGGTTGAATCTGCTCAGTAATGCTATTAAATTCACTTCAAATGGAGAAATTCATTTCGGTTTTGAGAAGAAAGACCAGATCGTACAGGGATATGTTTCTGATACGGGTATTGGTATACCGGCAGAGCGTGTAACTACTATTTTCAGTCGCTTTGGAAAAGTAAATGATTTTGTACAAGGTACAGGGCTTGGATTGACTATATGCAGAATGCTGACCGAAAAGATGGGTGGTCGTATATGGGTACGTTCCAAAGTAGGAATAGGAACAACATTTTATTTTACTTTACCGGTTGAGTTTAAAGAAATGTGAGTGAGAAATGTCATACTATAGTGGCGATCTGTATTTACTTTTATTCAATTTTTGAAGTTTTATTATTTTTGATAATCTTTTGTTTATTAGTATTTTATTTGGAAGATTCTGTTTCGGATAGTCTTGGAGTGAAATAATATTTTCACATTCTTATCTATATTAATTTATACATGTGAAGAATTAATTATATCTTTGATTTTCTATACTATTAGAGAATTGAAGATATTTATTTGTATACCTAATGTTAGACTAACTTTATTATTATGAAAAACTTGTTACTATTTCTGTCGTTTATTTTCTTTTTTAATACAATTAATGCTAACTCTTACCAAAGAGATGTTTGGAAATTTTTGGATAAATCTTACAAATCACTTCTGACTGATCCAAAGCAGGCTGTTGACTACACATTACAAGCGTTTGATATACTAAAGCAAACTACAGATTCCAATTTGATTGTTTCTACATTAATTGTATCTGGTCATGCCTACATGCTTTATGGTAATTTCGATATGAGTGTAAATACATATTATAAGGCTTTATCTTATTGTCCGGCAAAAGATCTTAAAACCAAGGCTAAGATAAATGTTAATTTAGGAGCTTTATATGGTTCGTTAAAAGACTTCTCAAAAGCAATAAATCTGATAGATAATGCCACTTCAACCTATAAAGTCCTTAAAGATTCTTCGGGAATGGCAAACGCCTACAATGCACGCGGTCTGATTCATGTCTATATGAAAGAATATGAGATTGCTGATAAATTTTTTAGGGATGCTTTACGTATAAATAAAACATTAGGTGATAAGAAGAATATAGCAGCGAATATAAATAATCTTTGTCTTTATGAAGGTGACACAGAAGAAAAAATAAAATTAATACAAGAAGCCATTGTCATTAATGAAAATTTGAATGCTTTATGGTCATTGGCAGAGAATTATAATAATTGGGGAATGCAGCTGTTTTATGCTAAAAGGAATAATGAGGCTTTGAGTGCTTTAAAAAAAGCGGCTGTTTATGCATTTGATGTTAATGCACATGAATTAATTTGTGATAATTATGAGTATCTTTCTAAAGTATATGCAGCACAAAAATGTTATAAAGAGGCCTATGATAATTTATTGAATTTCGAAAAGAAACGGGAACAGTTACTTCAAAAAAGAGAGTTGGTAAATATTGAAAGAAATCTCATAAAACAGAAATTACAGGATCAGAAAAAAGAATCCGAAATTCAGAAGCATATGCATCAAATTGAATTATTGAAAAGAAATATAAGCCTTGCGGTTGTGCTTTTTTTGTGTATTACTCTTCTTGCTTTCTTTTTAATTAAACAATATAAACGGAAAAAGGATTTACAGATAGCAAAGGGACAGACTGAGTTGTTATTAAAAGATAAGATAATAACAGAACTAAAGTTACAACAACAAGCTGTGGAATTAAGTGCAAAATCGGAAAAATTAGAGAGTACACAAAGTGAATTGACGAATTTTGTTCTTTTCTTAAATAGTCGGAATGAACTTCTGGAGAAAATTAGAGAGATGATTAAAAGTACTTATAAAATGAATAATAATGAGATCTTAACTCACTTAAAAAAAATAAATACCTTTATTCTCCAATTTAAAAAGCTGGAAGATGATAATAATTCTTTGACCAAAGAGGTTGATGAACAAAACCATGAATTCTTGAGTCGTTTGGAACAAAAACATCCGGGATTAACTCATGGTGAAAAGAAGTTAGCGACTTTCTTGCGGATTAATTTATCCACAAAAGAGATATCCTTGTTAACTGGAATATCTATCAAAGCAATTAGTATGGCAAGGTATCGCTTAAGAAAAACACTCTGTTTGCATTCTCAGGATGATATTTCTGCTTATTTACGTGATATTTGATTTTTTTTTATTTTGTAGGTTTCTTTATAGATATAAATTGGCTATTATCAACATTTTAAGAAATGTTTTGTAGGGTGTAAAGTCTTTTGTTTTACTATTTTGTAGGGGCTATGTAGATTAGTATTTTTAGGTGGTAGTTAGATTTTGAAGTTTATTTGTCACGTGTTTGAAAAGCGCATTTATTAACTTTAAAATTTAATTGCTATGAAGCAAAGTAATTACTTAGGAGGTACATTATTATATGCAATAATGTCATTACTCTTTCTTATTCCACTCTCTGCTTATGCACAAAATTATCAATTAAAAGGGTACGTGTTGGATAGTAATGACGAGCCATTGATAGGTGCAAATGTCGTTGTTACTGGAACAACTAATGGTATGATTACCGATTTAAATGGAGAATTTGTATTAGTAGTTTCTCCAAATGATCGAATTGATGTCTCTTATATGGGATATATCAAGCAGACTATTTCTTTAAATGGAAGGAAAACGCTTAAAGTTATTTTGAAAGAAGATAGTCAGATGTTAGATGAAACGATAGTCATTGGTTATGGTACAATGAAGAAGAGTGATATGACAGGAGCTATCTCTTCTGTGGATGTTGAAGCACTGGCCAGTCGTGCAACTACGAATCCGGCAGAGGCTTTGCAAGGTAAAGTAGCTGGTGTCAATATTCTGAAGTCGGGAGGTAATGCAGGGGCAGGTGTTTCTGTTAAAATCCGCGGTATTAAAACGATGGGAAGCAATGAACCACTTTATATTGTAGATGGTTTTCCGGGGGATATAACCACTGTTAATCCGCAGGATATTGAGTCGATGGAGATATTGAAAGACGGTGCGGCAGCTGCTATATATGGTTCTGTTGCAGCAAATGGAGTAGTGATAGTCACTACCAAAAACGGTAAGAAGGGTGAAACTAAGATTGACTTTAATGCATTTTGTCAATTTACAAGTGCTTCCAATAAGTTTGAAATGCTGAATTCTGATGAGTATTTATATGTACATAATATGATGTACGAAAACGCTGTTGCTAAGAAACCGGGATATTTATCATTTAAAGATTCAGATGGGAAGTTGAAGAATCCGACCGGGTTTGATACGAATTGGCAAGACGAGATGCTTCGTAATGGTTTATCTCAGAATTATAATGTCAATATCAGGGGAGGTTCTGATATTGCAAAATATTCAATATCTTATAATCATTCGGATGATAAGGGGATTTTCAGAGGTAATAAATACACTCAGGATAATGCTCGTGTCAAGTTAAATCTGCAAAAAAGGATTTTTAATTTTGATGCTTCTTTAGCTTTTAAAGTAACACAAAGCCAACAGCCACAATATTCCTTAAAGGAGATGTATGCAATGGCCCCAATGGTACCTGTTTATGATGAAAATCAGCCTTCTGGTTATGGTTTAAATGATATGACTGTCGATGGAGTTCGTTTGGAAATGCCAAATAATCGTAATGTGATGGCAGATGATCATTTTAAACATAAAAAAACGAATGGGTATGATATTATTGGCAATATAGGTTTGACCGTGGATATTGCTCCATGGCTAAAGTTCAAGACAGCATATGCTTATAGAGGATATTATGCAAATACTAAATACCATTCGGAGAAGTATACTGCCGACATTCAGGGACAAAGCTTATATCCATATAATTATGATAGCAATTCTTACTGGTATGAGCAGACATTCGATAATGTACTGACTTTTGATAAAACGTTTGGTAAACATTCTCTGAGTGTGATGGCTGGTAGCTCTTTATCTGCAGCTCGTAAAGACTGGAGTCAAATCAATGTTGAGGGAAAGAAAATGAATTATGATGTGGTAAATGGGAAGTTGGTAATAACAGAAGTTCCAGCGGGATTCTTTGATCCTACATCACCTACGATAGATGCTGGTACAGGCGGAACATTTACTGGAAGCGGATCTTTCTGGAATTATAATCGTGCTTCATTTTTTGGTCGTATTAATTATTCATATTCAGGTAAATATTTATTTCAGGCAACGATTCGATCCGACGGTTCCTCTAAATTTGGAAAGAATAACCGGTGGGGGGTATTCCCTTCTATGGCTTTAGGATGGCGTATTAGCGAGGAAGAATTTTTTTCAGGAGATGTTGTGAGCAACTTGAAATTGAGAGCGAGTTGGGGACGGTTGGGTAACGAAAATGCATTAGGATATTATTATGCTCCGACGATGACCAGTGACAATACCCAGTGGATGAGCTACGTACAAGGTACCAATCCTTGGCCAGGTATGGTTAACTTGTATCTTGTAAATGATGCTTTACGTTGGGAGACTACTGATACGAAGAATATTGGGGTTGATTTTGGCTTTTTTAATAATAAGCTCTCGGGCTCTTTGAATTATTATTATAATACAACGGAAGATTTATTGATTGAGAAGGTTATGTCTCCATCCGCTGGTATCTATAACCCGACAGTGAATGTAGGGAAGATGAGAAATAAGGGATTTGAGTTAGAATTGAACTATGCAGATAATAGTAATGGTTTTGAATATAATATCGGATTCAATCTCTTTACTACTAAAAACGAGATGCTAAAAGCCGATCCTAATCAGGTTCTGTATGGATCAGCTTTAAAGGGTGCCGGCCATTTTGTTACTCAAACTTTGGAGGGATATCCCGTGGCGAGTTTCTTTTTATACAAAATGGATGGAATATTTCAATCACCGGAAGATGTGACCAATCACTATACAGAGGTTGTACAGCCAGACGGCTCTATAAAAAATATAGTTCTTCAGCCCGATGCGAAACCTGGTGATATCCGATTTAAAGACTTGAATAATGATGGCGTTATTGATGAAAATGATAAAGAGTATTGTGGTTCAGGTATACCCAAATTAGAGGCTAACTTATCGTTTGGCGGTTCTTACAAGGGAGTTGATCTTTCTTTCTTATTAGGAAGTGCCTGGGGGCATAAATTGTATAATGCTAATCGCCTGTATTATGAATCAATGGACGCAGGAATCAATCTGTTTAAGTCGACGTTGGGAGCATGGACCGAAGATAACAGGAGTAATGTAATGCCACGTGCCGTACTAAAAGATCCTAATATGAATTCTCGCGAATCTGATCGTTTTCTGGAAAAAGGTAACTTTATTCGTTTACGTCAGTTACAAGTGGGATATACATTACCTAAAAATCTGACTAAGAAGGTTTATATAGACAAGTGTCGTTTTTATGTTAGCGGTGAAAATCTGCTGACATGGACCAATTACTCGGGTATTGATCCGGAGTTCTCTTCCAGTATTCTGGATACAGGAGTAGATGTCTTTATTTATCCGTTTACTCGCTCTTATGTTGTTGGTTTGCAGGTGACATTTTAATCAATTCTAATACTATCAACCATGAAAAAATATATTTATATAACCTCTCTTTTTTGTGCAACATTTTTAGGTGGATGCGATAACTTTCTAACGGTAGAGTCTCCGGATTTTTCTACTGATAAATTTTGGAGAGATTCTATCGATGTAGAATCCGGGTTATCTGCTGCGTATGCTCAGTTGGATAACAGATGTGGTACTTATAATTTCTCTGAAATTAAATTTGTGATAGAAACTTTTCGTGAAGATATCATGGAGAAAGGTTCGGATGTAAATAACTATCCGGAATGGGGGCAAATTTATGATTTTACATATAATAATGAGAATTCCCGAATCAAAGAGTATTGGATGAATTGCTATAATGGCATTAATTACACAAACAATGTCTTATTTGGTATTAATAAAGTTCAGACAGGTGATCATCCGATGGATCAGAAAAAGTATAATAGTGTGGAAGGTGAAGCATTATTTTTACGTGCCTACTATCACATGAAGTTACTGCTGAACTGGGAGAAGATTATTATTCGTGATGAATATTTGACAAGTGAAGAACAAACGCATAAGGCTCTTTCTACCAGGGAAGCAGGCTGGGAGTTCGTTTGTTCGGAATTATCAGCGGCTGGTAAAATATTACCCTTAACCCGTCCTTCTCTACAAGCCGGCCGCGTGACAAGTGGTGCTGCTTATGCCTATCTCGGTTGGGCCTACTTGACGCGGGCTTACGAACAACCGGAGAAGAAAACGGAGTATCTCACTAAAGCAGAAGAAGCGTTAGAGCAAGTGAAAGGTTATGCTTTGGAGAAAGATTTTCTAAGTATGTTTAATGGAACAAATAAGAATTGTAAAGAATCTATCTTTGAAATTCAGTTTACAGGAAATACCTCTGATGGTGCCTATCACCAACATGTGATGCACTATTGGGTAGCAGCTCCTGTATTGAGGGGATGGGATGAGATTCGTCCGAGCGAAATGATTCTGAATGAATATAGAAAAGAAGGACGTATTGCTACTACAGGTAATTTGGATTCCCGGGCATATGCAAGTATGTTCTTTGACGATCCTTATTTTAATGATGGTAATGAGAGAATATATGGATTTGAATATACAGATTTATTTGATGCGAATGATGAGATTAATCGTTGTTTCCGCAAATATATGCCCGATGATATGCAAAAACTAAAACAATCCAATACTTCGACGAATGTACCTATTATGCGTTATGCCAATGTTCTGTTGATGCAGGCTGAGATTTACAATGAACAGGGGCATCCAGAAAAGGCCGTGCCACTGATTAACGAAGTAAGAAGAGTACATGGAGATATGCCGGGAATGTCAGGGGAGTCTTACGAGGCTGTAAAAGCTCAAATAGAGCATGAGCGTTTGATGGAATTTGCTGTAGAAAACTTCCGTTTCTATGATCTTCGTCGCTGGGGTAAGCTGGATGAAGCTTTACATTTGGCAGGGCGCAAAAACTTTAGTACCGAGAAGCATGCCTTCCTCCCGGTTCCTTTGATGGAGATTCAAAGCAATAACAAAATCGATTAGAAATAACTTTTATTAATTGTTTAACAGGGATTTGAGGGGTCTGTGAAGACCTTTCAAGCCCACTTAATATCTGAAAAATGAAAAAAAATACACTGTTTTTACTGGGTGTACTTCTTGGAATGGGAAGTATAAACGGGGTATCGGCACAGCAAAATGTGTGTGGATTCGAACATCAGCAAGAGATGTATAGGAAATTACATCCTACTGCGGAAACTGAAAATGTAGATGCTCTGGTAGCGACGAGGACTAACGTCTCTTATCATCAAGGGCAGTATGTGATTCCGGTTGTTTTCCATGTATTTGCAGACGCCACAAATGATTCTCGTCTGAAAGTGACTTATAGCTTAATAGAAAAAGCCTTAAAGCAAACCAATGAAGATTTTCAAGGATTGACTGCCGATTACAACCAGACAGGGGCAAGCAGTCGTTTTGAGGAGATAAAAAAGCCATTGAATATTGCTTTTCGTTTGGCAAAAATAGATCCGGACGGAAATCCGACGAAAGGTGTTGTATTCTATGATGAAGCCGAGAAAGGTTTTGGCAATGGAGGAGGATATGATGAAGCGATCCAGAAATATGCATGGGACAATAGTCGATATATGAATATATATATAATGAAAGATCTTTATGCAGATGGGGATTATTATAATTCCGGCGTTTCCTGGTTACCGGACAATTCAATGACAATGGAAAACTTGGCTCGTGTAGTCTACAACGGTAGTTATATAGGTAATAATACAAGCGAAAATTTTCGCCGGGTTTTGACTCATGAATTCGGGCATTTTATGGGGTTACATCACACCTTTGAGGGTGGATGTACTTATCCGAATGACGGGATTGAAGATACCCCTCCTGTGGCTACTTCCAAATGGCCGGCTGATCAGGTGAACTGTGAAGGAGATTATACAGACTGGGAAAACTTTATGAATTATACAGACGCTTATCGGCATTTTACTGCAGGACAGGTGGCTCGAATGGAATATTATTTAAATGAATCTCTATCTCGTAGTGAATTGTGGCAAGAAGAAAATCTGGTTGCAACCGGAGTGAATGATGATTATGTAGCTGTTCCTGTAGTTCTGATTGTAAAAGGAAAGAATTTTTCCGAAACTATAGATAATCAAGGTGAGGTAAGCGGTTCTCTACAGTTAGAAGCAAGTGCTGGGATGACATTTGCCAAACTCGGTGTACTGGTAGAAGGTACTGATTATACAATTTCAAATTTGCCGGCAGGTTTGCAGGCAACAGTAACTCTTTCAAGTGATGTTACTGCTATGATTACGATGAGTGGAAAAGCCTTAAGTCACCAGGCTTCCGATAGCCATAAGGATGTCTCTATAACTTTGAATACTTCTGTTTTAAAGGTGGAGAATGGAACGCCAACTGCACAGAATATTAATTTTGGAGTATTGTTTAATGATCCGTATACTTCTTACTGTTTATTTAATCCTCGTTTTGCTCCTTATGCACACATTTCTAAAGTTAAGTTTGCTCAAATAGAAAGAAATACGGACTTTGATGGACAACAGTATAAAGATTTCCGGGCTGATTATGTAGCCGGACTGGAGAAAGGTAAAACATATAAATTGGAAGTTACTGTGCAAAACTGGAAATCCGGCGAAAATGATCCCTACACAGTTCGTGCCTGGTTTGACTGGAATGGTGATTATGTATTTCAGCAAGATGAAATGATTGCTCCCCAGAAAATAAGTAAGATTGGTAAAGCAGGTACAGAGCATGTACTTATTTTTGATATTGTTGTACCGGATGATATGGTAATGGATAAAGAATTTGGTTTCCGTGTGATGTTACACTATACATTAGGCAAAGACGGAGAAGATCCCTGTGGCGAAATCGATAGTGGAGATGTTGAAGATTATGGTATCATATATGGTGAAGAGAACGCCCATGTATTACCTCCTGATGGTCCGGACGAGCCGGTTGATGAGGTATGTGTTCCGGAGTTTTCTTATCGTCCTTATGCTTATATTAAAAAAGTGGAATTTGCAAATATCTCTAATGAAACAACCGGTGAGGTGAATAATACGGAGATTATTGAGGATTTCAGAGACAATCAGGAACTGAATGGGCATATAGAGAAAGGAAAAGAATATGTAATGAAAGTGACCTATTCGAATCTGAATTCTAACTCGAAGGATGCTTATGTGATACGTGCCTATATTGATTGGAATCATGATAATATACTTGAAAAAGAGGAATCTCAGAAGATAGCAATTCCTGCCATTGGTTCAGCTGATAATCCGGGAACTGTTGAATTCAGATGGACTGCACCGGATGATGCAGTACTGAATGAAAAATTACATATGCGTGTTTTTATGCATTATGGTGATGCTGATAGTATGGTAGGGGAACAGCCTTGTGGAACTGTGGAAAATGGACAGTTAGAAGAGTATTATGTGATTGTTTCTTCTGATCCCAGTATGATAATTGATCATACAGTTGGAGCAATGAATGTTTACCCTAATCCTACAGATGGCATTTTGTATATTGGTGGTGAAAATATGAATATGGTAAAATATAGCTTATACAGTATTGATGGTCGTTTGGTACAACAGGACAATATTACTACCTCTCAAATAGATATCAGTAAGCAACCGAAAGGTGCTTATCTTTTAAAAATAGAGACGAAAGAGTCTGTATTACAGCAAATTGTAATTCTGAAGTAAATAATTGGACCGGTAGGTGATCACTGGTTTCCTACCGGTCATATGTCTATTTATTAATTATCAAAACAAATTAAAATTATGAAGAAAAAATTACTTTGCTGCTTTACGCTACTTAGTATGGTAGCTGGGCAAGCGATGTCACAATCTCAATTGTGTAGACCTGAATTGACATGGGGTGCTTATGCTTGTATCTCAAAAGTTGAGATTAATAGTATGGTGAGTGAATCATCTACAACTCCTGAAGGATGGGATGGAAAGATCGGTTCTAATACGTATGATGAAAATGTTCTTTTTGCTGATTACACAATGGACAAAGAGCGTGTTGTTACGTTGGAGGCAGGTAAAGAGTATGAATTAAAAATTACCGTTTGTAACTTCTCTTCCGGTGCCGGAGATGAGTATTATGTAACTGCTTTTTTTGACTGGAATGGTGATAGCAAACTGACTGCTGCTGAGACGGTTTTTCAAAAATCGATTGCTGTAGGAAAACCGGGGCAGAGTTCTTTTAAAGTAGTTTCCGGAAAAATAACTGTTCCTGCCGATGCCAGCAAGACTTTTACAATGCGTACTTATCTGCATTATAAAACTCCGGATGTTCCTTATACAGATCCTTGCAGTACACAAGACGGTGGTGTGTTACAGGATTATACTGTTCAGCTTGATGGCGGAACCTCTATTGAAAATACGTCACTTGATGCATTTGCTGTATACCCGAATCCAACAGACGGAGAAGTCTTTATAAAATTGGAGAATGCCAACGAATATATGCTTTATAGCGTTGATGGTAAATTGGTACAAAAAGGAATGATAACAGGAAACTCTATCAATATTTCAGGTAATGCTTCCGGCATGTACATTCTGCAAGTGAAGACAAACGATGGATTAGTAAAACGAACCAATATTATCATTAAATAATATTTTTCACACTTTATAGGGTATTTAGAAGCTGGTTCGACTGATCGTGACTGAATACAATTGTATATGGTCTAAGAACCTTAATACAAGATTCTGGTAGAGAGGGCCGAACCAGCTTTTATTTTTTAATATTAACTGATAAAATTTAATACTGATATGTTTAGAGAGAAATTTAAAGTACAAATGTGGCGATTATTGTTTGTGGTGGTGTATACCATTTGCTTCTCCATATCAGTTTCTGCGACCCAACAAACAGCTATTTATAATGTAGAATCTTATAGTGATATTTTAGATATCCGGTGTACTCCATACAGCAATGATTATTTTACAGGAGGTTTTTCTGATTTGGGTTCATGGATGTGTTTTACATTACCTTCGGAGAATAACTGGATAAATGGTTTTTGTGGTCCTTTTGAGCTCGATCACCGGCAATGGATATCGGATGCCATTCTCCAAGTCGGATTTACTGCAGACATCACAACTGAAACTTTTACTCCTGATAGCGTGACATACGTTCCGGGAGAACTATATATGAATTCTTCTTCTCAACAGGGGAATATACAACAACGCTTATTTTTTGTAGATAAGTATACGGCGTTATGGAGTTGTGAAACCAGTGAGAAGCGGGAACTCTACATTACAAATGGTTCGTTACAAGGAATACAGTCATCCGGATTGGAGAATAATATTCTGTCTTTGAAACTATCAACCGGAGAGATGTGTGTCGTCACATTTTCATCGGATATTCAGCTTTCCTATGAGAATTCCAAGCTCTTGGCCAAACTTCCTGAAGGGCATAAAGGATATGCCACTATATCTTATTTCTACGAATCGAAACGGCCGGATAATTATGCCCAGTTGATACAGGGTATATTATTACATCCTGATAATTATATAACAGAACATACGAATCGTTGGATGAAATATCTGAAATCTGTTTTACGTCCGGAAATGCCTGTAGAATATCATCGTATCGCAGTAAAAGCTATGGTGACATTGTTGACAAACTGGCGTGCATCCAGAGGTGATTTGTTTCATGATGGAGTTATTCCTTCTCATGCAATGTCTTATTTCATCGGTTTTTGGGGATGGGATTCGTGGAAGCATGCGGTAGCATTAAGCCTGTTTGAACCTAACCTTGCTAAAGATCAGGTTCGTGCAATGTTCGATTATCAGACTTCAGAAGGGATGATCATCGATTGCATCTATACCGATAAAAAAGAAAATAATGAACGAAACAGTAAACCGCCATTGGCAGCATGGGCAGTGAGCGAAATCTATAAAGCTACTTTAGATGCTGATTTTGTGAAAGAGATATATCCTAAATTGCTGAAATATCACCGTTGGTGGTACGAATATAGAGATCACGATAAAAATGGTTTTTGTGAATTTGGCTCAGTGGATGGTACGCTTGAGGCTTCTGCCTGGGAAAGTGGTATGGATAATGCGATTCGTTTTGATCATTCTTCTATCCTGAAGAATGATAACAGAGCCTGGAGCTTAAATCAGGAATCTGTTGATTTGAATGCTTATCTGGCCCATGAATATCTATTGCTGAAGGAATTGAGTATAATAGCCAACTGTGAGTTTAACGAACCGGATCGGACAGCAACGACAGCCGATTATTTCTTTGATAGAGAAAAAGAATTTTTTTATGATAAAAGGCTGAGTAATCACAGTTCTGTGCAGGTAGAAGGTTGTGAGGCTTATATTCCACTTTGGGCAGGAATCGCTACACCCGCTCAGACAGAGTGTGTCTTGAAGTATCTAACTGATCCTTTGAAGTTTGCAACGTATATTCCTTTTCCTACTGTTACGGCTGATCATCCGAATTTTTCGCCGAATGGTTATTGGAGAGGTCCGATATGGCTGGATCAGGTATATTTTGCAATTCATGGATTAAGAAATTATGGTTATACTGAATTGGCCGATGGTTATACAAAACAAGTGTTCGATCGCCTTAATGGTTTGCGTATAGATGCTCCAATTCATGAAAACTATGAAACAAGTACCGGGAAAAGGCTGAAATCTCCACATTTCAGCTGGTCTGCTGCTCATTTACTGCTGCTTTATCGTGAATCGGGGGTATTGGATGGTAAACAGACTGATTTGTGTCTGTTTCAATCAGATTACCGTAACTATGCTTATATAAAAGGGGTTGAATTTGCCGGGATTAATAATAATGTTTCTTACTCGGAGACAGGATGGATGGATTATTCCAAAGAAAATGTAGCCGCGTTGGAATGTGGCAAAACACATGTGATGAATGTAAAAATAGAAAATTGGGATTCGGGTTCTTCAGATATCTATAAACTGAGACTTTGGATGGATTGGAATGGTAATTATGAGTTAGAAGAGAATGAATTGGTTGATACCAAGCTTATTAGTCCGATTGGGCAGCAACATAAAGAGCATGATTGTCAGTTTCAGATTACTATTCCGGAAAATGCAGTAAAGAACGAGAAACTCAAGTTTAGGTTATTCTTACATTTTGTTACGGACGAATCGGACGGAGTAACCCCTTGTGGCTGGGTGGATAGTGGCATTGCACACGACTATGGCTTCGTTATAAAGTCGGGTGGATCTTCTGTTCAGCAGAATACTGATACTCTGAAAGCAAAAGTTTTTCCGAATCCGGTAACAGATTATCTATATATACAGGTAGATTCTCCAATCAGACAATATTCAATTTTAGGTTTAGAAGGTACCGAATTATTCAAATACTCCGGAGACATAGATAAAATAGATATGAAATCTTTTGCTTCAGGCAATTATATTCTTCAGGTTAAATATGAAGAGAATGGAAAAGAGCGGACAGAGGTTTTTAAAATAGTTGTTCAATAGGAATTATATAATTTGTATGTTTATATTTACTATTATTGGGTTGATGGGCAGTGGAGTATTACTTGGTTATCTATCAAGAAAACGAAACCTGAATATTGTACATCGGATTATTACGTGGTTAATATGGATTCTTCTATTTCTTCTTGGAACGGAGGTTGGTGGTAATAAAATGATATTGGAAGGACTACATACGATCGGGCTTGAAGCACTGGTAATTACATTAGCGGCTGTTGCAGGTAGTGTTTTGGGGGCCTGGGGATTGTGGCTTTTTATATCATACCGAGACGTGAAAGGAGGAAAGGAATGAAAAGTAGCATTGTTATTGTACTGTTTTTCGCATTGGGTATCTTACTTAATTTATACGGTTTGTATCCTTCGTACTTAGAACAACTGGATTTGAGTTTTTATGCATTATGTGCCTTGATGTTTTGTGTTGGTATTACTGTTGGCAATAATCCTCAGATACTATTGAATTTTAAGACAGTAAATCCAAGATTCTTTTTGCTTCCTGTATTGACTATTTTAGGCACTCTTGTTGGCTGTTGTATGAGTAGTGTTTTCTTCAATAAGCATTCTCCGGTAGATTGTATGGCTGTGGGAGCGGGTTTTGGATATTATTCGTTATCAAGTATTATTATTACTGAATATAAAGGAGCCGAATTGGGGACTATAGCCCTGCTATCCAATATAATGAGAGAGATTATAGCTTTACTGGCAGCACCTTTTCTGGTTCGTTTCTTTGGAAGATTGGCACCTATCGCAGTAGGAGGGGCTACGACAATGGATACTACTCTTCCTATTATAACTCGCTATTCCGGAGAAAAATATATAGTTGTATCTATTGTCCATGGGTGTTTACTGGATTTTTCCGTACCATTCATTGTAACGTTATTGTGTACCATTTAACTATAATACATTGAGAATATGAAAAAGCATATTTTATACTTGATCATTCATGGTTTGTTTTGTTCTACATCTTTGTTGGCAGGGGAGCAAGTTCCCTGGCAGGATCCACAAATCAGCGGTATTAACAGAGAGCCGGCGTGTGCCTATTTTATCTCTTTTCCTTCCGAAGCAAAAGCGTTGTCCAATGATGTACAGGCTAATGAACGGAGAGTCTCTTTAGATGGAATATGGAAATTTCTTTATTCCCGGAATATAGATGCATGTCCTAAGAATTTCTTTAAACCGGATTTTAATACAAAGAACTGGAGTGATATTGAGGTACCTGGAAGTTGGGAACTCCAGGGTTTCGATTGTCCTATCTACACAGATGTCAAATATCCTTTTCCCACTAATCCTCCTTTTGTTCCTTCAGATTATAATCCGGTAGGCATTTATGCCAAAGATTTCATTGTACCAAAATCTTTTAATGGGATGGATGTATTTTTGGATTTTGAAGGAGTTGAATCTGCTTATTATTGCTGGGTAAACGGACAGTTTGTTGGTTATGCCGAAGACAGTCGTCTTCCTTCACACTTTAATGTGACCTCTTTGTTGAAAACCGGTAAGAACAAAGTAGTGGTTCAGGTTTTCAGATATAGTGACGGCTCTTATTTAGAAGGACAAGATTACTGGAAATATAGTGGCATTGAAAGAAGTGTATACCTGATCGCCAGACCAAAGTGCCGTGTGAAAGATTTTAAGGCGTCTGCTCAGTTGGTGAATGATTATAGAGATGGAGATCTACAATTGGATTTGACAATGGCCTTACCTGAAAATGCAGTGGGAAACCGGGTGCAACTGAAGCTGATGGAGGGTAAGAATTCTCTATTTTCTGATGAGAAGATTATCACTTCTTTGTCTGATACTCTTTTGCGTTTCGATCATCTTATTAAAAATGTGAATGCATGGAATGCAGAGACGCCTAATCTTTATACTATGGTAGTAAGTGTGAAGGATAAGGAAGGACATGTTTTAGAGGCATTTCGGCATCGTATTGGTTTCCGTACGGTTGAGATACGTAACGGACAGCTTTTGATAAATAATGTTCCTATTTTAATTAGGGGAGTAAACAGGCAGGAGCACGATCCACATCGGGGACGTACACTTTCTTTGGAGACTATGCTTACAGATATTAAAATGATGAAGCAATTTAATATCAATGCTGTTCGCTGTAGTCATTATCCCAATAGACCGGAGTGGTATGAGTTGTGTGATGAATACGGACTTTATATGGTTGATGAGGCCAATATTGAATCACATGGAATGGAATATCATGAAGATGGAACTTTAGCTAATTATCCTGATTGGGAACGTCCTTTTATGGAACGTATGAAACGTATGGTGATGCGTGACCGTAATTTCACAGCTATTATTACATGGTCATTAGGCAATGAATCAGGTTATGGAAAGAACTTTGAAACACTGTATAATTGGACAAAAAGCTTTGATACGACTCGTCCGGTTCAATATGAAGCAGCTCGCCGTGAAGGTTTGTCGGATATCTACTGTCCTATGTATGCCCGGATTTGGTGGTTGCGCGAATTTGTTAATGAACGGAAGTTGCGTCCGATGATAATGTGTGAATATGCACACTCTATGGGAAATAGTACAGGTAACCTGCAAGACTATTGGGACTTGATTTATAAGTATGATAATTTGCAGGGTGGATTTATTTGGGATTGGGTTGATCAGACATTTGCTAAAAAGGATGAGAAGGGTCACGATATTTGGGCATATGGCGGTGATATGGGATATGTTGGTGTACCTAATGATTCTAACTTTTGTGCAAATGGTCTGGTAGCAGCAGACCGTTCACTTCATCCACACATCTGGGAGGTAAAGAAGGTTTATCAATATGTACATTGTGAACCGGTTGCTTTCACAAAAAACAAGATATTTGTTACCAATCGCCACGATTTTATAGATCTGGCAGGTTATTATTTGAGATGGGTGGTTGAAGCAGACGGTGAAGAAATTCAATCGGGTGTTTTAGATTTTCCTGCTATTCCGGCAAATTCCTCCCGGGAAATAACAATTCCTTATCGCGAACTTCTTCCTGCATCAAAAGAATATTTTCTGAAGATTGAAACGTTGACCAAGCGTGAAGAATCTTATGCTCCGAAGGATTTTATTGTAGCGATGGATCAATGGCAGCTACCGATTGAGAAGAGCGGGCAACATGTAAATAAAACCAATGAACCCGTTAAAGTATTGCATACCGAAAAAGGATTGATACTCGAAAGTAAATTGTTCAGAACAGAGTTTTCAACTGTTTCAGGAGAAATGACTTCTCTGAAATATGGCAGTAAAGAAATGCTTCTGGCAGGTTTAAGACCAAATTTTTGGAGACCCTCTACAGATAATGATGTGCCCAGTGGTTTGCTCTCACGTAGTGTGGAATGGAAGAAAACAATGGAAGTTGCCCGGCTTCTTAAGTTGGACATGGAAACTAACCCTGATAGTATATGTGTTAAAGTACTTACCAAATATCGCTTGGAAGAGCAGGACTCTTTTGTGCAAATAGCCTATCAGATTCTCGGAAACGGAGTAATTAAAGTGGAAATGTCGTTTATACCGGGACAAAAACCGTTACCGGAAATGCCTCGTTTTGGGATGCGTATGATTATTCCAAAAGAGTATGACCAGATGACCTGGTTTGGAAGAGGCCCCCATGAAAATTATGCTGATCGTAAGACTTCTGCTGCCATAGGATTTTACCAGGCAAGCGTATGGGAACAATTTCATCCTTATGTACGTGCACAGGAGACCGGTAATAAGTGTGATACCCGCTGGCTTACCCTTTGTGATAAAGAGCAAAAGGGATTATTGATTACAGGTACAGAACCTTTGTCTGTAAGTGCGTGGAATTTTATGCAGGATGATATTGACTACGTCCCTTTCAGTGTAGAACGCAGACATGGTGGAAGTGTAGAGAAGAAAGATTTGGTGTGGATTAACATAGACCAAATGCAAATGGGAGTAGGTGGAGATAATAGCTGGGGGGCTCAGGTACATCCGGAATACACTATTACTCCGTCAATGAGGAAATATAGTTTTGTTATACAACCTATCCGGACTTTAGAGGGAATAGTTGAGCAGGCTCGTCAGATATGGTTTTAATTAAATTCGTAAAGATTATGAGAAAATATATTATAAGATTTTGTGTACTGATTGGCGTGAGTATACTTTTTAGTAATTGTTCTGAGCAAAAAAAAGAGTCTCATCCTTTGTTAGTACATAAGTATGACAATATTTTGGATATATCTTATACTCCTAATGACTCTTTTTATTGTAGCGGGTGGTTTTCTGATCAAGGAGCGTGGATGGGGTTTACTGTACCACAAAAGGAACGATGGATTAATGGCTTTTGCGGTCCCTTCGATCTGGAAACACGCCGATGGATTTCTCAATCATTGGTAACGGTAGGATTTGCTGAAGCTCCCGATGAAGTTTTCTCTCCGGATTCTGTTGTCTATTTCCCGGGAGAGCTGTATATGCGTTCTTCCTCCGGGCATGGGACTATAAGTCAGCGTCTTTTCTTTATTGATAAATCCAACGTGCTGCTGGAATGTGTTTCGGATAGTAATAAACCGTTGTGTTTTTATGGTCAGGCATTAGATGATAATTCTTCTTATAGTGTAGTAAATAATTCATGCATGCTTTCTTCATCCTCCGGAGATCAATATCTGATTACCTTTCCGGAAAATGTAAAGATCCATTTCTCCGGTAATAGATATGAGGCAAATGTTTCGTCTGCATCTCCAATTTATGTGGTAATCTCTTCCCTGGAGAATATCAAAGGGCAGATGTTTGATTTTGGTGCTATTGCCAAGATGCAATCGAATCCTTCTGGTTTCATCAATAAGCATTATCAGTGTTGGAACGGTTATTTAGAGAAAGTGTTGCGATCTGATATGCCGGAGGAGTACGATCGGATTGCAGTCAAAGCAGTGGTTACTCTTATCGCCAACTGGCGTAGTAGCCGTGCCGGATTATTACATGATGGAGTGGTTCCATCACATGCTGTAGGCTATTTTATGGGATTCTGGGCCTGGGACTCATGGAAACATGCTGCTGCATTGGTTGACTTTGCTCCGGAACTGGCTAAGAATCAAGTACGTGCCATGTTCGATTATCAAATGGATAACGGAATGATAATAGATTGTATCTATACGGACATTCGCGAAAACAACGCAAGGGATAGTAAACCACCTTTGGCTGCATGGGCTGTGAATAAGATATTTGAAGCAACGGCTGATACTGCTTTTGTGGAAGAGATGTATCCTCAATTGCTTCATTATTATCATTGGTGGTATCTGGATCGTGATCATGATTCAAATGGTATCTGTGAGTTTGGTTCGGTAGATGGAACGATTGAGGCAGCAGCTTGGGAGAGTGGTATGGACAATGCCATTAGATTTGATTGTGCAAAAATGGTCAAGAATAGCGATACAGCCTGGAGTTTTGATCAGGAATCGGTTGATCTGAATGCTTTTCTGGCTTATGAGTATTCTTTACTGAAAAAACTGGCAGTAGTGGCGAAACAGCCGTTCAATGAAAAGGAATATGCAGATATTATAAGTACTTATTTTTATGATAAAGAGTCCGGATTCTTTTTTGATAAAAAGTTGGATGGAACATTCGTGAAAGAACCAGGCAGTGAGGCTTATATACCTTTTTGGGCAGGTATCGCGACCAAGGAGCAGATGAAGGAGGCTATGAAGCTATTTACGGATTCTACAAAGTTCTCTACTTATATTCCTTTTCCTACTGTTGCGGCTGATAATCCGAAGTTTATGCCCCGGGGATACTGGAGAGGGCCTATATGGTTGGATCAAACTTATTTTGCTATTTCCGGATTACGAAGATATGGCTATGTGGAGGAGGCGGATGCATATACCCGTCAGGTATTCGACAGGCTCCATGGTTTGAAGGGAGATGGTGCAATACATGAAAACTACGAAACATATACAGGTAAGCAGTTGAAAGCTCCCCACTTTAGTTGGTCGGCTGCACATCTTCTGATGTTGTATGAGGAGTACAACAGGCGAGCTTCTGTTGCCGGGTTATAAGTTACTACAATTTATTAAGTAATCGTTCTAAATTATTATGATATTATTATTGAAACGCAGATTATCGCAGATTCACGCAAAGCATATCATCGCTCAAGTATAGCGCAGCCATTTAATCTGCGAAAATCTGCGATCATTTGCGTTTCAATAAAACGTTGTCATAGTATGAACTAAATTTGAAATACTACTTATTCTATATAAACCATTTAAAATTTTTTGCAATGAAAAACAGAACAAGTTATTGGACTACATTACTGTGTCTATTAGTAGCTTTGGGAGGTACTGCGCAAAACGTTCCGGGTTATGTACCGGGAGCACCTTTGCCATGTCGTGCCCATGAACAGATTCAGCGTTATTTTGAGGAAAACCCGACTGCTTTAAAGAGACACAATCAACTACCACAAACAAGGGTGTCAACAGAGCGCCCCGACTCTTATGTAATCCCGGTAGTGTTTCACATCTTTGGAGAGACTTTTAATGGGGCAAAGCTCAATGATGAGATAATAAAGGATGCTTTGAGAAAAACGAATGAAGATTTTCAGGGTATAACAGCAAATTCCGGTGATGATAATCCTGACTTTAACAAACTTCAGGCCAATATGAATATTACTTTCAAGTTGGCCGAAAAGGGACCCGACGGAGAAGCGACTACCGGTATTCTGTATCACCGTCTTGAAAGTGGGTTCGGGAACTATTATGCACCCCGAATGGCACTGTATGTCTGGGACAATCATAAATATATGAATGTGTATGTGATGAATGATCTTTATGGTGATGGAGTGACCAATAATTCGGGTGTATCCTGGTATCCGGATGTAGAAATGATGGAAGAAAATCTGGCCCGTGTAGTATACAATGGTGCTTATATCGGAACGAATACGGATGAAAATTTCCGTCGGGTATTAACCCATGAATTCGGGCATTTCCTGAACTTGGCTCATACTTTTGATGACAATGGTGGACGCTGGCCCGACGGCTGTAAAGCAAATAAGGCAGGACAACCTAATCCGGGTGACTGGGTAGATGACACGCCTAAAGCAGATGTGGCTCTGATGGGAGCAGCCGATCGGAATTGTGAGAATGAGTTGACGAACTGGACGAATTATATGAATTATTCCTATGTCCGTACGTCCATGTTCACAAAGGGGCAGGTAGACCGGATGCTCGATGCACTGGATCATCCGGCTCGTGTAGAGTTGTGGCAAAAAGAAACTGCCGATCAGGTCTTTTTTATAGAGGAAGCTACCAAACGCATCGCTCTGACCAGTCGTGGAGACATTCTGGAGGCACCTGCCAATGATGGAACTTTTGATGGTACATTTGAATTCACATTAATCAATGGAGTACTGGCTGATAAAGACTTTGTGTATGGTACTGATTTTGTCATTGATGGACTGCCGGAAGGACTGACTCCTAAGCTGCAGAAGAAAAGTAACACGGAACTTATTTTGTCTTTCCAGGGTAAGGCAGTAGTAAACGACCGGAACATAGAATTGGCTGTAATTTTCAAGAATGGAATGTTAGAGAGTGGTGAGTTATATGATTGTAAATTGCCGTTGATGTTAGAATGTCGTCCCGATTATGGTATTAAGTATGTAGATTGTGAGGATATCAATATTTCATCTGCCCATGGTTGGGAGGTTATTAAGTTGGATACAAAATATGAGAATTCTGTGTTTGGGTTGATGTGGAATACTAACCAGGGTAGTTATTACGGTAATCTGTATATCGAATCGTATGAGAAGAAGATGATGGGAGCCAGAACCAATCTGACTGTAGTCAACTATGGAGAAAAGATTGGTGATTCTTCTGATTGGACAACAGGTATTGGAGCTTATCCGAATTTGGGAACTTTAGTGTCTAAGGGGTATGCCGACTGGAAAGGAAAAATTGCATTTGTGGGTATTCAGTTTGAAGGAACTCTGGCTGGTGAGATATTATATGGCTGGCTGAGAATATCTGTAGCCGATGACGGTAATTCGTTTACCTTATTGGATTATGCCTTTAATGAAGCTCCGGGAAGTGCTATTATAGCCGGACAAAAGAGTGAGGATATGGGCAAATCGGAATTGATATTTGGTACTACTTCTGTGATGGAAAATGCAGAGTTGAATGACGGGACAATTACACAAACTATAAATATGGTTGTTATGGGAGATAATACATTCAACCGGACAGGTATCTTGACTGAGGGAACGGATTATACATTGACTGTACCCCAAGGTTTGGTTTCTCAATTGGAGGTTGTGTCAGAGAAGCAAGCTGTTTTATCTTTCAAAGGAAAGGCCGAAAGCCATGAAGCAAAGGATATGGATGTAACCGAATTAACATTGAAGCCAACCGTATTCAACCATTCGGATATTGAAAATTTATCAGCGCAATTGAGCTTTGATTTTCTGAATCCATATCAGGTTATAATTGGAGATCTCGGGATAGGTGCTGGAGAAGAATATGGAAACTGGACTTATTTTTATGCTCCCGAAGATTTGGATAACGGCTATGGTGCCTGGGAATTTGGTGTAAAACATTTGAAACTGGAAACCTACCTTAAACCAATGGTTTGTCTGGAAAATACAAGGAATATTGCACCTTTGACCGAAGGAACGGAGATTGGGGTTAAATCCAACTGGGTTACTCCCGGAGATTATCCCAATCAGCTGGATATTGCTACCAGCCAGTTTACCAGCTGGTATGGCCGTACTGCTTATGCTGGTTTTGCCTTTGAGTATTTAGGTAATACGTTGTATGGCTGGTTTGAAATAACAGTAAGTGCTGATGGAGGCTATTACGTAGTCAATCGGTTTGCTTACAATGAAAAGCCGGGTGAACCTATTTTTGCCGGTAAGACTGGTCCAAACGCTATTCATAATCCGGGCCTTCAGGCTGTCTCTTTGTCTCCCAATCCTGTAAGTGATCTGTTACATATAACAGCTCCGGAGCATACTCATATCTCTGTTTATGGTATCAACGGAACAAAAGTGTGGAGTGGCGTAATGACTACCGGACAAACAGATGTCTCAGTGTCGTATTGGGAAAAAGGTTTCTACTTTGTTCATTTGTCTAAGGACGGAGTGAATGTGGTACAAAAGATTATGGTAAAATAGAAAAGAAAAATAAAGAAAAGGCCAGCCGAGAATTAATCAGCTGGTTTTTTCTTTATTTTGAAGTATCTTGTTACAAGAACTATATTATCTCGATTCCCTGTTCTTTACAGAGTTGCAGTCCCAGGTCTTTTAATTTGAACTTCTGTATCTTTCCGCTACCTGTCATTGGAAATTCGTCGATAAAGAAGATGTATTTGGGGATTTTATAACGGGATATTTTATTTTTGCAGAAGTCTCTTACATCTGATTCGTGCATCTTTACTCCTTCGCGGAGAATGATAAAGGCTCCTACAGCTTCTCCGTATTTCTTAGAGGGAATTCCTGCCACCTGTACATCTTTTATACCGTCTAACTTATAGAGGAATTCTTCTATTTCGCGTGGATAGATGTTCTCTCCTCCACGGATAATCATGTCTTTAATACGCCCGGTGATGCGGTAGTTACCGTCTTCATCTTTAATACCAAGGTCGCCGGAGTGCAGGAAGTTATTTTTATCAATAACTTCGGCCGTAGCCTGAGGATTTTTATAATATCCTTTCATTGTGTTATAACCCCGGTTGCACATTTCACCTTGTACTCCTACCGGACATTCTTCTCCTGTTTCCGGATCAATTACTTTTACTTCGGTGAATTCAAAATCATGTCCCACTGTATTACAACGAACGTCAAACGAGTCATCAATTCGTGTAGCCGTCATACCGGGGGCTGCTTCTGTAAGTCCGTATACACTGGTTACCTTCATGTACATTTTCTCTTCCACCTGTTTCATTAGTTCTACCGGACAGAGAGAACCTGCCATAATTCCGGTACGGAGGCTGGACATATCGAACATGTCGAACATCGGGTGATTCAGTTCGGCAATGAACATAGTAGGAACTCCGTAAAGCGCCGTACAGCGTTCTTTATGAACAGATGCCAATACTACCAGTGGATCGAAACGTTCTACCATTACTTGTGTACAGCCATGGGTGAGGCAGTTCATTGTGGCCAGCACCACACCGAAACAGTGGAATAACGGCACACAGCAACATAATTTGTCATCTGCTGTGAATTTCATATGCTCACCGGTAAGGTAACCATTGTTGGCAATATTATAATGGGTAAGCATTACTCCTTTAGGAAATCCGGTGGTTCCTGATGTATACTGCATGTTTACTACATCATGGCAGTCTACCTGGCTTTTCAACTGATTCAGCTTTTCGTCCTCCACATTATTTCCCAGCAACAGAATTTCGGCAGTGTTATACATGCCCCTGTGTTTTTCCTGGCCTACATAAATCACATTTTTCATGTAGGGGAAACGTTCGCTTTTCAGATGTCCCCGTTCACAGGTTTTTAATTCAGGAAGCATGGTATAAGTCATCTGTACGAAGTCGCTGTCTTTCTCTCCATTGACGATACACAGCGTGTGCATATCGGAGTTCTGACAGAGATATTCCAATTCAGATTGCTTGTAATTGGTATTTACGGTTACGTAGACGGCACCTATCTTGGCACAAGCGTATAACAACGTAAGCCAGTCGGGTACATTGGCAGCCCAGATTCCTACGTGTGTGCCTCTTTCTACTCCGATGGCGATAAGACCTTTGGCCATATCGTCTACGCGACGGTCAAGTTGTTTCCATGTGAAACGCAGATTACGGTCGGAGTATACGATGTATTCTTTGTCGGGAGTTTCCTCAGCCCAATGCTCAAGCCATTGGCCGAGAGTTCGGTTGTATAATTGCATGATAAATGGTGATAAGTGTTGAGTGATAAGCGATTAGTGATTAGTGAGAAGAGATAAGTACGATGGATATGCAATACTTGTCACTTCTCACTAATCGCTAATCACTAAATAGGTGTATAGATTACGGCCAAAATTTTTGCTGCCTTTCCTTCATAAGCATGTACGTGGTGCGGGACAATGGAGTCATAGTAAATGCTGTCACCTTCTTCCAGCAAATAACTGGCTTTACCATAACTGATTTCCATGATACCTTCCATAACCATGATAAATTCTTCGCCTTCGTGAGAAGAGAGTACAAAGTCATTATCAGCAGTAGGAGCTACATCAATGATGAACGGTTCCATGTGGCGGTCGGCTTTGGACTTAGATAAAGAGTGATACTCCATATGCTTGCGCGAATGAATGGCATTGTTGGAGAAGCTGATGGAATCTTTGGCTTCTTCCTTACGGCATACCACAGGACCTGTTTCGTCCTGATCGTCAAGGAATGTCCCCAAGCGTACCCCCAATACACGTGCTATCTTGATCAGTGGTGCAAGTGACGGAAGGTCGATATTCCCTTCGATGCGTTCTACTTGTTCTACTGCCAGGCCGGAGCGCTGTGCTAATTCTTCTATCGTAATTGATTTATTTTCGCGGAGGGCTTTAATTTTTTCTCCGACAATCTTACTTGTATCCATATTGATAGTATTTATTGTCTATAAGGTTATAATTTAGAACTATTAAGTTGCAAAAATAGCAAATTCTTTATAGCATCGCAATTATAAGTGTAGAAAATGTCAATTTACTGCCTCCTCTTGCGGAGATAAACTTCAATCAATCGTTTGGTTACTGGCATATGCTTTCTGACTCGGTGAAGAGTATTGCACGACATGTACATGTCGTACAGTCCCAGATGTGCATGTCGTACAGTCCCAGATGCACATGTCATACTGCATGAGATGTACATGTCGTACAATGTTCTGTTACGACTTCTTTAAAGGCTGTCTACGGTATAGCGTACGAAGGGTTTAATGAAAGTTCGGGTAAGACAATAACTGAGGGAGGACTAAAAAAAGAAGTCGCTTCTTCTTTTCAGAGAAACGACTTCTTTTAATTTGTTTGTAACAAGCGGATTACTTACGCAATCCAAGAGTTTTGATGATAGCACGATATCTTTCGATATCTTTTGCTTTCAAATAGTCGAGTAAGCGACGACGCTTACCTACCAACATTGTCAAAGCTCTTTCAGTACTATAATCTTTTCTGTTGAGCTTCATATGCTCAGTCAGATGGGAGATACGGTATGAAAACAAAGCTATCTGAGCCTCAGCTGAGCCAGTATCAGAGTTAGACTTTCCGTATTTTCCGAAGATTTCTTGCTTTTTAGCAGCATCTAAATACATAATTCTTAGTTTTTTGTAATATATAAACTTTACTTTTGAGCGTGCAAAGATAGCCATTATCTTTATATCCCACAACGTTTTGCAGGAAAAAAAATCTCTATAGGTCTTTTTTCTAATCCAATTTTCGTACCTTTGCCGGCAAATATTAGGTATTATATGCAAAACATTAGGAACATTGCAATTATTGCCCATGTTGACCATGGGAAAACGACGTTAGTCGATAAGATGCTTTTGGCCGGAAATTTGTTCCGCGACAATCAGACAAACGGTGAACTAATTCTGGATAACAATGACCTGGAACGTGAACGAGGTATAACGATTCTCTCTAAAAACGTTTCTATCACTTATAACGGAACTAAGATTAACATTATTGATACTCCGGGGCACAGTGACTTCGGCGGCGAAGTAGAACGTGTGCTCAATATGGCCGACGGATGTATTCTGTTGGTAGATGCTTTTGAAGGCCCGATGCCTCAAACTCGTTTCGTATTGCAAAAAGCATTGGAGATCGGTTTGAAGCCTATTGTGGTTATTAATAAAGTAGACAAACCCAACTGTCGTCCGGATGAGGTACATGAAATGGTATTTGACCTGATGTTCAGCCTTGATGCTACAGAGGAGCAGCTTGATTTTCCAACTATCTATGGTTCGGCAAAGAATGGATGGATGAGTACCGATTGGCAGAAGCCTACAGATACTATTTTTCCGTTGTTGGATTGTATTATTGAGAATATCCCGGCTCCTACGCAATTGGACGGTACACCTCAGATGTTGATTACTTCATTGGACTATTCTTCTTATACAGGCCGTATCGCCGTAGGACGTGTACATCGTGGCGTGTTGAAGGAGGGTATGAATGTGTCATTGGCAAAAAGAGATGGCAGCTTTGTAAAATCAAAGATTAAAGAGGTGCATGTATTTGAAGGACTGGGTCGTGTGAAAACGACAGAAGTAGAGTCCGGAGATATTTGTGCTTTGGTAGGTATTGATGGTTTTGAGATCGGTGATACGATCTGTGATTATGAAAATCCGGAAGCATTGCCGCCAATCGCTATTGACGAACCTACTATGAGTATGTTGTTTACTATCAACGATTCTCCTTTTTATGGTAAAGACGGTAAGTTTGTAACTTCACGTCATATACATGATCGGTTGACGAAGGAACTCGATAAAAATCTTGCCCTTCGCATTCGTAAGAGTGAAGAGGATGGTAAGTGGGTTGTTTCCGGTCGTGGTGTTCTTCACTTGTCTGTACTTATCGAAACGATGCGCCGTGAAGGATACGAGTTACAGGTAGGACAGCCGCAGGTTATCTATAAAGAGATAGATGGTGTAAAGTGCGAGCCGATAGAAGAGTTGACCGTAAATGTCCCCGAAGAATATTCAAGTAAGATTATCGACATGGTAACCCGCCGTAAGGGTGAGATGACGATGATGGAAAGCAACGGTGAACGTGTAAATCTTGAATTTGATATGCCGTCACGTGGTATCATCGGTCTTCGTACCAATGTGTTGACTGCTTCTGCCGGTGAAGCTATTATGGCTCATCGCTTCAAAGAATATCAACCGTTCAAGGGTGAGATTGAACGTCGTACCAATGGTTCTATTATAGCCATGGAGGCCGGAACGGCATTTGCTTATGCAATTGACAAGTTACAAGATCGCGGAAAGTTCTTTATTTTCCCACAGGAGGAGGTGTATGCCGGACAGGTGGTAGGTGAACATTCTCACGAAAAAGATCTGGTGGTAAATGTAACTAAATCGAAAAAGCTGACCAATACCCGTGCTTCCGGTACGGATGATAAAGCGAGGCTGATTCCTCCTGTGCAATTCTCACTTGAGGAAGCTCTGGAGTATATCAAGGAAGATGAATATGTTGAAGTTACTCCGAAAGCAATGCGTATGCGTAAAGTTATTTTAGATGAAAATGAACGTAAACGTGCGAATAAAAATTAACGCTTTTGTAATATAGTAAGGAAAAGCCCGGCTGGAGTCATCTTGCCGGGCTTTATTTTGCTTGTAATTGCTCTTGGTATTACAATGCGGTAACATTGTGAAATTTTAAATATTGAGCGCTTGCTTAATTTTAAATATTGTATAACTTTGTGGAATAATAACTTAAAAACATTATGATATGAAAAAACTATTACTTTCGTTATTTATGGTGGTTGCAGCTGTGGTTACAAGTTTTGCAACAGAGACTGTATTTGATTTAACCAAACCGGAATTATTTGGTTATGCAGTACCTGCATCAGGACAAGGTACTAATCTTGCAGATGGTAATTTGACTGCAGGGAATATTGTAATTGCTTCAAAAAAAGTGGCTAATAATGATACTCGCTTTTGGGGAGTTGCTACGGGAGTTGAAGGAATTCGCGGATATGCAACATCTACTTTGACTTTTTCTACTACAAATGGTGAAGTAATTACTGGAATTAGATTTGAAGGTAAGGATATTACTGCTAAATTTCTGACATTTGACAGCGGAGTTTATACGAGCCCTACATGGGAGGGGGTTGCTAGTGAGGTAGTATTGACTTTTGCTGCTACTGGTAAGATTAGTTCTATTACAGTTACAACAGCTTCTGCAACAGGAGTTCAAATACCTAGATTCTCACTTGCTGAAGGTACTTATTATACACCGCAAGAGGTAGCTTTGTCTTGTGGTACGGCTGATGCTGTTATTTATTATACGACTGATAATACTGATCCTACTGCTTCTTCTACCGTTTATGTTGATCCTATTAAAGTTGAAACTACTACAACAATTAAGGCAATAGCGATTAAGGGTGGTGACAAGAGCGATATTGTTTCGGCTGTTTATACAATTTCGGAACCCATTGCTGTTGCTAACATAGGTGAGTTTGTTGGACAATCTAAGGATGCTGTTATTAAGTTTACAAATCCGGTGAATGTTATTTATCAGAATGGTTTGTATTTGTTCGTTCAGGATGCTACTGGAGCAATGCAGGTTTATGGTAATGTTGGCCAAACATATAAGAGTGGTGATGTGATTCCGGCAGGATTTATGGGTACAGTTGGTGAGTATGGCGGTCTTAAACAATTAACTCCTATGGCTGATACTTTTGTAGCAGGTACTTCTGGTGTAGCTATAACGCCGGATGTTGTTGCAACTGATGGAGTGGTTGAAGCTTTGGTTAACAAGTTGATAAAAGTAGCTAATGTTACTATTACTCTTGATGAAGGTAAAACAAAGAACTATACCATTACTGATGCCAAAGGTACTGCAGCAGTTTATGATCGTTTTACAGGTGTTGTAATACCAAAAGATGAAAAGAAATATGATGTTACTGCTATTGTAAACATATATAATGGAACTGTCCAGCTTTTCCCGACGGAAATTATTGAATCCCAAAACGTAGGTATTGCTGGTACAGAAAGTGATAACGCTATTGCAACCGTTTTTGCTGGTGATAAAGCTATCAAGATTGATGCAGCCGAAAGTGCTCAGGTTCTTGTTGTTAATACTGTCGGTCAGGTGGTGGCAAGCAAAACAATTGCTGCTGGTGCTAATACAGTTGAGGTACCTGCTGGTCTTTATCTTGTTAAAGTAAATAATGCTGTAACTAAGGTGATTATTAAGTAACTTTGATTATTAAGATATGAAAAAAGGAAAGCGTATGTACGACAATGAGTCGGTATACGCTTTCCTTTTATTTTTATCAGTTAATATCTTGTGTCATTAATTTCCTCCTTGCCAGGGAAGGTCAGTTGTCGGATCATTTTCCAGTTCACCTTCATCAGCTATTTTTATACTTAGATCGGCGTCTGTACCAAAGTTGTCAATGTCGCTGATAGCGATAACCGATTTATAATTACGTTTAAAAGAACGGTTATATTCCATTATTTTCCCCTGACTGACTCCATCCTTAAAAAGTTCCACTCTGAACATTACATTTTCTGAAATAATATTACCACTTGTGATTTTTCCGGTTAAAGTTCTGAAAGATATGTAGGTATAATCTGTCTCATTCTTTTCCGGTGTCAGGACCCATTTAGGAGAATCATCCAGTTGAACTTCCAGTTTGTAGTTCTTACGCAAGCCGTTTGCTACGAATTTTACAGCAAAGTAACGTCGGTATAGTTCTAATTCATTATTTGCAGTATGTGTTTCCAGGGAATCAATAAGTCCATGATATCGTAAAATAGACGGGCGAGAGATATCTTCTTGTGCTTTAGTTCCTATTTTACTGTTATCTGCATCAAAGAGGAATAGCTGTGTACCGTCAGGTTGATCTGCTATAAGAAACTTGTTTTCTACTGTACCATATACTTTCCCGTTGCGGTCAAGAGTGAAAGGGCGGGCTAATTTTCCATCTACTTCGAGGGAGTCTGTTGCATTTCTTACCATTGTGCAAGCTACACGATATTTGTAACCGTCTAACAGATTTAATTTCAGGTTACTAATGTTGTCAAATATCCCATATGCATAAGGTTTACTTTGGAGACGTCCACTTGTGTCTCTGATCCATTGAGAAACAGTAATACCATAAATGTCTTTTTTCTCATTTGTAGCACGTGAAAGCGGAGTTTCTGTGGTGCTACATTCACCTCCAATATTAAAAGTTACCTCTGAATAGGTTTCCGGTTCAGGAACTTTACTAATTTGTGACAGATCTTTTTCTTCGATGCAAGAACTTAATATTGCCACTGCTAAAGCGCTGATGGTAGCAAGTTTTTTAGAATAATTCATGATGATATATGTTTATTTTATTGTTTTAGATAATTTCCTGGTGTTCAGAATCAGTGGGGGTACCAGCTATTTCTCCTTCGCCCATAGTAAAATGACTTTCTCCTGTGGCCTGATCTATATTGATGAATTTGATAATATTTCGTTTGTTTCGTTTTAGCGTGATAAGAGGAGCATCTTGATAGATGGAGTGCCATTCTTTGTCTTTGGTTGAGTAATATCTCACTAAAATAGAACTTTGATCACTTGCATTGATTCCTCCGTTCCATCTGTCGGCTGTTTTGCTAAGTGCCAATAATCGTTCTTCCGTTTTTATCGTTCCATCTCCACCGGTTCCGAGAATGGTAAAGGGAGATGTTCCTGAAAGAGTTATTTCAATAATATCTCCTTGCGGAATATCTTTCGATTCGAATGTCAGTGTACAGTATGCCCGTAGCAATTCGATGTTCACATTGACATGTGAAGTTGTTGATTGGCTCAGATCGACAATGTTGCTTCCGTAATAACGATGGTTAGAAGGGTAAGAGCATATTTTGCCTTCTGTAACTTCTGTGTTGCCTGAATAAGTTCCCTGATAAAACTGATTATTTTTATCGAATGGAGCCAGAGAGACAATTAATCTATTAGTGACCGGAGCATAAATACTGCCATCTTGCGTCAGAGCAAAAGGACGTCCATATTTTATAACCCCATTGTCGATAATGTGATGAGGAAGTTCATTTTCTCCTAAATAGGTACAGTCAAAACGGTATTTATACCCATCGATGAGGCTGATACTTACTTGGCTTACATCATCGAACAGACCAGAAACGTATGGTTCGTAATTTTTTAATCCCTTACCTTGCCAAAATACATTAATAGTATACAACCCTTTCGGTTGTTCACTGCTACGGCTCATTGGTAATTCGCTTTGTTCAATAGAAGGTGCGATACAGAGAGATACTTGGGTGGTGCTCACCGGATCTGTAGGGTAGTCAGAAGCTTCATCACTGTTGCATGCTACAACGAAGAATGAAATTAGAAAAAAGGCAAAGGCAATGAATGGTGATTTCATTTTACTTTGGAGTTTAATATTGCAAAAGTGAGAGCCAAATTCTTGCTAAAAAAACATGAATAAGAGTCTGATTATTTGTTGTTAAGTTTGTCTTGCACAAAAGTAAGTGTTTTAACTGTAAGAAACAAAAAAAGCGACCCCCTTTTGGGAATCGCTTTTATTATTATAATCAGTATTTGAACTTTCGTTCGAAATGATTTGCTTTATCTTACAATTTCGGACCAGCAGCAACCAATGCTTTACCAGCTTCGTTACCTTCAAACTTAGCGAAGTTTTTGATGAAACGAGCAGACAGGTCTTTTGCTTTTTCTTCCCATTTGCAAGCACATTCGTAAGTGTCGCGTGGGTCAAGAATTTTAGGATCAACTCCCGGAAGTTCTGTAGGAACAACAAAATCGAAGAAAGGAATAACCTTAGTAGGAGCTTTGTCGATAGAACCGTCAAGGATAGCATCGATGATACCACGAGTATCTTTGATAGAAATACGTTTGCCAGAACCATTCCAACCTGTGTTAACCAAGTAAGCCTTAGCACCAGATTTTTCCATCTTCTTCACCAGTTCTTCAGCATATTTTGTTGGGTGCAATGACAAGAAAGCAGCACCGAAACAAGCAGAGAATGTAGGAGTCGGTTCAGTGATACCACGTTCTGTACCTGCCAATTTAGCTGTAAATCCAGACAAGAAGTAATATTTAGTTTGCTCAGCGTTCAGGATAGATACCGGAGGCAATACACCGAATGCGTCAGCTGACAAGAAGATAACTTGTTTTGCAGCCGGACCTTTAGATACCGGTTTAACAATGTTTTCGATGTGATAGATCGGGTAAGAAACACGAGTGTTTTCTGTAACTGACTTATCTGCGAAATCAATTTTACCGTTAGCATCAACAGTAACGTTTTCAAGAAGAGCATCACGTTTGATGGCATTGTAGATGTCCGGTTCGCTGTCTTTATCCAAGTTGATAACCTTAGCGTAGCAACCACCTTCGAAGTTGAATACACCTTCGTCGTCCCATCCGTGTTCGTCGTCACCAATCAACAGACGTTTCGGGTCAGTAGACAAAGTTGTTTTACCTGTACCAGACAGACCGAAGAAGATAGCTGTGCTTTTGCCTTCTTTGTCTGTGTTAGCAGAGCAGTGCATAGAAGCCATACCGTTCAATGGGAGCAAGTAGTTCATGTAAGAGAACATACCTTTCTTCATTTCACCACCGTACCAAGTGTTCAGGATAACCTGAATCTTTTCTGTAAGATTGAATACAACTGCAGTTTCTGAGTTCAGACCCAATTCTTTGTAGTTTTCAACTTTAGCTTTAGAAGCGTTCATGATAACGAAATCAGGTTCACCGAAGTTAGCCAGTTCTTCAGCTGTCGGACGGATGAACATGTTTGTTACGAAATGAGCCTGCCAAGCAACTTCCATGATGAAACGCAGTTTCAAACGAGAGTTAGGGTTGGCACCGCAGAATGCATCAACAACAAACAATCTTTTGTTAGAAAGTTCTTTTGTTGCCAATTCTTTAACGGCTTTCCAGCATTTTTCATCTACTGGTTTGTTATCGTTTTTGTATTCGTCAGAAGTCCACCATACTGTGTTTTCGCTGGTAGCATCTTTAACGAAGAATTTATCTTTAGGAGAACGACCTGTGTATACACCTGTCATTACGTTTACAGCACCCAGTTCTGTTTCCTGGCCTTTTTCAAAACCTTCCAAACCTGGTTTGGTTTCTTCAGCGAACAATACATCGTAAGACGGGTTGTGTAAAATCTCTGTTACACCTGTAATACCGTACTTGCTTAAATCTAAATTTGCCATTTTCTTTTGAATTAATTTAAATTGGTATTTTGTTTTATTATCTCATTCTGGCATTTGAGGGAAAGAATGTTTTTAAACATCTCCTTGTAAATCGGCTACAAAAGTAGTATTTTCTTTGGAAAGAAATAGCGTATTAGAGAAATTTTTCCCTAATCGAATCTCTTTTATATATTACTAACAATATCTGCTAACTGAATGTTGCAATTTGAAAGATTATCATTTACTTTGCATCGTATAAATTCTGAATAAATAAAGGCTAATAAAATGAAGATAATTGATTTTAGTGAAACAAATTCTATTCTGAATCAGTATGTATCAGAAATAAGGAATATAGAAGTTCAAAATGATCGTCTGCGTTTTCGTCGTAACATTGAGCGGATAGGTGAGATTATGGCTTATGAAATGAGTAAGACGTTCGCTTATTCTGTAAAGGAGATTCAGACTCCTTTGGGAATCTCACCGGTCAGTACGCCGGATAGTCAGTTAGTCATTAGTACTATTCTTCGTGCCGGGTTGCCATTTCACCAGGGCTTTCTGAGTTATTTTGACAATGCGGAAAATGCTTTCGTTTCGGCATATCGCAAGTATAAGGATACATTGAAATTTGATATACATATTGAGTATATTGCTTCACCGCGTATTGATGGAAAAACTTTGATAATTACTGATCCGATGCTTGCAACGGGAAGCAGTATGGAGCTTAGTTATCAGGCTATGCTTACTAAAGGGCATCCGGCAGAAATTCATGTGGCTTCTATTATTGCCAGCAGGCAGGCGGTGGAACATATTGCTTCGATATTTCCGGAAGATAAAACGACTATTTGGTGTGCAGCTATTGATCCGGAGATTAACGAGCATTCGTATATTGTTCCCGGATTAGGTGATGCCGGTGATCTGGCTTACGGTGAAAAAGAATAGGAAAGCTGTGAATCATTATTCTTCTCAATATATATGAAACAACTTTCTCAATGCATATGAAACAGTATTCTCAACGTATTGAGAATTTTTTCTCAAAGCTTTGAGAGTCTTTTCTCAAAGGATTGAAACAGATAGATTTTTTGAAGCCAATAAGAAGTATATAAAGCAGGGGAGCTTTGTATAGAACGCTGAAGGGGTGATAAGAAAAAAGAGGTCGCACTGTAACCGTCTTAGGTGGTAAGTGCAACCTCTTTCTGTTTGTATATAGTAATTATTTTACTTCCCAGGTGTCGTTGGTCATAAGTAGTTCGTTGAAATTATGATATTTCTTCTTACCTTTTACTTCCTCAATCTGCTCTGTTACAGCATCATTGTAAGTAGGAGCTTCCACATCGCGAATTACACCTAAAGCAATCGGGAACTCGGGACCTTCCATCAGTGCAAGTTTCAGTTGCAGTGTGTTGTCTGCGCAGTGGGCATCGTGTATCAGAATATCTTTCTCTGTGATACCATTTTCTCCCAGTTTTACTACTTTCAATCCGAAACCTTGCTGCATTAACCCAAACTCTTTGTTTTCACCAAAGATCATCGGTTTGCCATGCTCCAGATAGATTGCGTTTTTAGCGCGTCCTTCTTTGGTAGCAACGCTCTCATGGGTACCGTCGTTGAAGATAACGCAGTTTTGCAGTACTTCTACGACAGAGGCGCCTTTATGGTTGGCTGCTGCTTTCAGTACCTCTACAGAAGCGGCACCATCAACGGCTATACAACGGGCAAAGAAACGCCCACGTGCTCCAAAACAAAGCTCTGCAGGGTGGAAAGGATCTTCTACTGTTCCGTAAGGAGATGATTTACTGACAAATCCACGTTCCGAAGTCGGAGAATATTGCCCCTTCGTCAGTCCATAAATACGGTTGTTCAGCAGAATCATATTCAAGTCTATATTACGACGAACGGCGTGGATAAAATGATTACCACCGATAGCCAATCCGTCACCATCACCGGATATTTGCCAGATAGTCAAGTCGGGATTAGCCACTTTTGCGCCTGTAGCTACGGCAGCAGCACGTCCGTGGATGGTGTGGAAGCCGTAGGTATTTACGTAATAAGGCAGACGGGAGGAGCAACCGATACCGGAGATTACTGCGATATTGTGCGGAGCAACTCCCAAGTCGGCCATTGCTTTATGCAGAGAGTTCAGGAAAGCATGGTCACCACATCCCGGGCACCAACGGGGCTGACCTGATTTATAATCTTTTGCTGTATATACTGTTTCGCTCATCTCTTATTCCTCCAATAATTTAGTGAATGCATCTACAAGTTCTCTCGTTACGAAAGGCTGTCCCTTCACCTGGTTGAATTGGCTGACATTCAGCCCGGGTACTTTCATTCGCAGGTATCCGGCAAATTGCCCTAGGTTTTGTTCGGCTACTATAATCTTTTTGTATTTCTTCAATACGTCGGCTGTGTTCTTGGGTAACGGATTGATATACTGAAAATGAGCAAGGGCAACTTTCTTACCGTTCTTACGCATATGTTCTACAGCCGAATAGAGGTGTCCGTATGTTCCACCCCATCCCACTACCAATAAGTCAGCATCTGCGTCACCTTGTACTTCGAGTTCAGGAATGCTATCGGCAATCTTGTCTACTTTGGCTTGGCGTAACAACGTCATCTTCTGGTGATTCTCAGGTTCGGTAGAGATCACTCCTGTTTCGTTACTTTTCTCCAGTCCGCCGATACGGTGCATAAATCCTTCTGTTCCCGGAACAGCCCAGTAACGTGTACCGGTTTTCTCGTTGCGTTGGAACGGAGTCCATGTTTCTGCCATGTCCGGAGTGACGTATGGAGGATTAATAGCTGGGTATTCTTCCAGATTGGGTAACTTCCAAGCAGCAGAACCATTGGCGATGAAAGCATCAGTCAGCAATACTACCGGAGTCATGTGTTCCAGGGCTATCTTGGCTGCCATATAAGCTGCATCGAAGCAGTTGGTAGGTGAAGTAGCAGCAATAACAGGCATCGGGCTTTCGCCATTGCGACCGTAAAGTGCCTGTAACAGGTCGGTTTGTTCCGATTTAGTAGGAAGACCTGTTGAAGGACCGCCGCGTTGTACATTGACTATTACCAGCGGAAGTTCGGCAATGACAGCGAGGTTCATCGCTTCGCTTTTTAAGCATATACCCGGTCCGGAAGTAGTAGTAACAGCGAGGTCGCCTGCAAAAGCAGCTCCTACGGCTGAAGCACATCCGGCAATTTCGTCTTCGCACTGTACTGTTTTTACACCCAGTGATTTATGTTTTGAAAGTTCGTGTAGAATGTCTGTAGCCGGAGTAATAGGATAAGAACCCAGGTAGAGCTCCAGTCCTGCTTTCTCAGCAGCGGCAATCAGGCCATATGAAGTGGCTTTGTTACCATTAATATCGGTATAGAGTCCTTTTGCTTTCGGACTTTTACTTTCTATTTTATAAGTAGAGGTAGAAGCATGGGTATTGGCGCCGTAATTATAACCGTCGTTCAATACTTTTATATTTGCTGTGGCAATCTCGGGCTTTTTAGCAAACTTCTGGCGAAGCATGTTTTCTGCAGCTTCGAGGTTACGGTTGAAGAGCCAGCAAACCAATCCTAATGCAAACATATTTTTGCAACGGAGTATAGCCTTGTTGTCCAGTCCGGAATCTTTCAGACTCTCTTTACACATAGATGAAATAGGTACTTCAAGTACTTCTTGCTTAACACCTAATTCCTCAAATGGGTTATCTGTTGTGAATTTTGCTTTTTCCAGATCTTTTGCTCCAAAAGAATCGGAATCGGTGATGATCAATCCTTGCGGTTTACAGAACTTAATCTGTGTTTTCAGTGCTGCGGGGTTCATTGCAACCAACACGTTGCAGCGGTCGCCCGGAGTAAATATCTTACTTGCTCCAATATGTACCTGGAAGCCGGATACACCCGTTAATGACCCTTGCGGGGCACGGATATCTGCCGGATAGTCAGGGAATGTACAGATGTCATTTCCTACTGTTGCCGACACGTTCGAGAAGATGTTGCCGGCCAATTGCATACCGTCGCCGGAATCGCCGGAGAAGCGCACTACCACTTGCTCCAATTCTTTAACCATCATTTCGTCTGCCATAATTTTACTTACTATATTTAATTTTAGGATCGACTTTCTTCGTTTTGCATAAATATAACCCCTTTTTAAGTGGTTTGTGTATATTCATTTATTGTGCAGAAGGTTTCGCAAAGGTCGTAAAGTTAAACGACTTAGCAAAATCTTTTTCTGTTTATCTGTAGCCTCCTGTCAAAAGAATTATGTTATAGGTCTATTTTGGTATTTGGAGTAAGCAAAATGCGCTGTTTTATGTCTTGTTTGTATTTTAAATGGTTGCATATTGTTATTGCTATTTTATGCTAAAAATGACGAAATGTTGCAGTTTTTATGCAAAATGTAATCTATCTGTTAGTTTTTAGGGTGTATTATCTTGCAATGATGAGAATATTCTTGTTCTTTACTGACTCTATTTTATAGTATATTTTATGACTGGCTTATTATTGTTCGGGCACTCTATAAATCTGTATGTTCTGTCTTGTTAAATCAAGAGAATACGTTATCTTTGCAACCGAAATCTAAAAGGAGGTCCTGTAGTTCAACGGATAGAATAGAAGTTTCCTAAACTTTAGATAGGGGTTCGATTCCCCTCGGGACTACTTTCAGAATATGTAATCTATTGTGTGCAGATAGATAGGTTACAGCTTTTCTTTTAAAATATTCCTTCATTGCACCTCTGATTGTTTCCCAGCCCTTGTCTGGCAACTCCTTTTTTATAAATGTCTTTAGATCATCCAGATACATTCTATATATACAAGGGGATTTACTTGATACTTCTTACATAGTGAGGTATCTGTACCACTACTTCTCCTATTATATCTGTGGTACGTATCATCCGTATCGTTCCAAAGCTACATGGGTAACGCTAATGTTGTGTCCTGCCATAAATAAGTTGCAGACGTTTTGGGAATACAAGCGACGATATGGAAACTGATACAGATGAATCAGCATATGCTTAGTTACAGCTTTAAACTTATTACCGGGAAAATATTCGCTGTTTTGTGGATCCTTCCGGTGTAAATCGATACCCCGAGTTGGTAAAGGAAGTATCTTTGTGTGTTATATTCCTATTTATCTATGATAGGGACAAAAAAAGAGAAAGCTTATCTGAAGCTTTCTCTTTTTTTATATAATCAGGCTGTTGTTATTCTACAGCAACAGTAGCAGCCTCTGCTGTTTCTTTCTTTTTGCTCATCATTGCATATGCAATAGGCGAAGCAACAAACAGAGAAGACAGTGTACCGATAATAACACCCAGGATCATTGCGAATGCGAAGCTACGGATAGAGTCACCACCTAGGATGAAGATACACAGCAACACGATCAATGTACTCAATGAAGTATTGATTGTACGGGCCAATGTTGTATTTAGTGATTCGTTGAACAGCTGACGTTTGTTACGCTTCGGATATAAACCGAAGAACTCACGCACACGGTCAAAGATTACCACCTTATCATTGATAGAGTAACCGATAGCTGTCAGGATAGCACCAATAAATGTCTGGTCAATTTCCAGTGAGAACGGTACCAATCCCCATAATAGAGAGTAGGCACCAATAATCATTATTGTATCACAAGTCAGTGCCACTACAGAACCTACACTATAAGCAATATTGCGGAAACGAAGCAGGATATACAGACCGATAGCAATCAGAGCCAGAACTACAGACCAGATAGCAGATGTCTTGATATCGTCTGCAATACTCGGACCTACCTTTTGTGAACTGACAATACTACCACCTGTATGGTTGTCACGGTCAATGAAAGTGGCTAATGAAATGTTTTGAGTTAACAATGGTTTCAGTGTTTCGTACAGATATGCCTCGATCTCAGAATCTACATTATTACCTTCTTCTTCGATGCGGTAGTTAGTGCTGATACGAACGGTTTTCTTGTCAGTACCGATAGAGATTACACTTACGTTGGCATCACCGAATTTACTTGCAATCAATTCACGTACCTGTTCCGGTTCTACTTGTTGTTCAAACTGTACTTTGAAGTTACGTCCACCGGTGAAGTCGATACTCTGACTTAAACCACGGGTTACGAATGAAGCAATACATACCAGAATGATAACACCTGTGATTATGAAGTAACGTTTATTGTTCTTCATGAAGTCGAAATGAGTATTTACCAGCAGATTTTTAGAGATTGCAGAGGTAAATGTCAGATTCAACAACTTGTCTTTATTCATGAAGTGTTCGTAAACGATACGAGTCATGAATACTGCTGTAAAGAATGAGCAGAGGATACCGATTATCAAGGTAGTGGCAAAACCACGGATAGGACCTGTACCAAAGTTAAACAGGATAATACCGGTGATGATTGAAGTTAAGTTGGAGTCGAAAATTGCAGAGAATGCATTTGAGTAACCATCGGCCAATGCTTTCTTTACACCTTTACCACTGCGCAACTCTTCTTTCGTACGTTCATAGATAAGTACGTTTGCATCTACTGCCATACCGAGTGAAAGCACCATACCGGCAATACCCGACATTGTCAGTGCTGCCTGGAAGGATGAAAGAATACCCAGCGTGAAGAAGAAATTGAGGAACAATGCACCATTAGCAATCATACCCGGGATAAATCCGTACATAGCACACATGTAAATCATTAGCAGGATAAGTGCCACAACGAATGAGAATACACCTGCGTTGATAGATTCCTGACCTAATGACGGACCTACGATATCTTCTTGTACAATGTGTGCAGGAGCAGGCATCTTACCTGACTTCAAAACGTTTGCTAAGTCTTTTGATTGTTCCGGAGTAAAGTTACCTGTGATGATTGAGTTACCACCTGTGATTTCTGTACTTACGTTTGGAGCAGAGTATACATAATTATCGAGTACGATAGCAATGGAACGTCCAATATTTTGTTTGGTCAATTGTGCCCAACGGCGTGCACCGTCAGAGTTCATAGACATGCTTACAGACGGTTTACCGTGTTGATCGTAATCGTCTTTTGCATCTGTTACTACATCACCCTCAAGTGGAGCTTTACCATTACGTTCAGTAGATTTGATAGCATACAATTCGAAAATTTGTCCTTTCGGAGCAAAGTCAGCTGCGGCAACACCCCATTTTAAGCGCAAGTCTTTGGGAAGTTCAGCCATTACTTCTTTCATGGAGAGATATCTGTTTATCTCAGCAGTGTCTTTGTGATTGGCGTAACCAATGATAGGCCCCTGACCGCTTGTATTCAACTGCAAAATAGCCAACAATGGATGCTCTTTCTTGATTTGTTCCATGTTGTTGGAAGCTTCTTGCTTGTCACCTTTCAGTGTGGCCTTAATACTATCGGTAGCGCTAATGACTTTTGCAGGTGCAACTTCTGCTACTACTTCTTCTGTAACAGTTGTAGTAGTATCGGTTACTGCAGAAGAGCTTGCCAGGACACTACGTATTCTGCCGTCTACAGATTCCATAACGGGCAACACTTCTTTGGCTGTGTATGTTTCCCAAAATTCCAGGTTGGCAGAACCTTGAAGAAGCTTTCTCACACGTTCCGGTTCTTTGATACCCGGAAGTTCTACCATGATACGTCCCATCTTGTCTTCGAGGCTTTGGATATTGGGTTGAACCACACCAAAACGGTCGATACGGGTACGGAGTACATTATAAGAGTTCTCTACGGCAGCTTTTACCTCAGAACGTAATACTTTCTCTACTTCAGCATCAGATGATTTCTGGTTAACTTTGTCTTTCAACTGTTGTGTCGCGAAAAGTTCAGAAAGTTTAGCGTTCGGTGCTATTCTGTGATATTCCTTAACGAATAGGGTGATCACATCGTCCTGGCTGTTGACAGCTTGTTTGGCAGCGGTTGCCAATGCCTGATTGAAGTTTTCATCAGGTTTGTTATCAGCCAGTGCTTTAATAACATCAGGTACAGATACTTCAAGGATGACGTTCATACCACCTTTGAGGTCCAGACCTAAACTAATTTCCATTTCACGACATTGTTTCAGCGTGTAATTCCACTTCCATATTTTCCAGACTGGCTCATTAGCGAGAGAGTCCAGGTATTCTTGTTCTACTTTAGCATTGCCATTCGCTACTTCTTTTGCCTTATTAGTATAGTGGCGGGTAACGAAGGAAAAAGAGAGGTAGAACACGCATACCAGCGTGAGAAGTACCGCAAAAACTTTTACAAATCCTTTGTTTTGCATTTTACTTTTAATTTATTATGATTACTTTTTAATTTAATTCTGTCGCATATAAGGCTGCAAATATAGTTTTTTTTTCACATTCAGTGGTAATTAGGGGTCAAATATTTGAGGTTTAGGGCACATTTTGCTCCTAATGTAGAGATTTATATCCGGGAAAATAAAATATCCCCGGAGGATTCTGAATTACCTCAGGGGATATTAAAGTTTACTTGAAGTTAAAAAAGCTCAGCATTCTGCTTCTTATTTTTAACCTTAGATTATTTTTCATTACTTCATGCCTCTGTTTTTCAACATCGGTTCCAGCTGTGGCTCTGCTCCGCGGAAATTTTTGTAGAGCACCATCGGATCTTCACTGTTTCCTTTCTCAAGTACGTTGTGACGGAACAGATTGGCTGTTGTTTTATCAAAGATACCATTCTCTTTGAAAGCTTCAAAGGCGTCATTATCCAATACGTTGGCCCAGAGGTAACTGTAGTAACCGGCAGCATATCCACCAATGATGTGGTTGAAATACGTTGTACGATAACGTGGTGCTATTTCAGGAATAAGCCCGAGCTTATCCATTGCTTCTTTTTCATAAGAAATTACATCTAAATTCTTTACGTTTGTCAGGTTGTGAAGATTCATGTCCAGGATAGCAGCTGCGAGTAATTCTGTTGTCATAAATCCCTGGTTGAAAGTCTTCTGTTTCAGAATTTTGTCGATAATTGAATCAGGAATGACTTCACCCGTCTGGTAATGTTTGGCATACATCTTCAGCACTTCCGGTTCGGTAGCCCAATGTTCATTGATTTGCGAAGGAAGTTCTACAAAATCGCGTACAACGTTGGTACCTGAGATACCTTGGTAGTTGCATTTGGTCAATAGGCCATGAAGTCCGTGTCCGAATTCATGAAAGAGTGTTTCCACTTCGTCCATGGTAAGCAATGATGGAGTATTGCCTACAGGTTTAGTGAAGCTGGCAACATTACAAACCAGTGGACGGATGTCTCCTTTTTGTTCGCGATAATTACTCATCCATGCACCACCGCTCTTTCCGGGACGGGGATAATAGTCAACATAGAAGATGCCTAATTGAGAGCCATCTGCATCTTTCACCTCAAATACTTCCACATCGGGATGGTATACAGGAATATTTGATAATTTGGTCAAAGTGATACCATACAGTTTATTAGCTACTGCGAAAGCACCTTCACGTACATTCTCCAGTTTGAAATAAGGTTTGGTTTCTTCTTCATCTAAATTGTATTTCTCTTTGCGGAGTTTTTCGGTATAATACCACCAGTCCCAAGGTGCTAACTTTTCACCTTTACCTTCTTTATCCATGAGCTTTTGCAATTCAGCAGCTTCTGCTTTGGCCTTAGGGAGCGAATAACTCCATAAGTTATTGAGGAAGTCCATAACAGTGGCTGAATTTTTAGCCATTGTATTATCCAGAACAAAGTTTGAATAACAGTCAAAACCGAGTAAATTGGCTTTTTCAAGACGGAGACTAACTATTTTGGTAATTATCTCTTTGTTGTCGTTTTTATCATTGTTATTGCCACGGTTAATATAGGCCTGGTATATTTTCTCACGAAGTGGGCGGTTCTCCGAATATTGGAGAAAAGGCAGACGGCTGGCATTATGTAATGTAAACAACCATTTTCCTTCTTGTCCGGCAGCTTTTGCCTCTTCGGCTGCACTTTGGCGGAACCATTCGGGTAAGCCGGCAAGATCTTCTTCCTTATCTACGAATAATTGGAAAGTATTATTCTCATTCAGGATATTATTGCTGAATGTGATGCCAAGAGTGGAAAGTTCCTTATTAACTTCGCGTAAGCGTGCTTGTTTTTCAGCAGAAAGATTGGCTCCTGAACGTACAAAGCTTTTATAGGTTTTGTCCAGCAGGCGTTCTTGCTCCGTAGTGAGATGCAAGTCGTTCTTTTGTTGATATACGTTATTTACTTTGGTGAATAGCTCTTGGTTGAGGGAAATGTTATCACTGTGTTCAGAGAGTACCGGAGCCATTCTTATAGATAATTCGGTCAGTTCATCTGTTGTTTCTGCATCGGTCATATTGAAGAAGATGGCACTGACACGATCCAGAATAGGCGAACTGTTATCCAGCGCTACAATTGTGTTTTCAAATGTAGGTGCTTCCGGATTTTCGATAATGGTTTTGATATTCTGATTTTGCTCTTCTATTCCTTTTAGGAAAGCGGGTTCGTAATATTCCAGTTTGATTTTATCGAAAGCCGGAACACCATACTCGGTTTGAAACTCGGTAAAGAACGGATTATTATCCGTTTTTGTAGCACAGGAGTACATCATACAACTTGCAGCTAAAATAATTACTGTTTTCTTTATTTCCATAGGTATTGTTATTGGGTATTGTCATTCGTTTTATTGGTCATTGATTTATCGTTTGGTGATATAACACCAGATGGGATAGTGGTCAGAATCTTTGATAGAGCGATCCACTGTGCAGTTATAGGCTTTTAGGTTCTTGCTTATAAGAATATTGTCTATCCTGAAATAGAATTTATTCTGATTGTAAGAGATACCCAATCCTTGTCCGGATTCGGTGAAGGCATCGTCTAGATTTTCTGCAATAACCCGGTGCGTGTAGGAGATGGCGGTGTCATTAAAGTCGCCACATACAATGATATACGGATGGCGGGATTTGGCAATTTCGGCTGCAATGACGTCCGCCTGTTTAGAACGGATGGCAGATGCTTCTGCCAGTTTTCCAACCAGATGGCGGGTACCGCTTTTCACTTTATGGGCATTGGGGTCTTTCAGCATTTCTTCATATACAACTTTGTCTTCCTTGGTCAGTTTGTTCGATTCCAGATGGTTGTTTATGAGAGTAATTGTATCTTCGTTGACTTTCAATTCATAAATTGCAGAACCGTTATAACTGCTTTCATATTGCAACTCTCGTGCAGAGAGGATAGGATATTTTGAATATATGGCTATCCGGTTATTACTGATTTCTTTACCTACGCGTTGAATATGCCGGTAAGGATAGGCTTTCATACCTTTTTCCACCTCTTTTGCATTCAGGTGTATCTTGGCTGTTGAAGAAACATTGTGCTCTTGCAGGCAAACGATATCGGCATTACTGGCACGGATATATTCGAGTACAGGGTTTTTGCCATTCTCTTTCTCCATGTTTCCGAAAGACATGATATTGTAGGAAAGAATTTTAATGCTTCCTTCGGGAATATCTGATGTATGGATATTAATAGGGAAATACGTCCGGATTTGAGGATAGCAGAAGGCAAAGCCGAGAATGGGCAAAAGCGCAAACTTGTAACGCACCAGCAGCCAAAAGATGAGAAAACAGAGGTTGATGATCAGAAAAATGGGAAAAGTGAGTCCCATACATGATTCTACCGGATGTACCACAGGGTGAATATGCGGACTATAAGCTGTCAATAAAAGAATCCCGACAAAGAATGCGTTGACAGCTAAAATCAGATAAGTGAAAACTTTTCCGACGTGTTTCATGCTTTATTTTTTGCTTGCATCAAAAAGACTTTTTTTCTCTGCGGTAGTGAGGCTCTCGTATCCGGATTTCTTTAATTTATCGAGTATACGGTCTACTTCATCCGACTGAGCTTTTTTGCGGGCATTGTAATCGTAATCTTGTTCACGGCTGTAATTGCCATAGTGAACCTTCATCTTAGGCTTACGCTTCCAGGTCTTTTTATCGAACAAAGAAGAAACGCCATCCAATATTCTGTTAATCCAGGCTGTAATATCTGTACCTTTGCTAAGGCTGGCAGCAAACCCAAGTCCGGCCAATGCTCCGCCCAGATGAGCGATATGTCCGCCTGCATTATTGGAAGTGATAAACAGTAAGTCTGTGAGTACTACGATCAGAGCTAAATATTTTAAGCGGATAGTACCGAAAAGAAAAAGGCGTACCGGATAGTTAGGCTCCCGATAAGCAGTTGCCACTACAATCGCAAGTACGGAGGCAGAAGCTCCTACTAAAGTTGATATCTCTACCATTGGGTAGAAGTAGGGGAAAATGTTGTAGGAAATCATGTATAGCAATCCACCACAGATTCCTCCCAAAATATACAGTCCGCGCAAGTGCTTTCCCGAGAAAAAGTAGAGGAACAATTGTCCGAACCAATAGAGCCAAAGCATATTGAACAGGATATGCATGAAACCTGCATGCATAAACATATACGTAAACAATGACCAGGGCTGGAAGATAAACCGGGTGAAAGAAGCCGGAAGTGCCAGTAGTTCGAATATACCATCTGCACTTCTATTAAAAAGTAACAGAAAGATATTAATCAATGTAGTTGCTACAAAAACTCCTACGTTGATGTATATCAGTTGGATAAAGACGTTTCCTCTTCGGAAAGCTTCTTTTAAATCAGCTATAATATGTGCCATGATCGTTATTCTTTTTTCTCCAGTACATAATCAGAATAAATCCGAATATCATTCCTCCCAAATGGGCAAAATGTGCTACGTTATCATTGGGGTTATTGGCGAATCCTGAGTACAGTTCAATTAGAGCATATCCGATAACAAAGTATTTGGCTTTGATGGGGAACGGAAGTGGGAAGATAAACAATTGCTGATTTGGAAATAGCATTCCGAATGCAAGCAGAATAGCATATACGGCTCCCGAAGCCCCTACGGTATTCATCATGTTCAGATACTCACTCATCGGTATGGTTCCGCTAATGGTTTGAACCATAGTATATCCGGATAATACGGTCTTATATTCAACAAATTGTACAATCTCCTGTATAAGTCCTGCTCCGATACCACAAGCAATATAGTAAAAGAGAAAACGTTTGGGACCCCACACTTGTTCGAGGATACGACCGAACATCCACACGGCAAACATGTTAAAAAAGAGATGCGTGAATCCTCCGTGCATAAACATGTAGGTGATTAACTGTGCAGGGTTAAAACTGTCGGCCATGAAGAAATGCAGACCCATATAATCTGCGAGATCTATACCATAACTTTGAGCTACGATGGTTCCTAAATAAAGCAGTACATTGATAATTATCAGGTTTTTAGTAACTGTAGGCATCATATGTTTGAATTTCTTTTTATGCTAAATAATTGAGTAATGGTCGCAAAAGTACGAATAAATTCTGTTTTAAAGCAGAAAAAGTGGTCGCTATTAGTTCTTTTTCAGCAATTTGCTGTGTTTTTTGGATGTTTTTATTTGATATATTGTTTTGTTACTCTATATTTGTGAGGAATTTACGTCTATCTTTTGTGTAACATATATATTAATTAATCATTTACGAATTATGAATAAGGCTGAACTTATTAATGCTATCGCAGCAGAGTCGGGCTTGAGCAAAGCAGATTCTAAAAAAGCACTTGAGGCTTTTGTGTCTTCAGTAACGAATGCTCTGAAGGGTGGTGACAAAGTTTCTTTGGTTGGTTTTGGAACTTTCGCAGTATCCGAAAGAGCTGAAAGAACCGGTATTAATCCATCAACGAAACAGGCTATCACTATCCCGGCAAAGAAAGTTGCTAAGTTTAAAGCAGGTGCAGAATTGTCTGAAGCTGTTGAATAAGCTATATAGTTGAAAGATTTACAAAAAAGGAGACGTGCTAACGCCTCCTTTTTTGTATCTTTGCGCGCAGAAAAAAAATGTAACTATGAATATAGAGAATAAACTTGTGGATTCCGTAATAAACGGACTGAAAGCCCTTTACGGTCAGGAGGTACCTGCCGCGCAGGTGCAGTTGCAGAAAACTAAAAAAGAATTTGAAGGACATCTGACCCTGGTTGTGTTCCCTTTTCTGCGTATGTCGAAGAAAGGACCGGAGCAGACGGCACAGGAAATCGGTGAGTATTTGCAGGCCAATGAGCCGGCAGTAGCTGCTTTTAATGTGATTAAAGGTTTCCTGAACTTGACTATTGCCTCTTCTGCATGGATTGAACTGTTGAATGTGATCCATGCCGATGAACAATACGGAATCACTGCCGTAGATGATAATTCTCCGTTGGTAATGATTGAGTACTCTTCCCCTAACACCAATAAACCACTTCACTTGGGTCATGTACGTAATAACCTGTTGGGTAATGCACTTGCCAATATTGTGATGGCAAACGGCAATAAGGTGGTAAAAACCAATATTGTGAATGATCGTGGTATTCATATCTGCAAGTCTATGCTGGCATGGAAACTTTATGGTAACGGTGAGACTCCTGAGTCGTCCGGAAAAAAAGGAGACCATCTGGTAGGTGACTATTACGTCTCTTTTGATAAGCATTATAAGGCTGAAGTAGCTGAGCTCATGAAGGGTGGTATGACAAAAGAAGAGGCCGAAGCTGCTTCTCCGTTGATGAATGAAGCCCGTGAAATGTTAGTGAAGTGGGAAGCCGGTGATCCGGAGGTGCGTGCCTTGTGGACAATGATGAACAATTGGGTATATGCCGGATTCGATGAAACTTACCGTAAGATGGGAGTTAGTTTTGATAAGATATACTATGAATCCAATACATATCTCGAAGGAAAAGAAAAGGTCATGGAAGGACTGGAGAAAGGCTTTTTCTACAAGAAGGAAGATGGTTCGGTGTGGGCTGACCTGACGGGGGAAGGACTTGACCATAAACTCTTGCTTCGTGCGGATGGTACCTCTGTTTATATGACCCAGGATATTGGTACAGCCAAATTGCGTTTTGCCGATTATCCTATTGATAAGATGATTTATGTGGTAGGTAACGAACAGAATTATCACTTCCAGGTACTTTCTATTTTGCTTGATAAGTTAGGATTTGAGTGGGGTAAGAGCCTTGTGCATTTCTCTTATGGTATGGTGGAATTGCCCGAAGGCAAAATGAAATCCCGTGAAGGAACCGTTGTAGATGCAGATGATCTGATGGAGGAGATGATTGCTACAGCGAAAGAAACCTCTCAGGAACTTGGAAAACTGGACGGACTGACCAGGGAAGAAGCAGATGATATCGCCCGTATTGTAGGCTTGGGTGCATTGAAATATTTTATCCTTAAAGTGGATGCACGTAAGAATATGACTTTCAATCCGAAGGAGTCTATCGACTTTAACGGGAATACAGGTCCGTTCATTCAGTATACATATGCACGTATTCAGTCGGTACTCCGCAAGGCTGCCGAAAGTGGTATTGTTATACCTGCGCAACTTCCTACCGGCATCGAATTAAGTGAGAAAGAAGAAGGACTTATCCAAATGGTAGCCGACTTTGCTGCTGTTGTAACACAGGCCGGAACGGATTACAGTCCATCTGTTATTGCCAATTATACATATGATTTGGTGAAAGAATATAACCAGTTCTATCACGACTTTAGTATCTTGCGTGAAGAGAACGAGGCGGTAAAAGTATTCCGTGTCGCTTTATCTGCCAATGTGGCTAAGGTTGTTCGTCTTGGTATGGGATTGTTAGGAATTGAGGTCCCTGCAAGAATGTAAGGATTTTAGCGGACAAAACAGAGCGTGCGGGAGTTCTTTAGTATATGATTCAACTAAAGAACTCCCGCACGCTCTGTTTTATCTGTTCCACTCGTTATTCCGGGAAAGAGATGCTGATCTTACTTTTTCTTATGTAAATACCAGTCTGCATTTTCAGTTCCATGGCTTTGAACCCACCGTGTGAATTCCGGATAGAGCATGTCTATACGTGTTCCTTCTTCCTCTTTCTTATAGTCGAAGTCTTTAATATTGGGGATATTTATGGCATAGGGCATGTTTTCTTTTCCTATGTAATACATCTGTTGTGCCGGATCAGAGATGTCATTTTTAGTGCCAAAATAGCTTGTATCCATTCGTTTGGTGGGTGCATAATTGGGCAGATGTAATTCTTTACCTCTTTCTTCGTGTGCATCGATAATAATGAACGGATTATAAGGAGGCAGTAAGAAGGTTGAACCGGACTGCGGACTTGCAAATGTAGTTTTCACAATGAACTTACTATGCTGTTTGGTTGCCTTTTTCATGTCGTCAGCAAGTATAATTATTGCATTATCGTTGTCAACTCTTTCTTCAAGACCTTTACTGTCAAACTGGAACAAAGGGCTCGAAGTAAATTCGTAGTTCTCAGATGTTATCTGTACGGAGCTTACTTTGTCAGGAGTAACGGATAGTTGGTATCCGAATCCATTAAACTTATCATATCCTGCACCATCCCAATAAGGAAGTATCTGATCTTCTGTTGCAATGATTTGATTCTTATCGTTTTTGTACACTTTTGATTCGTAGTAAATCACTACATCATTCATGTCATAATCTCCTTCTTTGGGCCATAGGTCTTCAAAGGAAAGCATTCCAAAATATGTCGTGTAGTTATCCTCTTCTGAAGGACCGGGATTTTCCGGTTTTTCCAGATCCGGTATATTATTCCCGCCAATAGCTCCCGATACGTCTGTATGAAGATACAATACAACATCCGTGTAGTTAGAGATATTTGCTATAGGTCTGTCTTCCATACCAATAATCACTGAACTGTAATCTTTATTGAAAATAGCGATAGTATGCTGTGCATTTTCATCCCCACTTCTTGTGTTCAGTTTGTCGGTTGAATAGTAATTATGGTTTCCGCCGGAGCTTCCTACATTACCGTCTTTAAACGAGCTGGAAGAAACTCCCCAACCGATAGTAACTCCTTCCGGGAATTCATCTTCGAATTTTCCGTCTTTTTCATTCCAGTACCGCAATTGTACTGTACTGCCACAGGAGATCCCGGCGGATACCGGATAGGCTATTATTTTCTGGATATCATTAACGGATGCAGGTTCCTGTCCGGTAGGGTAAGTATAATAAATAATTGTATTGCTTACTGCCGGTGCATACTTACCTATCATAACCAGATTCACTTTTGTTTTTTTGATGATAGGTATTCCTCTTTCATTATCCGGATCGAAGTATTCGGGGTGAGTACCTCGCATACCTTTTGAATAGTCTTTGATTTTTGTAGCCTCGGTGATATAATATAACTCATTCTCGGGGAAATTAAAGCGGTTAGGTGTCAGGTAAGCCGGATAGCCGAATATGTCCCAATCGCCTATTACTTTCATGTCCGCAGGGTAAGTATACGGCATGCTTCTGGTTACAGTCGCTCTTGTTTGTGATTTTGCTGTATGGACGTCAGCAAAGATCCCATTTGCTGTAATCTCTGTTTCAATAAAAGGAACACCTGCATAAGGAGAGTAGATATATGCTTTCTTCAGGTAAGACGGGAGTACGGTTTGTCCTTCCAGCTTTCCTTGTTCATCTGTGATACCGCGATAAAGGGGTTCAATGTCTTTTTTAATAATGACTCCATCGGTATCTTCAAAAGGATTTTCACCGTAGACTTCTATTAAGACCGGATAATCTTCCAATCCTAGATCTATGTTTATCGGACAATCAAGGGTGGTTTGAAAGTCGAAATAATCACCTTTTACCGGTTTGGGTACGGATTGTGATAAATCAACATCTTTAACGCAGGAAGATAAACTGATTAGCAGTGATATACTGGCAATCTGTAATGTTTGTGTGAGACTTTTTTTCATATACTAAAATGTTCGTATGTTTGCGCTGCAAATATACGAACAAAAAGAATATAAACAACTGAATATTAGGAAAAAAGTATATCCAAGCTAAAAGGGCATTCCGGAATCCCAGAATGCCCTTTTAGCTTGGATATACTTTTTATTTCTTCTTTGTCGCCCGTCCTTTTTTCGGAGTAGTGGCGGCCTTCTCACTTTGTAGTTTTATAATATCAAGACAAGTTTGAAGATTCAGATCCTGTGGGACTACATCTTTCGGGATCTTATAATTACTGCCCTTGTAAGCAATGTAAGGGCCGTATCTTCCGTTCAGAATTTGTAATTCCGGTTCTTCTGCAAATTCTTTGATATGCTTTTGGGCCTCTGTTGCACGTTTCTCCTGGATCAGTTCGATTGCTTCTTCAAGCGTTATAGCCATCGGATCAAGTGTTTTCGGCAGAGATATATACTTGTTGTCATGACGAACATAAGGGCCGAAACGGCCTGTACCTATACTTACCTCTTTGTCTTCATATTCTCCTACTACCCGCGGAAGTTTGAATAATTCCAGCGCTTCTTTCAGGGTAATCGTTTCCATTGACAACCCTTTCTCCAAACGGGCAAAACGCGGCTTTTCTTCGGAATCTGTACTCCCGATCTGTATAACCGGTCCGAATCGTCCGATCTTTACGGATACAACCTTACCCGTTCCCGGCTCTTCACCTAAGATACGTTCGCCTACTTTATGTTCGCTCTTTGTGGCTAAAGTTGACTCTACAGATGGATGAAATCCTTTGTAGAAGTGTTTCATGATAGCAGTCCATTTCTTCTCTCCGTCTGCCACTTCATCAAACTCTTTCTCAATATTGGCTGTGAAGTTATAATCCAGAATATTAGAGAAGTATTCGTTCAAAAAGTCGTTTACTACAGTTCCGATATCCGTAGGAATCAGTTTCGATTTTTCTGCTCCTACTATTTCAGTATGTATGGCATCAGTTATCTTTTTGTCTTTGAGTGTCAGTATATTAAATGACCGCTCTTCTCCCGGTTTATCGCCTTTCTCCACATATTCACGTTGCTGGATGGTAGAGATAGTAGGTGCATATGTTGAAGGACGCCCAATTCCAAGTTCTTCCAGCTTGCGTACCAGGCTGGCTTCGGTATAGCGTGACGGACGCTGGGTGAAGCGCTCTGTTGCTACAATATCTTTATGGTCAAGCACCTGCCCTTTTTTCAATGGGGGAAGCAGATGGCTTTCATCTTCCTGTTCGGTATCATCATCATAAGACTCTTTATATACACGCAGGAAGCCATCAAAGGTTACTACCTCTCCGATTGCTGTGAAAGCATCATTGCTGGTACTGATACCGATAGTAGCTGTTGTTTTTTCCAGTTCGGCTTCGGCCATCTGTGAAGCAATGGTACGCTTCCATATCAGGTCATACAACCTTTTCTCTTGTGAAGAAGCTTCCACGGTAGCATTTTCCATATAGGTAGGACGGATCGCTTCGTGCGCTTCCTGTGCTCCTTTGGTTTTTGTAGTGAAGTGGCGCGGGTGCACATACCTTTCGCCCATCATGTTGATGATAGCCTGTTTGCTTCCTTCGGTTGCATATTCCGAAAGGTTTACCGAGTCGGTACGCATATAAGTAATGAATCCGGCTTCGTATAGCTTTTGTGCCAGCATCATGGTTTGTGCTACCGTATAGCCTAATTTACGCGCTGCTTCCTGTTGCAGGGTAGAAGTGGTAAATGGTGCCGCCGGACTTTTCTTTATCGGACGTTTGGTAATATCTTCAATGGTGAAGGTAGCCTCTTTACAGGTTTCAAGAAATGCCTTCGCCTCTTCTTTGGTTTTGAGGCGATGGGCCAGTTCGGCTTTCATTTCTACCAGTTTGCCGTCAGTGTCCGGCACAAGGAATATGGCTGTAACACGGTAGGAAGCTTCGCTTTTGAATGCTTGTATTTCACGTTCGCGTTCTACGATCAGGCGGACAGCCACCGACTGTACACGTCCGGCAGAAAGAGCAGGTTTAACTTTTTTCCACAATACGGGAGAAAGCTCAAAACCTACGATACGGTCGAGGATACGTCGGGCCTGTTGTGCATTTACCAGGTTGATGTCGATTTCACGCGGATTTTCGATTGCTTTTAATATGGCAGTCTTGGTGATTTCATGAAAGACAATTCGTTTTGTTTGTTCCGGCTTTAGCTTTAGCACTTCATAAAGATGCCAGGCGATAGCTTCTCCCTCGCGGTCCTCATCGGATGCGAGCCATACGACATCTGCCTTTTGGGCTTCTGCTTGCAATTTCGCTACCAGTTCTTTTTTATCTGCAGGTATTTCATAATTCGGCTTGAAATCTTTTTGGATATCAATACTAAATTCTTTCTTCTTCAAGTCCCGGATATGTCCGTAACTGGAAAGTACTTTAAAATCTTTCCCAAGAAACTTTTCAATCGTTTTTGCTTTGGCTGGAGACTCGACAATTACAAGGTTTTTCTGCATAGTTTTTACTTTAATAAGGATGCCGGGGGGATGTCTTTCTAAGTTACAACCTCTTTACATCATAAAATTCGGAGGCAAAAGTAGAAAAAAACATTTTCCTTACCTTATAATATAGAGAGAATCTGTTTCTTTTTTGCAAAAAAAGACTTTTTTTAGGACTCGGAAGAGGTGGGGTGTGTGAAGATATGTTTTAACCAAATCTGCTTTTCTTACCGGGATTGTTTGCTTCCCCCGTAAAGAAAGGTTATCTTTGTCGTAATCGCCCATTGTTTTACATGTACATGTAAAGCTGCTCCACATGCACATGTCGTACTGTCTGAGATGTACATGTCGTACTGCTTTAGATGTACATGTAAAACAACGAAGAACTACGAGAAAAGCATCGGATGTTTAAACCCTAATCAATAAACACTTATAAGAAAATGTCAATACCCTATTTAGTAAGAAAGAAAGTGAGCGTCATAGGCGGCAATAAGAAAGTGCGGTGGTATGCCGTACAGAAAAAGCTGCAGGAGCGCGGTGGTAAAACGGAGGAAGATGTAGCGCGCATCGTAGCGGAACGGGCCGGATTCCGTGAAGGTGAAGTACAAGGTATCCTGACGGATGTCTCTTTGGTGCTGGGAGAACTTCTGGCAGAAGGATATTCGGTGAGTCTGAAAGGAATCGGTACATTTCAGGTGGCTCTTACCAGTCCGGGAGCAGAACGTCCGGAAGATGTAACTCCGGCGACAGTGGAAGTGTCGCGCGTTTATTTTATAGCAGATCGTTGGTTAACACGGCAAATCAGGAAAATGAAGTTTATTCGTATACCGTTGTCGAGTTATTTCCCGAAATCGATGCTGAGCAAAGAGGTGATAAAGGAAGAGAAAGCGCAAGGCGATTTGCCGGGAGAGAGATTGGAGGATTAGCTGATTGAAGTACCGGATTTTACTCGCGGAACCTGGGATTAAAAGGTGTATTAAAAGTCTGAGAAAGCTTATCAATATGTAACTTTAGAAACGCAGATTAACGCTAATTACCGCAGATTAAATGTAATCTCTGCGTGAATTAGCGTTAATCTGTGTTTTAACGATAGCGAATTTTACTTTTGGCACCTCCTCTTATATACCTGTTGCGTTGGTCCGAAGTTACAGGAGATGCCAGTGGTATTCAGAATCGGAAACTCAGACCGCCCAGGAAGTTAATTCCTTCAGTGGGATAGAGCAGATAACGCTGGAATTTCTTGTTTAACAGGTTATCCGCCTTTGCATAGACAGAGACTCCTTTAAACAAGTGATAAGTGGCTCCTATATTAAGATCGCTGACGGCGGGGAAGAATGTTTTGCTAAATCCGTAATATCTTTCAGCCCGCCAGATATATTGATAACCTATATTTAACCACAGAGCCGGAATGGGATGTATCTCTGCTTTAAAATTTAGCTCTGTCTCTGGTTTCATCCACAGAGCGGGATTATAATTCGGGGAAGATACATTATCTGTATAAGCATCACTGGCTTTCCAATGGCGGTAGATACCTTCACCTGAGAGTGTAAACAAGTCCTTGTAGGTATAACTGGCACTGAGTCCGGCATAGATATTATTCGTTGAAGTTTGTCTCAGATCAATGAAATTGCCGCCTGTTCCGCCTATCCAGCTATTTTCTATCTGATACAGATCGTCTTTGAGATTCTGATATCCGGCAAAGAGATTAAACCATAAACCTGTTACAGGGCTGGCTTTGAATCCTAAAGTGGCATTGAGTTGCTCATAGGTATCCCTCATTTCGTTAGAAGGGTCGCTATAGGGATTATAAGTCTCCAACCGGCGCAGGTCATTGAGTTGTCTGCCACCTGTAGCATTGGCGTAGACCACATAGCTATCCGAGAAGACATATTGTATGGTTACATCCGGAGAGACACGAAATGATTTGCCATTACCGAAAGAGAAATCAACATTGGCTCCTAAGTGCAGTCGCCAATCATCGTTGTTGAGTTCGTAGTACGGGTTTAAGTCTACGACGGTACGGCTTTTGAAAATGCTCTTTATCTCTTCATTATAAAAGTCTCTTTTATTATTGTAGATGAGGTTGTTCATTTTGAAAGCAATACTTATTTGTTGCTCGTCGCTGATGTTGCCGCTGACAATGGCTTTGGTACGTATTTGCGTCTCATTCACACCACCGAAGAATTGGTTGTGTTGCCGGTCATAAAGCATCAGGTTGGTTTCTGCATTAAACTGTAACGGCATTGTTTCGTCTGTAGACTTCACTCCGAAATGCAGATCGCCTGAAGTGAACTTCTGTTTCTTGAAAGAAAAACCATAAGGCTCATAGTTGAAATTACTTAATCCGAAGTGTCCTGCTACACTCAGGTCTATCTTGCCAAATTGATGCAGATAATCGATAGCAGCACGCGTACGGTAGTAATGTGCATCCCATTTCCGGGCATCACCGTAGGGCATGTCCAACGTACCGTTCATGCCGTCCATGCTGAAGTTTACATTCAGCTTATCCCGGCTGGAAAGGTGAAAAAGATAATTACCCAATAAGTCCAGGTTACCATAGTTACCATATCCGGCGCGTACATATCCCGGTTTACTTGTCGGTTGTACCTCTTTTCCGGTATAAGCCTGCATTGTTCCCACAGGGATATTGGAGGCAGGGGTAGAACTTATCGCATATTCAACCTCTTTCTTGTTTACTACAGGCTCTTCTACTTTGGGCAAAACGTTTACTTTAGAGGCATCCAGAATGATAGGATTGTATTCCTGTTCAACCACGACAGTGCGGTTCATGGTCGTATCTTTGGATTGGGGTTGCACCTGAGCCAGTGAAGGGAGTGCGACGAGCGCCATTCCCAGGAAGATATAATGATTACGTTTCATACTTCGTTACTTATTAAGTTTTTCAAGTCTGCTTTCAATCATGCCTTCAATGTCATCGTTAGCGTGATAGTTCTGTTGCAAGCTCAACAGATATTGCCGTGCATCCAGCTTTTTGTCCATAGCCATGTATACATCCGACAGAAGGACGAAGCTACGTGCCAACCAATATGCGTGGGGAGTACTCCGTTCGATGTAGTCGAGTAACTCTTTCTCGGCTGCGGCATACTCTCCGGCAGTATAGTATTGCTGGGCTACCAGATACTTCGCTTCTGCTCCGTAAAGGTTACGGGTATCTTTGGCTAGTGTCTGAAGATCGGCCAATGCTTTCTTGTCAGCTTTTTGGTTCATATAAGATTTAGCACGATAATAAAGTGCTTCATTTGCCAATTCAGGAGTCAATTTGGCCTCTGCCAGCAAGGCTGTTGCAGCATGAATGGTTTCTGCATCGTCTTTGATGAGGTGTGCACAGCGTAACATTCCTGTTTCTGCCAGCAGACGGCGGTCTGCTGTGGTTGCTTTCTCTTTCAGTATTTTGTAGGATGCTAATGCATCTGCAAATTGTTGCAGGTTGAACTGAACTTCCGCACGCATTATTAATGCTTCTTCAGAGAATGGATTATCCGGATATTCCAGTAATTTGCCGGAGTGAAGCAGAATCATATCATAGTTCTTTTGCTCTTTTCCGATGAGGCAAAGGTAATAATGAGCATTCAGGCTAAAGGAACCTTCGGGGAAAGTTTGCAGGTATTTGTTGAAACTGTTTTTCGCTTCTTCTATGCGTCCGCGTCCATAAATTTTCTCAGCAGCGATGTAAGTTAAAGAATCCTGTTCGCTGGCATCAAAACGTATATTGCCCGGCATGGAAGCTGCAAGTGCGGCAAACTCATCAATGCGGTTCATATCAACGTAAAGAGACTTTAGATCGAGCATTGCCAAACGGGCTTCGTCACTTCCCGGATATTTGTTGATTACCAGTTTGTAAGCATCGATTGCCTGATCGTAGTTTCCATCCTGATAATACAGCAAACCGATTTCGGCAGCAGCTTTGCGGCTGATAGGACTTTCGGGGTATCTGCTCAACAATTCTTTAAAAGAGGCAATGGCCTGGTTGTTGTTATTCATTAATACATACGAACGTCCTTTTTCATAAAGGGCATTTATAACGTAAGGTGATGTGGGGTATTTGCCTGCCAGACGGTTCAGCAGAGTGATTTTGCCGGAATAATCTTTTTGCAGTCCTGATACCAGGGCAAGTTGGTAGAATGAATAGTCTCCGGAAGAGGCATTCATACTTTCGGCTTGTGCATAATAATGTTTGGCTTCGTCGAAATTACGTTCGTTGAGGAAGCAGTCACCGATACGATTGTAAGCATCGGCCAGTGCTGTTCTGTTTTCCCCCTTTTCCAGTTGTATGTATTTGAGGAACCAGTTGCGTGCCTGTGCATAATCTTTCTGGTGGAAAGCGGTATATCCCAAATTATAGTTTGCCAGTGCATACATTTCGTTATTAGTCTGTTCCGTCAGTTGCAGGTATTCTCTGAAATTACGGGCAGCCTCCGTCATGCGGTTCAGGCGGTAGTAAGATTCTCCGCGCCAGTAGAGGGCATCGGCCTTGGTCTGGCGGTTGTATTGGCCAATGGCAACAGACTGGTTAAAGTAGCCGATTGCCTGCTCAAAAGAGGCATTGGCAAATGCTTGTGTACCGAGTTGGAACAGTATTTTTTGTTTCGCTTCCATGATGCGGGTACCCGGATGGGCAATGCGTTCAATGGATTTCAGTGCCGCTTCGTAGCTGCGGGTGTTCAAATATACCTCAACGAGATAGTTGCTTACCATTTCGGTATATTGGGAGTTGGGGAATTCGTTCAGGAATTTCTCGAAAACGGTTACCGACTCTCCGAATGCAGAGTAGGACGTTTCGTGAATGCACAAGGCATAGTTATAGGCAGCCTGTTCTTTTATTTTCATATCGGCATTGGAGGCGGCAGCCTGTTCAAAAGCCATACGGGCTTTGTTCTTTTCGGCCAGTTGCAGGTAGGAAAGTCCCATATGCAAGTACGCATTTTGCGTCAATGCGTCGTTGGCGCCTGTTACTTCTCCCAACGTCTCAGCTGCTTTTGAATATACGCCCGTTTGGAAATAAGAGAGTCCTAACATGTAGAGTGCATCCCGGCGGGGCGAAGCGTCTCTTTCAAGATAACTCTCAAATGCGTTGATTGCTTCGTGGTATTTGCGGAAATGATAAGAAGCATCTCCCAGGATGCGGTACATTTCGGCAGCATGTTCATTCTGCGGATATGCCGATAAGTAGTTTTGTGCTACGATCTCGGCTTTATCATAGTTTTTCCTGATTGCGTAAATCTCCGCAATGTAATAGGGCACCAGTGCTTTGTACTTAGGATTATCCTGTAAAGGAAGGAAACCTTTCAATGCTTCGTCATAGCGTTTCTGCGTATAGCGTATGTAAGAGAGATAGTAAGCACAGTCACTGTCGTATTTCTTACTGCTGGCTTTCAGGGTTTCAAACCAGATGGCAGCTTCTTTTACATTCCCCGTTTTCAGATAACAGGTAGCCAGCAAATAGGTCATGTCATCCCGCTCTTCATTACCCAGCAAGTCCAGTTGGGCGGAGTTGAACAGTGCCAGTGCTTCGTCATATTTTTCTTCATAGAAATAGCCGGCAGCAAGTAAAGCATAAATACGGTTGGCATAAGGAGTATCGGGATATTGCTCCAGATAATTGCGCAACAGGGTGATACTGTTCTTATCTTTCAGTTCATATGCCGAACATACCAGCATATATTCTGCTGCTTCGCGCAATGAGGCATTAGGTTCCTGTCTGATAAAAGCTTTTAATGGCGGAGTAGCTGCTGCATAATTTTTTTGCAAAAACAGGTTTCTTCCTTCTTTATATAGATTGGCAGGCGAGGTAATTTTTTCGCTTGTTTGTGCCGACGTGATGATAGGCGTACAGCATATCAGGGCACATATAAATCGTGAAATTCTTCTTTTCATAATTTAGTGTTTTGGCAAAAGTACTTGTTTTTGGGGACTTTATAGCAAACAGCTCTTTAGTTTTACAGGTTTTAACGTCCATCGAAGGGAAAATGTTTTAATAAAAGGATGAATTTCTGCCTGGTATGTAGATTTGAACTTTGTGTGATAGTGGGAAAAATTGCTATATGAATCAGCTAAATTGCTATTTCCTGCTTGGATGGAATGCCGTAATTTTGCATCATAGAAAGACAATGATAATTAAACCCTAAATAATATGAAAGTAATTGATTTGACAAAAGAGAGTTTTACAGAGAGAGTATCTGATTTCCGGCAATATCCTGATAGCTGGGAGTTCAAAGGAGATAAACCTTGTATCGTCGATTTCCATGCCCCTTGGTGTATTTATTGCAAGAGGTTATCACCGGTTCTTGATGAATTGGCTGTTGAATATGCCGGTAAGATTGACTTCTATAAGGTGGATGTGGATAACGAGCCTCTTTTAGAGTCTGCTTTTTCCATCCGTACTATCCCGAATTTATTGTTTTGCCCGATGGAAGGGAAACCCTGGATGAAGCTGGGGACAGTTGGAAAACCCCAGCTAAAGAAAATGCTTGATGACCTGTTGGCAGGTGTTACAGAGTAGATAGGAAAATTCCAAGACCTTTGCGGATAGAGTCGAGCCCGAAGTCTTCGGGACGGATCTCTGCAACGGGAATAAAGAAGGCATCAGCAGCATCGTCCATTGCGGCAATGTGACTGGTGTCTTCTACTTTACAGAGGAAAAACATATCCAGTGTATGTACCGGGAAGCCTGAATATACATAAATATTGGGAAGAGTAAATCGATAGATTGCCTCTTTCACTTTTAATCCGGTTTCTTCTAACACCTCACGTGCTACACCTTCTTCTGCTGTTTCGTCCATATCAATGAATCCTCCCGGCAGGTCGAGCGTACCTTTTGCCGGGTCTTTGGCGCGGCGGCATACCAGCAATTCATTCTTCTTATTCAGAATCAGGGCAACTGTTGCCGATGATGGATTAAAGTAGTATACGAACCCGCAATTGGTGCATTGTTTAGATTTCTCATTGTGTATGTTGAAATGCTCCGAACCGCACTTCGGACAGTATTTGAACTGAGACAGAGGATGTTCCATGTTTCTTCTTCTTTATAGTTTCCTGCAAAAGTACAAAAAAGACAGATAGTATAATGGATTTTGTCTATCAGAGTATAGAATTATTCGATTGGACTTTTTTTGTTTCTCCGGTAGGTATCCCCCTATCTTTGCATCAGAAACAAAAACAAGTTTAATCAATAAATAATAAGTTTAGTATGGAATCAATTCTTAATTCTCAGCTTCCTGAATTCAGTGTTCAGGCTTTTCATAACGGTAGTTTCAAAACAGTGACCAATAATGACGTTAAAGGTAAATGGGCGATTTTCTTCTTTTATCCTGCCGACTTTACTTTTGTATGTCCTACAGAACTCGTAGACGTAGCCGAAAAATACGATCAGCTTCAGTCAATGGATGTAGAGGTATACTCTGTAAGTTGTGACTCACATTTCGTTCATAAAGCATGGCATGATGCTTCAGACAGTATCCGTAAAATCAAGTATCCGATGTTGGCAGATCCGACAGGTGCTTTGGCCCGTGCTTTCGGCGTATATATTGAATCAGAAGGTATGGCTTATCGTGGTACTTTCCTGGTAAATCCGGAAGGTTTGATTAAAGTAGCCGAATTGCATGACAATAACATCGGTCGTGATGCAAGTGAACTACTTCGCAAGGTAGAGGCTGCTCAGTTTGTAGCTACTCACGACGGAGAGGTTTGTCCGGCAAAATGGAAGAAAGGAGAAGCTACGCTGAAACCAAGTATCGACTTGGTAGGAAAAATCTAAATTGGAATTTAGAAGTTAGGAGTCAGGAGTTGGAATCTGTTCAGGTGTTTTCTGATTCATGTATTCCAACTTCTGACTCTCATATTCTATAATTCCAACTCCTGACTTCTAACTTCCAATTCTATATTCTAACTCCTATATTCTATCTCCTAATTATGTTAGACCCTACATTAAAAGAACAACTGAAAAGTATATTTGCCGGATTAGAGGCAGAGTTTACTTTTGATATATACGTATCGTCCGGACACGAAAGCCGTGGCGAGTTACTCGATCTGCTGGCTGATGTAGCCGATTGCTCTCCCCATATCTCTTGTCGGGTGAATGAGGGAGAAAGGTTGGAGTTTACTCTGTTGAAGAATGGAAATGAGACCGGTATTACCTTCCGGGGTATTCCTAACGGGCATGAGTTTACTTCTTTGCTACTTGCCATTCTTAATCTTGACGGTAAGGGAAAGAATTTTCCCGATGAACAGGTTTGTAACCGTGTGAAAGCCCTGAAAGGCCCGATACACCTTACTACCTATGTTTCGCTTACTTGTACCAACTGTCCCGATGTGGTGCAGGCTCTCAATGCTATGACTACGCTGAACAATTCTATCTCACATGAGATGGTGGACGGTGGTCTTTATCAGGACGAAGTAGAAGCTCTTAAAATTCAGGGGGTACCTTCTGTATTTGCCGATGGAAAACTACTGCACGTAGGGCGTGGCGATTTTGGAGAGTTACTTACCAAACTGGAGGCCCAATATGGTATCAATGAAAGCGAAATAGGCACTACCGTAAAGAACTATGATGTTATTGTTGCCGGTGGAGGTCCTGCCGGAGTTTCTGCTGCTATCTATTCGGCACGTAAAGGATTGCGGGTGGCAATTATCGCCGAACGTATTGGCGGACAAGTAAAGGAGACGGTAGGAATTGAAAACCTGATATCTGTCTCACATACGACTGGAAGTGAGCTGGCAGATAATTTGAAAACACATCTGTTACAGTATCCGGTAGATTTATTGGAACATCGTCACATTGAAACTGTAGAAATCAACGGAAAAGAGAAACTTGTGACGACTTCCGTTGGTGAGAAATTTGTAGCTCCTGCCTTGATTATTGCTACTGGTGCCAGTTGGCGAAAGCTGAATGTTCCCGGTGAAACAGACTATATCGGAAGAGGCGTCGCTTTCTGCCCTCATTGTGACGGTCCGTTTTATAAAGGTAAGCACGTAGCCGTTGTCGGTGGTGGAAATTCTGGAATAGAAGCGGCTATCGATCTGGCCGGTATCTGTTCGAAGGTTACAGTCTTTGAATTTATGGACGAGCTCAAAGCCGATCTTGTTTTGCAGGAGAAAGCAAAAAGCTTGCCTAATGTGGAAATATTTGTTGGTTCACAGACGACGGAGGTAATAGGTAATGGTGATAAATTAACTTCTCTCCGCATTAAAGACCGTAAAACAGATGAAGAGCGTATAATAGAACTGGATGGCGTTTTTGTTCAGATAGGTCTGGCTGCCAACAGTGCTGCTTTCCGTGGAGTTGTGGAGATGAACCGTTTTGGTGAAATTGGTATTGATTCATATTGTCGCACAAACGTTCCGGGCATCTATGCTGCCGGAGATGTATCGACTGTACCTTATAAACAAATTATTATCGCCATGGGTGAAGGTGCCAAGGCCGCTTTGTCTGCTTTCGAAGACCGGGTAAGAGGAATTATTTGAGACATTCTTTTTTCTTGTGTTACCTCATTTTAAACAATACCTATTGATAGGGTATTCCGATGTGAATATCCCTATTGATAGGTATTTTTTTGCTTCCTTTACTGAAGTATCTTTGCAGCTCAACATCAGGCGTAAAGATAAGAACGAATATGAGACAACAATATGCTGTAACAAGAGCATCTTTTCTAATACTATTTTTGATATCCTCCCTTTGTATATTTTCGCAGAATACTCCAGTCAAACGTATTGATTTTAATGGAACCCTCATTGATGCGGAAACAGGAGCTCCCATTGAATTTGCTACTATACAGATACCGGATCATGCACTTTGGGCAATTAGCGATATGGATGGTAAATTTAAAATTCCGGGAATGAAGCCGGGAGTTTATACGTGTGAGATCTCTGTGCTGGGTTATCAAAAGACAATTAAGAAAATAGAGATAAAGCCGGAGATGAAGCTGACTGTTATTAAACTCTCTCCCATGACTTTGGCTTTAAATGAAGTAGTCGTTACTGCTCAGGAACAGCGGATGGGATCGGCTTCCAGAATAGATCAAAGCGCCATTCAACATATCCAACCCAAAAGTGTGGAAGATATGTTGCAACTCCTTCCTGGTAATCTGACTAAAAATCCGGATTTGAATAATGTGGGGCAGGCTTATATTCGTGAAGTATCTTCCAATGATAATAATGCTTTGGGTACATCGGTGATGGTGGATGGTGCTCCACTTTCGAATGATGCAAATATGCAGGTGCTTTCTACCAGTAAGTCCGGTACGAGTCTGAATGCTCAGTCGGTGAGTGGAAAAGGACTTGACCTGCGTACCATTTCTCCGGATAACATTGAATCTATGGAAGTAATCCGGGGCATTCCCTCTGTAGAGTATGGAAATCTTACGTCAGGTGCGGTCATTATCAAAACTCGTTCGGGGGTTACTCCGCTCGAAGTAAAACTGAAAGCAGATCCTTTCTCTAAAATGGCATATGCCGGAAAAGGTTTCCTTATCAGTGAGAAAATGGGAGCAATGAATATTTCCGCTGATTACTCACAGTCGTATGCAGATATACGTAAGCGCTATAACGGATTTGATCGGATTACGGCCAATCTGGGATATTCCAATACTTTTATGAAAAGTTCCCGGCCTTTGACTTTCAACATGAGACTGGCCTATTATCAGAACATAAATAGTGAAAAAACAGATCCTCAACTGAAGCAGGATGAGAAGATAAAAAATGAAAATATGGGGGTGCGCTTCAATCTTGAAGGTAACTGGCGCCTGAATACTTCCTGGATTTCTTCTTTAGGATATAGTTTCATGGTAAATTATAGCCATCAGCAGGATTATCGTCGTGAACAGATCATCTTGCAATCGGGTATTACTCCGGTGGCTAATTCGTATGTGAGTGGCGAATACCAAACCTATTTCCTTAGCTCATCTTATTATTCCGACTATACGGTGGACGGTAAACCTTTGGATGTGTTCGGACAGTTGAAAGCCAATAAACTTTTCCAGTTCTCATCCGATTGTTTTATGACCCTGAAAGCAGGCATCGAATGGAAATATAATGTGAACCGGGGTGATGGGATGATGTTTGATCCTAAGCTTCCTCCGGTGGTAAACGATATTCAGTCTATTCGTCCCCGGTCGTTCAAATCAGTTCCGGCTATCAATACACTTTCTTTCTTCATAGAAGACAAAGCCCAGTTACCCATTCGGAAAACAACATTGACCTTACAGGGAGGTGTACGCCTCAGTAATCTGTTTATAGATAAGAGTGCCGGAAGAAAGGATATGTTTATGGTAGAACCTCGTATTAATATGGAATATAATATCCTGAACGGTGATAATAATAAAGTGTTTGATGACTTGAGCATTGTAGGTGGGTTTGGTATTGCTGCCAAAGCACCTACTCTTCTCTACCTGTATCCTGATAAGGCTTATTTTGACGAATCAAGTTTCAATCTAATGTTTGCCGATGATATGAGCAAGTCCACTTCTATTATGACTACCAAAGTCATAGATAATACCTCTAACCCTGATCTGAAACCAGCTTATAGCCAGAAGATGGAAATAGGTTTGGCAGGACGTATCAGAAAGGTAATTGGAAATGTTACTTTCTTCTATGAAAAACATACCAATGAGTATTCTTTCAAAGGAGTACCTGTGACGATGCCTTTTCGGCGTTATTCGGTTCCGGGATATGTGGATAATGTGAATTATACCAACGGTATGCTTTATTATGAAAAAGACGGAATAAGAAACCCGGCTACAATTGTAAATGATACTACCTTGTATTCTTACAATATGCCGGTAAACAATACCCGTACCATCAAGCGGGGGGTAGAGTATAGCATCAACTTCGGACAGATTCCTCTTTTGAAAACGTCTGTGGTGGTAGACGGTGCCTGGCTCTATGTAAAGCGTCATTCTACATTGCCTACCTATTCGAAGATAGGATCCTCGTATGAGGGAAAACTTTATCCTTATATGGCTGTGATGCCCGGAGGAGGTGGTTCTATAGAACAACGTTTCAATACGAACGTTCGCTTTATCACGCATATTCCTAAATTGAAAATGATTTTCTCCACTACGGCACAGATTGTATGGAAAGAGAGTTATCAGCGTATTTACGAAGATGAAAGTGGAAATAATCTGTTCTACAAGGCTGTTGATCCATTGAGTGGTAACAATGAAGAGAAATACTTTGTCAACCCTATAGGCTTCATCGACAAGCAGGGAAACTTCAATGAGTGGAAAGCCGAATATCAGGATATATACAAATATCGCCTGATGATGACTCAGTATGGACACAGTAATTACTTTGGGGTAGAGAATTACCCGACTACTATATTACTGAATTTTCGTTTGACAAAAGAATTGGGAAAGATGCTGGAACTCTCGTTTACAGCAAATAATTTCCTTAAAATATCAAAGAGCTATAAGTACCGGACCGCTGCAGGTTACAAAGACCTGACTATTCCGATCTACTTTGGAGCAGAAGTAAAAATCAAAATCTAAGATGTAATAACTAAAAAAGAAAACTAAAGATGAAAAAGTTGTTTTGTTTATTGCCTTTGTTGGCAATGTTGTTTTTGGTATCGTGTTCAGATGATGAGAATGATAACATCGCAAAGAAATACACAGTGGATGTAACTGTGACTCTTCCCACGGATATCAGTATGGCGGATGTAACAGAATTGGTAATAACAGCCGTTAATACTCAAACATCCGAAGAATCGGTAGCTAATCCGGTAGATGGTAAAGCTTCGTTTACCTTGAATGCCGGTGAATATGATTTCCGCGCATCAGGTAGTGCTAAAGATTACAATCTGAACGGGTTGGTAAGCAAAGTTTCTGTTTATAGCGATCAATCTGTAAGTTTACCTTTGGCAATTGCCTCTGGTAGTGGATTGATTTTTAAAGAAGTCTATTTTACAGGAGTGAAAGACTGGTATTTCAAAGATGCCTTCTATGAAATCTATAATAACTCGGATGAAGTGCAGTATCTTGATGGAGTTATCTTAGGTATTGTAGACAACGGTCTTCCGGTAAATGTATATGTTCCTTCTCCTTCTATCTGGGTAGATGAAAACGGAGAATTATTAGATCGTTATCCGATGGCAAGCTTTACCGTTGCTTTCCCGGGAACAGGTAAGGAACATCCTCTTCAACCCGGTGAAAGTGTGGTGGTTGCAACGAATCCTATCAAACACAATGAACGTCAATTGACAGGTGATGATGTAGCTTCTCCGGTAGATTTGAGCACAGCTGACTGGGATATTTATTGTGGTCCGTTCTCTATTTCCGACACAGATATCAATGGAATTCCTAATATGGATTGTCTCTATCTGAATGCTTCCTATGGTATGGATTTCATGCCTTCTGTAGACGGACAAGCACTGATTTTGGCTAAACTCCCGGCAGGTATGACGAATGTAACATTTGTGGCTGATCCGGAGAATATGATGGTGGCTCCCGGTAAGAGCGACAAAGCACAGCTGATGATTCCACGTGAATATGTAATTGATGGTATTGATATTGTGCCGGCTATAGAAAGCGATCGGTATAAACACCTGAAATCTACTGAAGATGTGGGTATGGCATGGGTAGACGGTTCTTCTAACGGCTCTTTGGCGAGCAGCGCATACTCCGGTAAGAGCCTCCGTCGTAAAGTAATTGCTATTAATAACGGTCGGGTGGTGTATAAAGACACAAACAACTCCAGCGAAGATTTCATTCTGGGTGGACAAACTCCTACTCCGGGAACACATCCGACAGGAGTAGATAAATAAAGAAAAAACGAGTCATGTTTGTAAAGCTGAAATTCTCTTTAATAATAGGTTTGTTTCTTTCCTGCCTTTGCCATGCGCAAGGCGGGAAAGATTCGCTACGCTTGTATCAGGATGTGCTCTATCTGGGCAATATACAATACGGCAGTAATAATCCGACAGCAATTTCCGATTCACCTCTGCGTAGTGTGACGGATATCAACATTAACTTCCTTCGTTCTTCGGGTGACTTCCGGTTGGTAGATCAGTCCTCGCGTGAACACTGGTGGAGTGGAAGCTTGTTTGGTATACAGCGGATTGGCAAAATAACTTTTGAAGGAGATGTCAGCTATGAGAATGGTAAACAGACGGACCGGAAATGGAACAGTACGCTGTTTATAGCTGATGATAACCCGTTTATTGTAGCCGACTCACTTACGGGTGATTACAATGTGGAGAAGTTCAGACTTAATGGAGGTTTCTCTTATGAGATTAATGCACATTGGAGAGCCGGGCTAAGAGCGATATATGAGGTTGGAAGCAGTGCGGATCAGACAGATCCTCGCCCCGATATCAAAGGAATGCGCTTTTTGCTCAATCCGGGTGTGGATTATCAATGGGGTAACTTCAGAATTGGTGCTTCTGCCGGTGTACGCTGGCTGGGTGAATCGGTGAATTATACTTTGGTAAAAACTTACGAGCCCCATCAATTATTTTTGTTCCGGGGTATGGGAAATTATGAAAGTCAGCAGGCGATTGGCTTCCAACGGAGATACACCGGAACTGCTTATCAGGGTAATTTGCAGTTAGGTTGGAATAATGCGGCTCATCTGGCTGATTTTCTTGAGTTAGGTTACGAGAAATCTACAGAAGAAGCAATAGATGGTAGCAGCAGTAATAAATATAAAGGAGGAAAGTATGCACGTACAAGATTCTCTTTAACGAACCGTTTTCGGATTTCCGGAGAGAGAACAATGCATAATGTCACTCTTGAGGCTTCGCATAATAAAGTAGAAGGAACGTGGTATATCCAGACACAGTCCAGTGATGCAGATGGCAATACCGTATGGGAAGTAAAAGATGCTTCCGTATGCCATATCGAGAAACGGACGGATGCTTCACTTACCTACCGTATGGACCGGATGCGGCAAATGCTGCCACATTTCACCTGGGAGGTGAAGGCCGGAGTCCGTCAGTCTGATATAAAAAATTATCCGGAGGTTTATTTACAGAAATATATGGCTGCTTATGCTGTACTGAATGCCTGTAAGAACCTTCCTATTAAGAAAAGTCTGCTTAGCATCTATCTTAACGGGATGTATAATCACAGGCTTTCTTCCAGCTTTTCAGCTGATGGACTGAAGCTGAAAACAGTTTATAGCCTTCCTGCTTTTGAAACCTCTGCAGCTGCCTACTGTCAAGGGAATATAGGTGCAAAGGCACAGGTTCCTCTTGCTATTTCCGGTTTTCACTCGTGGCTGGGAGTATATGCGGAGTATACATTGAAACATTACACGGGAGATTATGTACCTCTGGACGGTACAAACCGTAATCAATTAAATGTGGGTGTGAATTTGACTTTTTAATGAATTAAAGTAATAGACGAAAAATGATAAAAAGAATAGTTAGCTTACTGATTATTACCGGAACAATAACCTCTGTTGCATTGGCTGCAAAACTTCAACGGGGTTTCGCTATTGTAGTTGATCCGGTGAGCTATAAGGAAGCTTGTACGGATATAGATAATTATGCTAAGGCTGTAGAGAATGACGGACTAAAGACCTACATCATTGTAGACCGTTGGGGAGTCCCTGATTCGATTCGCTTTCAGCTTCAACAGTTGTATCTTCAAAAGGAATGCCCTATTGAAGGAGCTGTTTTTGTAGGGGATATTCCGGTACCTATGATACGTGATGCACAACACCTGACTTCTGCTTTTAAAATGAATCAGGAAACCTTTCCCCGTACCGAATCATCGGTGCCTTCTGACCGTTTCTATGACGACTTCGATCTGAAGTTCAATTTTCTGGATAAAGATGAGCAGTATCCATTGTATTACTACTACTCTCTGTCTCCGGATTCTCCGCAATTTCTGTCTCCTGAAATCTATTCGGGACGTATAAAAATGTCGGCTGATGATGCTTCTAAATATGATAAGTTACGTGCTTATCTACAAAAGGTAGTGGCTTTAAAGCAAAATACTAACCCTGCCGATCAGTTACTTTACTTCAGTGGGCAGGGGTATGTATCCGAATCTATGATGGCCCGGATTGATGAGAAGTTAGCTTTAGTTGAAAACTTTCCCTGGACACGGATACAGCAAAATGGCATTGAGTATATTGATCACAAACGGGATGCTGCTGTGAAGTATCGCCTGATGTCCGAACTTCAGCGCAATGATCTTGATATCGCTATTCTCCATCATCACGGAGATGTGGAAATAGAATATATGAATGATCTGCCCGAACCGCAGACTACTAAAGATCAGGTGGAGGGCATCAAGCTTTATTTGCGTGAAACAATGCGTCATGCCCGTGAGAAGGGAAAGAATACTGATTCGATACAGTTGGTATTAAGTAAGCGTTTCGATGATCTGCCGGCTTCCTGGTTTGAAGGTAGTTTTGATCCGGAAATCACCCAAAAAGATTCTCTTTTTCTGCGTAGTCTCGATTTGTATATTGAAGACTTTGACAACTATACTCCCAATGCCCGTTTTATCGTGCTGGATGCTTGTTTCAACGGTTCTTTCCATAAAGATAAATATATAGCCGGTGCCTATATTTCGGGTAAGGGCAATACAATGGCTGTACTTGCAAACAGTGTAAACGTGCTACAGGAGAAGTGGACAGATCGTTATTTGGGACTTGTTGGTCTGGGTATGAGAGTTGGGCGTATGGCGATGGAAAATCCTTATCTGGAAGGGCATTTGATTGGTGATCCTACTTTTCATTTTGCTGTTCCCGTTGCTCTGGGATTTGATATCAATGAGGTGCTTTCAACTAAAAATGCTGCCTGGTGGAAGAAACAACTGAATAGTTCTTATCCTGCTTTGCAGGCTATGGCATTGAGGCAGCTTTCGGATGGCGGACAGATGAACTCCAAACAACTGTTGGATAAGTTTATGAGTAGCCCGTCTGATATCGTGCGTATGGAATGTCTGGTATTACTTTCTGAATATGACGATGATAACTTTATCCGTTGTCTTGATTTAGCTGTATCCGATAGTTATGAAATGATCCAGCGTTTTGCTATCAATATGATTGCTCGTAATGGAGATGATCGTTTGGTTCCTGCATTGATTCGTGCTGCCATTCGTAATAATACAGCGGAGCGTATTGAATTTAATGTAAAACAGGCACTTGCACTTCTCCCGGAAAAAGCATTGACGGCTGAGTTTCAGAAACAGTTTAATCCGTCATTGTATGTAGAGAGCGAAAAGGCAGAGCAAGGCATTAAACGTGCTATTGAAGTAAATTCTAACCGTTGGCTGAAAGATATTAGTTCTATTTATGCAGATGATAGTCTGACGGTGAATCAACGGTTGGGGCGTATCCGCTATTTACGCAATTATAATGTGCACAGCCAGATTCCTCAGTTATTGGAGTATCTCCAGAAAACGGATAATGAACCGGTTCAGGTTTCATTGCTTGAAGCACTGGGATGGTTCAGGATGTCATGTCGCCACAATGAAATAAGCCAGGTGGCACAGGCTATGAGTCAGGATAGCCGTTATTCACAAGTTGTGCGTGATGAGGCACTTAAAACTTATAATCGGATAATGAATCATCGTAAATGAATAATTCACGAAAGTATATAATTTTAATAGCTTACCTGCTTGCTATCGGTCTGTCATCGGTAGCACAGCAGGTACGCCCTGTTTATCCGGTGAAGCCTTTGACGCAGGAGGATATCTCCCGCAGGCAAAGAATACCGGAGTGGGGGACGAATACACGTTCTGCCTCTTCTGCTGTACTCCCGGAGGGTGTAGATAATTCAACCTTGAAATATTTCCCTCCTGTATTTTCTCAGTTGGGTAATTCCTGCTCACAAGCCTCTGGTGTGCGCTATGTTTATACTTATGAGTTGAACCGTTTGCTTGATCGTGCTGCTGATAGCCCTGAACACATATTCAATTATCATTTTACCTGGAATTATCTGAATGAAGGAAATGACCAGGGCTCTCATCCTGAACTGGGTTATAACATGATGAAGGTAGCTGGTGCTGTAACATTGAGTGATATGAATGATGAGAGTGCTGTCACCTCTTCTACTACCTGGATGACTGGTTATGATAAATATCTTCGCGCTATGAATTATCGGGTGAAAAGTTACTCAAAGTTTACTCTAAAGACGCGGGAAGGTATAGATCGCCTTCGCCAGTATCTTTATAATCGTGGCGAAGAGGGAGAACCGGGTGGTGTGGTTACTTTTTCGTGCAAGAGCTCTGACTGGAAAGAGGTTACTTATAAGGGGACATCTGTCACTGGATTGACACATATGATCACCCGTCCCGGTACGGACGGAGCACATGCTCTTACCATTGCCGGGTATGATGATACGGTAGCCTATGATTTAAATGGTGATGGAGAGATTACTGAAGACGAGCGTGGAGCTTTTATTGTAGTAAATTCCTGGGGAACCTGGTGGGGAAGTGAAGGTAAGTGCTATTATCCTTATAAATATTTTCTACTCCCTGCTGCTGAGGGTGGTCTTGCCGATTTGGATGCAGAGGCACTTATGGTAGAACCGGAGATTCATACTCCGCTTGTTGTTTTTCGGGTGAAGTTGACTTATACATCCCGTAATGATCTCTATTTTCGTTTGGGTGTAGCCGAAGGAGATGCCGCTTCTCCTTCCGTCATATTAGATTATCCGTTAATGTTGACACAGGGCGGTGACTATTATATGCAGGGAAACGGTACACTTGAATCTTTCAAGACTATTGAAGTAGGGCTTAACTTTACAGATAAATTAGCTGATTTTCAGTCTTTCCGCTCTCCCAAATATTTTCTGATTGTCAGGCAAATTGGCAACGGGAAATTAGGGGAAGGGAAAATAAACAGTTTTTCTGTGAATGACTATCGCACTGGAACAGAATATGCGTGTACAGAGAAAGATCTGCCTATCAAAGGAGAGTTAAAGCTTTCTACCTCTTCTACTATAGAAAGCGGACTTTCAGCCAGTCCTGTGGAGTGGCTGGTTCCTGATACTAATACTCCTCAGTCTCACCCGTTTGTGGTTCGTAAAGCAAACGGACAAACAGTTAAATTACAGTTCCAGGGATACGACCGGAAGAATGGAAAGCTGACCATTCGTTATGCTCCTCTGCCTTGATAACTGTAAAAAAAAAGAGTTATGAAACCGATTATCTTTATTTTAATATGTATAGGTCTGTTTACTTCTTGTGCTTCGGAGAAATCTGTTATACAAGAGGAAGACCGTTTGGTTACCTTATCCGGATTGAGTGATACGCAGTGGACTTATATCTCTTTGTCTACTGGTGAGGTAGTAGGTACTTCGCCACTGAATTCTACAGAAGATGATGCTCACTGGCGCCTCCGTACTGATTGGGATATGGCTGTTTGTGGAAAGTATATTCGTACGAATAGCGGTACTTCGGGTGTAGGGCAGGGAGGTATTCAGTCAATTCTTACCCCTTATGAAGAACTTACGACTCTTCCTGCTGAAGAGTTTAAGGTGGATGTGTATACCAATAAATAGATTCTTTATATAAAGAAAGTACGTATTTCACTACTACTTAAATACGTATTTAACGCTATGTTAAATACGTTAGTTTGCAGTATAAAAGTACGTACTTTTTTAATGCTTGATAATCAGCATCTTCTGATAGAAGAAACACAGTCTCATTTCAGATCTTCTTTGATGACTTTATCCATTTCTTTGATCCGTTCTTTCTTGCTTTTAGTAACGTTTTCTTTGGTGTCATGAAATACATTTTCGGTTTCTGATACTTCATTACTCCAATCTTCAAACTTATCAGTCGCCGGACGTCCGTCAGGATCAATGTTCTCTTCGGCAATAGGATTGTTTCTGTTAATAATACCATTCATAATCGTTCTGTTTTAATTGTTTATAGGAGTAAAACAGCTACAGGCAGCGAATGTTCCGATTTTTATACTTTTTGTAAAATATAGTATTTAATTATCATTGGAACAGAACTGTATCACGCTCTTCTGGATATTAAAAAGAGGAAAAATATGGCGTATAATAGCTTGTATCTCATGGAAAATTGCCAACTTTACTGACAATTTATAGCAGTAATTTATAAAAAACAGACTATGAGAACAGTGTTTCGTTGTATAGTAGTATTGGTTGTATTTGCAGTATCTTTTCTGCCGACCATGGTAAATGCCCGCCTTTTACCTCCTTCGCCCGGAGAAGTAAATGAATTTGAAATGTTGATGGATAAGATACGGGCAGATTTTGCCGGCAATCCTTCTATTGATGAATATCTGACTAAGTACAATGCTGTTGATGGTTCATTCACAGATATAGATTATAGTCGTACGGATCGTACAAACTGGGAACCGTTGATTCACATTGACCGTGTCTATGATTTTGTTTTTGCCTATACAAATCCGAAGAATAAACACTATCGGCAGGAAGCATTGTATAGTAAGATTGTGGCTGCACTTGAATATTGGTACCGGCGCAATCCGAATTGTAGTAACTGGTGGTACAATCAGATAGCCGAACCACAACGGATAGGGGTTCTTTTGATTCAGATGCGCACGGGGAAAAAGCATATTCCGGCCGATCTTGAACATAGAACATTGGAACGGATGAAAGCTGAAGGTGGTGATCCGGCCAAATGGACTGGGGCCAATATGACTGATATTGCCTTACATTGGATTTACCGGGCTTGTCTGACATCCGATGAGGAAATGTTGAAGAAGGCTATTGGCTATTCGTATAGTACTGTTGTATATACTACTAAAGAGGGATTTCAATATGATAATTGTTACTTTCAGCATGGAGTACAGTTGTATATAGGTGGTTATGGTGATGAGATACTGAAAGGAGTGACTCAGGTGGCTATGTATACAAGAGGTACCCAGTATGCTTTACCAGCAGATAAATTGGCGCTTTTGAGTAAGTTCATGCGGGGTACTTATTACCAGACGATTCGTGGTAAATATATGTCATATGATGTGTTGGGACGCGGAGTAAGCCGTCCCGGTATTCTGGATAAAAGTGCAATGGCTGAATTTGCTAAGCGAATGATTGTTCTGGATCCGGAATATGCGGCTGAATATGCAGCGATTGTAGATCGCCTTGCCGGAAAGAAACCAGCGGATTATGCTGTGAAGCCATGTCATACGCATTATTTTATCGGAGATTATACGTTGCATGTACGTCCGGGGTATGCATTTGATGTTCGTATGGCTTCTTCTCGTACTATGCGGTGTGAGTATGGTAATGGAGAGAATCTGAAAACTTATTTTCTTTCGGATGGTTGTACCAATATAGTAGTAAAGGGAGATGAGTATTTTAATATTTTCCCGGTGTGGGACTGGGCAAAAATACCCGGAGTGACGGCACCGCAAATGACAACTATTCCTAAAGCTGCCAGTGACTGGCAGACGAGAGGAACTTCCACTTTTGCCGGTGGTGTATCAGACAGTATCTATGGTGTAACGGCCTATGCTTATCAGGACAATTATGCAGGAGTAAATACCACTGCAAAAAAGGCATGGTTCTTTTTTGATGATGAGATTGTATGTCTGGGGGCAGGAATTACCTCTACTGCAACAGAGAGTATCAGTACAACGGTGAATCAATGTTTGCTCAATGACAAGGTTCCGGTTAGCATATCCGATAATAATCAGGTTTCTACAGTAGGAGCAGGAAATTATTTCTATAAAAATAAGCTGAATTGGGTATTACACAATGAAGTGGGTTATGTATTCCCTATGGGGGGGAATGTTTTTCTAAGTAATAAAACCCAGTCCGGCAACTGGTATGATATCAATACAGCTGCCCCGAAGATGGAGCAGGATACAGATGTATTTACGTTGGGTTTTGATCATGGACTGTCACCCCGGGATGCGACTTATGCTTATATTGTGGTTCCTAATAAAAAGACGGCAGAAGACATGGCTGCTTATCCGGCAAGTAATATAGAGATTCTTGCCAATAGCGATTCGATGCAGGTGGTCAGAAACAAGAAACTGGATGTTTGGGAGATGGTGTTTTATCGGGCTGCAACGTTCAGCCATGGTAAGATCACTGTAAGGGTGGATAAAGGTTGTGCACTACTCTTTAAGGATATAGAGAATTCTGCTTCCTGTTTTCATATTGCAGATCCTGCACAGGCGCAATCCGTTATTCGTGTGGATGTTTGTATCCCTTCTGTAGCTAAGGATACAAAGACGATCGTATGTGATTTTTCTGATACAGGTATTTATGCGGGAATGTCGAAGGTGTATTCTTTGGAAAAATCGGAAGATTAATTTAAAAATGATATGTTAGATTTAAAACAATTGACTGCCGATGTATGCTGTATAGCAAATGCTATCGGTAGTTTTCTGAGAGAGGAACGGAAGAATTTTCGTTCTGAATATGTTGTCGAGAAGTGTACGCACGATTATGTTTCTTATGTAGATAAGGAATCGGAGAAAAAATTGGTTACAGCACTTTCGGCTTTGCTTCCCGAGGCGGGATTTATTGCTGAAGAAGGGTCGGCTACTTACAATGATGAACCCTATTGCTGGGTAATTGATCCACTGGATGGGACTACCAACTATATCCATGATAATGCCCCCTATTGTGTTAGTATTGCGCTGCGTAATCGGGATGAATTATTGCTTGGTGTCGTTTATGAAGTTTGTCGTGACGAGTGCTTTTATGCCTGGAAAGGAGGGAAGGCCTGGTTGAATGGCGTACAGTTGCAAGTTTCGGAAGTCCGGGATATAACCAATTCTTTTCTTATCATAGAACTGCCTTACAATGACAAAGCGTACAAACAGACGGCGCTACATCTGTTAGATAATCTTTATGGCAGAGTAGGTGGTATTCGTATGAATGGTTCTGCCGCTGCTGCTATTTGCTATGTAGCTGCCGGACGCTTTGAAGGTTGGCTGGAAGCATTTATTGGTAAATGGGATTATGCTGCAGCTGCATTGATCGTATTGGAAGCAGGTGGAGAGGTGACCGATTTTTATGGGAATAAACATTTTATAGAAGGACACCATATTATTGCAACGAACGGAAGTATCCATTCACTCCTGCAGAGTCTGGTAAAAGAACTTCCACCGGAGGGGCTTTTTAATCATTAAGTGCCATGGGAGACTGGTTTAGCTCTTTTCTTTCTCTTTTTTTTCCACGTTGTTGTTTGGTATGTGGTGGTCCGTTGGCAAAAGGGGAGGAGTGTTTATGTACCCGCTGTAACATAGGATTACCCCGTACGGGATACCATCGGATTAAAAACAATCTGGTAGAGCAGTTGTTTTTGGGAAAAATTCCTCTGGAAAGAGCTACGGCTTATTTCTTTTATCAACGGGGAAGTGATTTTTGTCATATTATTCATCAATTGAAGTATGGCGGTCAAAAAGAAATAGGAGAAGCGATGGGGCGTTATATGGCAGCAGAATTACTCTCTTCCGGCTTTTTTGAAGGAGTAGATGTGATTGTTCCTGTACCACTTCATAAGAAAAAGCAAAAATTACGTGGCTATAATCAAAGTGAATGGATAGCTCGCGGAATTTCTGCCATAACTTCCATACCGGTAGAAACCTCCGGTGTGGTACGTGAGAAGAATACCGAAACACAAACCCGTAAGTCTTTGTTTGAACGTTGGGAAAATGTGGACGGTATTTTTCATCTTGTTACTCCGGAGTTTTTCGTGGGAAAGCATATACTCATTATTGATGATGTACTTACCACGGGAGCTACTACCGTAGCCTGTGCTTCTGCTTTTGAGAAAGCGGATAGGGTACGTATAAGCGTACTAACATTAGCTATGGCTGAATAACTTGTTTAAAATGATTCGATGATCAGTTCTGAAGCTAACAACCCTTTTATGGCTTTCCCGAATGTCCGGAAATGTGTAGATACAGCATGTACATCTATTGCATCTTGGTCTTTGTATTCTTCGTAGAAAATGAATGCTACCGGATTAGTCGGATTTTGATAAAGATTGTAACTGATATTACCTTCTTCATTTCTTGTTTCCTGTATTAACGGTTCAGCTTTACTGATAAATTCCTGTTCTTTGCCAGGGAGCACCTCAACACGTGCTACAATTGTTTTCTTTTCCATTTTACCTTCATGTTAATTGGTATTGCGCAAAAGTAGCTAATAGAATTGGAAAATGACTTGGCTTATGTCAAAAAATCATTCACTGTCCAGAAGTTCTCCGTATAACCGGGCTAACCGTTTTCTCAGGTGAAGCACTGCTTTAATCCAAACATACTTGTAAAAAGTTTAGGGTTACTAAATTTGTTGTCGAGGTATACCATCTGTTTTGGTAGACGAATGTGGAGAAGGAATATTTTAAAAGGAAGTATTTTTTTTATGTCTTGTGATATTCAATATGTCCGGAAATGGTGGTTATAGCACACTGATGAGGCAAGATTGGACGGGTGTTATAAATAATAGGGGAGTTTGTGCGACTATGATAAAGGTGACATTGGCTCAGTCTGAAACCTTGGGGGATTGCGTTAAAATTCTTATTTTTGCATCATGAAAACATCCTCTTCCCAAACGAT